>JABGVJ010000044.1 GCA_018646105.1 bacterium
CCTTAATTCACGCAATAAGACCCTAAAAGATTCCGGAGTTCCCGGCTTAGCCAATGGCTTACCCTTAATAATGGCCTCATACGCTTTTGTTCTTCCTACCAAATCATCTGATTTTATCGTCAACATCTCCTGTAATGTATGAGCTGCCCCATAAGCTTCTAACGCCCAAACTTCCATTTCACCAAATCTTTGGCCTCCATATTGCGCTTTCCCGCCTAAAGGTTGTTGGGTTACCAACGAATATGGGCCTGTAGATCGTGCATGTATTTTATCATCAACCAAATGAATCAACTTCAAAATATACATATATCCGGTCGTAACTTCTCGCTCAAAAAACTCCCCTGTTCTACCATCTCTTAAAGGCGTTTTACCTGATGGTTTAATCCATTCATAACCTAAAACTTTAGAAGCTTCTTTTAATTTGCCTTCTACGCCTTTTACTGTAGCATGATCATCAAAAGCTTCGTCAAATAACTGAGCCCGATAATTTTCTTTTAAAACATGAGAGGCCATTCCTAATAACATTTCAAATAACTGTCCTACATTCATTCTGGACGGAACTCCCAACGGATTTAAAACTATATCTATTGGTTGGCCGTTAGGTAAAAATGGCATATCTTCTTCTGGTAAAATAGTTGATATGACGCCTTTATTTCCATGTCGCCCCGCCATCTTATCTCCAATAGAAATTTTTCTATATTGAGCTATATAAATCCTGACTATGTTATTAATACCTGGTGGCAGATCATCATTATTTTCTCTAGAAAAAACTCGTACGCCTATAACTTTACCGTATTCCCCTGAAGAAACTTTTAAAGAAGTATCCTTCATATCACGCGCCTTGTCACCAAAAATAGCTCGTAATAATTTTTCTTCTGCTGGCGGCTCAGTTTCCCCTTTAGGAGTTACTTTACCCACCAAAATAGCACCCGAACGCACAACTGCTCCCACTTTAATAATACCGTTTTCATCCAAATATTTTACAGCTTCTTCTGAAACATTTGGAATCTCACGCGTAATTTCTTCTGGGCCTAATTTAGTAGCTCGCACATCTATTTCATATCTATGAATATGAATTGACGAAAAAATATCGTCTTTAACTAACCTTTCAGAAATAACAAGCGCGTCTTCAAAATTATATCCCTCCCAAGGCATGAACGCTACCAAAATATTTCTACCTAAAGACAACTCACCGTCAGTTACCGAAGTTCCTTCCGCTATAACCTGTCCTTTTTCCACTTTTTCGCCAAGCTCCACATAAGGAGACTGATTTCTACAGGTATTTTGATTAGACCGCACATACTTTTGTAAAATATAAACATCTTCTTCACCATTCTTCTGCTTAATAACGACTTCAGAAGCAGATACACTACTAACAACACCTGCATTCTTAGCTCTAGTCATAATACAAGAATCTCTAGCTATTACTTTTTCCATACCAGTTCCAACATAAGGCACCTCTTCATGCACCAATGGCACCGCCTGCCGTTGCATATTCGCCCCCATTAAAGCTCTATTTGCATCATCATGTTCTAAAAAAGGAATTAACCCACAACCAACCCCTAATAATTGATGTGGCGAAACACCTATATATTCAACCTCACTTGCATCAACATAAATAAATTCTTTATTACATCTAACAATAACCACATTTTCCTTGATTTTATTTTTTTCCACTGATATATCGTAAGGAGCTATTTTACAGTTATCCTCTAAATCAGCTGATAAATATTCCACCTCATCTGTCAATTGTTTGTTTTTCACTTTAATATAAGGCGTTTCTAAAAAACCAAATCTATTGACTTTCGCAAAAGTCGCCATCGGACCTATCAATCCAGCATTCGGGCCTTCTGGTGTTTCAATAGGACAAATTCTACCATAATGAGAAGAATGAATATCTCTAACTTCAAAACCAGCTCTTTCTTTGGTCAAGCCACCAGGTCCTAAAGCACTCAATCTTCTTTTATGCGCAATTTCTGCCACTGGATTTGTTTGATCCATAAACTGAGATAACTGCGATGTCCCAAAAAAAGCTCGCATCACCGCTACAACAGGTCTAATATTAATCAATTGCTGTGGAGTAATCTTTTCGTTCGCCTTCAAGGTCATTTGCTCTCTAATTAAACGCTCCAACCTCGCCAACCCTATTCTAAATTGCTTTTGAAGTTGCTCTCCCACGCTTTTTATTCTTCTGTTTCCCAAATGATCTATATCGTCTAAACTGCCAGCCCCGTTAATAAGACCGATAAGATAATTTATAGCAAATATAATATCCTCTCCTGTCAAAACCAAAACATCTAAATCAACCTCTAATCCTAACTTTTTATTAATTTTATATCTTCCCACTGTGCTTAAATCATATTTTGTATTATCAAAAAACAAACTATTTAATAAAGTTTTAGCCCCATCCACAGAAACAGGATCACCTGGACGCAACTTCCTATAAACCTCTATTAAACATTCTTTTTTGGATTCAATCGGAGCTTTTTCAAATGTTTTCATTAAAACACTTTTATCTCTACAATTTTTCAAAATATCATCTTGAGTATATCCTAATGCCCCTAAAAAAGTAGTTATCGGTAATTTTCGCAATTTATTAATATGCGCATAAATAATATTATTAGAATCAGACTCTATCTCTAACCACGCACCTCTATTAGGAATCATTGTACAGATATAATTAGCAGTAACTTTATTAAGTCCTAATTTCTTACGAAAATAAATACCCGGAGATCTGATAAACTGGCTTACTATTACTCTTTCAGCACCATTAATCAAAAAAGTCCCTTTATCCGTCATCCTAGGGATATCACTCATAAAAATTTCTTGTTCTTTAACTTCCCCTGTTTCCGTATTAATTAATCGCACAGGCACTCGTAAAGAAGAAGAATAAGTAATTTCTTTTTGTAAACATTCTTCATAATTAGCTGTCGGAGCATCAAAATTATAGCCATCTAAAAACTCTAATTCATATTTCCCTCCAGCGCCTAAAATAGGAGATATATTTTGCAATTCTTCTCTAATTCCTTCTTTAAAGAAATTATCAAAAGAGTTCAACTGCAACTCTATCAAATTCGGAACATCAACCAATTCCTTTCTATCTGACTTATAAAAAAGTTCTCTTTTTCTTATATACTTATTTTTTTTCACAGGTTATCACTCCAAATTTTATATACAAAACACACAAATAAACTTCAATGATACAGATGCAAAACAAACCTGAAGACAAAAAAAGAAAACTTTCCTCTTTTGATCTTCAGGTTCTAAACACTTAACTACTTAACTTCTACTTTAGCGCCTTGCTCTTCTAAAGCCTTCTTGATTTTCTCAGCTTCTTCTTTTTCAATATTTTCTTTCACAGGCTTAGGTACATTATCTACCAAATCTTTAGCTTCTTTAAGACCTAACCCAGTTAACTCTCTTACAACTTTCAATACTGGTATTTTCTTATCTCCGCAACTAGTCAGAATAACGCTAACCGTACTAGCTTCTTCTGTTGCAGCCCCTTCTCCAGCAGCACCTCCAGCCACAGGCGCAGCAGCCATAGGCATTGCAGAAGCAGTAATCCCAAATCTATCTTCTGCTGCTTTAACTAATTTGCTTAGTCTTAAAACAGACATATTTTCAATCGTAGAAAGAATAGACTCTTCTTCTTTAGTCAATTCTTCTGCCTTTACTTCCACAGTCGTATTTTTACTTGTCATTTTTCTCCTCCTCTTCCTTTTTTATCTTTACAGAATTTAAAATTCTCAATAATCCTACTAACTGACTAGCTAACACAAAGCCAAATCTATTAATAGGAGAATTAACCACATTAAAAAACTTAGCAATCAAGTCTTTCTTCGAAGGTAAATCAGCTATTTCTTTTACTACATCTTTAGGTACTATTTGATTCTCTAATATCGCTCCTTTAACCATATCTTTTTTATTATCTTTATTAAATTTAAATAAAGCCTTGCAAACTGCAGCCATATCACTCGTGATCGAAATCAACGCTGTTGGCCCCACAAAAAAACCTTTATCATCTATCGTTAAATCAGAAGTGGATCGACGTAACAAAGTGTTTTTATATACACAAACATCCGCATTAAACTGCCGCATTTTTTTTCTAAAAGAAGTAAAATCCGTCACACTTATTCCTTTAAAATTAATAAAAATACTAAGCTCATTTTTTTTAAGCTTATCCTTAATTTGATCAACTACTTTACTTTTTCGTTCTTTTACAGTTTCCATAAGCATAACCCCTTAATAATTAATTACCATTTATCTTTTACTACTTCGAGATGCACCCCAGGCCCCATGCTAGAACTCATAACTATTGACTTAAAATAAACTCCTTTAGAAGCACTCGGTTTAGCCTTCAAAACAGCATCATACACAACATTAAAATTTTCCAACAAATGATCTTCCTCAAAAGATTTCTTGCCAATCTGCATATGTACCAAAGCACTTTTATCGTTCCTATATTCCACTTTACCTTTTTTGAATTCCTGCACAGTCTTTACTAAATCAGTAGTAACCGTGCCATTTTTAGGACTTGGCATCAATCCCTTTTGCCCTAAAAGACGCCCTACTTTACCTATCTTAGGCATCATTTCAGGAGAAGCAATTACTAAATCGAAATCAAACCACCCGCCCGCAATTTTAGCGACCAATTCTTCTGATCCCGCTTCATCTGCTCCAGCCTCTTTAGCGTCCGCAACCTTTTCCGGAGAAGTAATAACCACTATTTTCAACTTTTTACCTGTTCCATATGGCAAGCTCAAAGTCCCTCTAACCTGTTGATCCGCATGCCTAGGGTCAATACCTAAATTAAAACAAAGGTCTAGACTTTCATCAAACTCAGCATAAGCCAACTCCTTAACTAATTTTATGGCTTCTTTAGGCGAAAAAGTTTTTTGCAAATCTATATTTTCTATTTTCTGCAAATATTTCTTTCCTCTTTTCATTTACTCACCTCTATTCCCATACTTCTTGCTGAACCCTCAATTATTCTAACCGCTTCTTCTAAATTATTAGCATTCAAATCTGGCATTTTTATAGTTGCAATCTCTTCTAATTGCTGCTTATTTAACTTTTTTTCCAATTTTTCTCTTCCCGGGTTAGACGACCCCTTATCTACAGCTAAGGCCTTTCTGATCAAAATACTAGCCGGTGGGGTTTTCAATATAAAAGTAAAGCTCCTGTCCTCATAAATTGTTAATTCAACAGGAATGACCATACCGCCTTTATCTTTAGTCTGGTCATTATATGCTTTACAAAAATCCATAATATTAACGCCATGCTGGCCTAACGCCGGGCCAATTGGAGGAGCCGGAGTGGCCTTCCCCGCCGGGATTTGTAATTTAAGAGTTGTTTTTACTTTTTTAGCCATAAAAATCTTTCCTGCCTTATAAATTTATTTAACTATTTTCTCAACTTGCTTAAAGTCTAACTCAACCGGAGTTTCTCTGCCAAATATAGATATCAATGATTTCAATTTACCTTTATCCGGACTAATCTCTGAAATAGGCCCGCTATAACCTCTAAATGGTCCATCCACAATTTTGAGCACTTCACCAATTTCAAAATCCACTTCAATTGTTTTCGTTTTAACTTCTTTTGATTTTAATATTTTTAATATTTCTTCAGTTTTAACCGGTGTTGGCATATTTTTTGCCCCCACAAATTTAGCAACTCCCGTAACTCGCCTCACTATATAACTCAACTCATCATCCATATCCGCTTGAATAAATACATACCCGGGATATTTTTTCACAACTCTTTCTACTCTTTTATTGTTCTTGATCTCTATTGTTTCTTCTTCAGGTATCAAAACCTCTAATATTTTATCTTCCAAATTATCCGCTTCTCTCAAATACTCTAATTTAGCCTTAACTTTATATTCCTGACTAGAATAACACTGAAGGATATACCATTCACCCTTATCCTTTAACTTCTCTTTTGAATCCATATCAGTTGAATCCAGATCAAGCTCTTTTTCTTCCGTATTTTCTTCAATAATATCTTGTTTCTCTTCTTTTGCCATTAAATTTCCCGTCTATTGCTAAATAGTTCTTAAAAAATTATTCTTTAGAATAAAAATAACTTTTCCAAAAATAAAATCATTCGACATTACAAACAGAGTAAAAAAAAACATAATAAAAATTATCACCAATGTAGATGTTATGACGCTATTCTTTTGTGGCCACGTCACTTTTTTTATTTCAAATTTCAACTCATGAAAAAACTGTTTTAACTTTATATTTTCTTTTTTATTACTCATCTTATACGCAAAACCTATTATTCCTTCTGGCAGGTCCGGTCGGATTCGAACCGACAACATTCGGTTTTGGAGACCGACGCTCTACCAATTGGAGCTACGGACCTCTAAGTCCTTACTTAGTCTCCTTATGAACTGTATGTTCCTTACACCATTTACAATATTTTTTTAGTTCTATACGCTCTGTTGTGTTACGCTTATTCTTTTTAGTTGAATAATTTCTACGACCACATTCTTTACATTCTAAAGTTACTAATACTATCAACCTTATTCCTCTTCTTACTATAGCCAAAATAAACTATGAAATTAGTGTAAATTGTTCATAAACATCTAAGAACAAACAATCTAACACATCACCACAATCCATGTCAACAAAGATTTTGGTGCGCGAGAAGGGACTTGAACCCCCACACCTTGCGGTACTAGATCCTAAGTCTAGCGCGTCTACCAATTCCGCCACTCGCGCAATCGTCACAAACAAATACAGAATTATACCAATACTAATTTCACTTGTAAACGCACTAAAAAATATAGAGGCAATATAGAGGTATTAGTATCTTCAAATAACTGAAGACATATAGCACTGTTGCTCAAAAACTAAAAAAACACTAAAATAAACACTAAATTAGTATATATAACATTATTAAAGGAGCAAAATATATGTCAAAAAAAAATCATCCTGAATGCGTTCACGGCCTCTTATGGAAAGCTTGTCATCTTTGTTATCAAAAAACTGAAAAAGAAATTTTAAGCGAGACAGCCCCAAAACATAAAAAGGACTCCGCCTGTAACTACCTCTTAATCGAAACAGAAGATGAAACAACAGAAATCGATACGGCGTATGATCTAGAAACTTCTGATTACTAATCTCATGATTAATCTGGATACAAGCACTCCTTTTGATCAAATTTCATTAGCCGAAACCGCCCAAAAATGCCAGGAATGCTCACTTTGTCCTTTACATAAAACTCGTCACTGCACAGTTTTTGGATGTGGCCCAGAAAACGCCACTGTATTAGCCATCGGCGAAGCTCCCGGTCAAGAAGAAGATCTCAAAGGATTACCTTTTGTTGGCGAAGCCGGTTTATTATTAAGGAAAATATTTGCATCTGTAAATATCAATCCCGAAACCGAAATATACATCACCAACCTTTTAAAATGCCGCCCACCAAGCAACCGCAAACCATTGCCCGAAGAAATAACCCAATGCCAAAATTATCTAATCAAACAAATACAAACCATAAAACCCAAAATAATTATTCTCATTGGTTCTACTTCCCTAAAAGCTTTGTTAGATAAAACCTTATCCATCACCCAGACACGCGGAAACTGGCATCAAATCAAAGTCAATCATCTAAAAAGCCCCCTATATTTAATGCCGGTATTTCATCCTTCTTATCTACTGAAAAACCCTTCTAATAAAAAAGGTCTCCCAAAATGGCTTACCTGGCAAGATTTCAAAGAAATAAAAGCAGCACTCGATTTTTATAAAAAGGAATTATAATATGCACAAAAATAATATGCACAAAAGAAACAAAAAAATATCCGAACATTTTTCTCAAAAAGATTTTAGTTGCAAATGCGGTAAATGTGATACGGAAATAAAAATAAGTTTAGGCCTCATCGGAGGGCTGGAATTATTACGTAGTAAATGCAGAAAACACATTAACATCCTAAAAGGCTATACTTGTCCGGAATATTCCATAACTAAAAAAGATTTTCGTAAAAATTATCATTCGCTAGGTATAGCTGCTGATATAACAATCGATAATTTGAATTTAAAAGAAGCATTCAAACTTGCCGAAACCATACCAGAGTTCAAAGGAATTGGTCTAAATTTATCTGAAAAACATATCCATATAGATACTAGAAAAGAAAAAAACAAAACATCCTGGATAACTCAAAATGGAAAAATTCTTGAACTAAATGAAGAAAATCTAAATCAATATTTGGAGTAATCAAAATTGAGCAGCGACATTTCTAATTATGTAAATACTTATTTAAATTTTCTAAAATTAGAAAAAAATTATGCTTTTAATACTATTAAAAGCTATAAAAAAGATCTTTCTATTTTTCAAGACTTTCTAAAACAACAATCTCTTTCTATTAATAAAATAGATTATCATTTATGTAGACAATATTTATATTTTTTAGAAAAGCTAAATTATAGTCGCAAAACTATTTCCCGCAATATAGCCTCGCTTAGATCCTTTTGGAAATATTTGGCCCATAACAATATCATCAGCAATAATCCATGGCTTTTTCTTTCAACACCTAAAATACCTAAAAAATTACCGATTGTCTTATATGAACAAGAAATAGAAAAAATATTTTCATGTTTTGATCTCTCTCATAATATTGACCGTCGAAATAGAGCTTTAATTGAATTACTATACAGTTCTGGTTTTCGTGTCAGCGAAATAACCCAATTAAATCTTAATGATTTAAACTTTTTTGAAAGGGAAATTTTAGTAAAAGGAAAAGGCAACAAAGAAAGAATTGTCGTTTTTGGCAAAATAGCCGAAAAATATCTTAAGCTATACTTACAAAACACACGCCATATTTGGGCGAAAAAAAACAACTCCGCCCTTTTTATTAATCAACAAGGATCTAGAATCACGCCTCGTACCGTACAACGTATAATTAAAAAAATAAAAAACCAAGCACATATTTCAAAACCCATTACACCACACACTTTTCGACACTCTTTTGCCACTGAATTATTAAATGGAGGCGCTAATCTAAAAATTGTACAAGAATTATTAGGACACAGCTCTCTTTCCACTACTCAAATCTATACCCATCTCACCCAAAAAAATCTCATAAAAACGTATAAAATACATCATCCGAGGGCCTAATATGAATATTATTAAAGGAAAAAAATCTCTTCAAGAAGCCTTAAAATCAAACCATACGCAAATAGATCGTATCCTAGTTGCTTATCCCCAAAAAAACAAACCGGAAATCATAAGCATACTGAACCAAGCCAAAAATAAAAACATAAAAATCCAATTTGTCTCATCGGAAAAAATAGCTGAAACCACCGCAGAAACACAAAACCAAGGAATCGTTGCTTACATTCAAATCGCTAAAACCATAGATCTACAAAGCATCCTTCAAAACCCCCAAAAACATCCTTACATTCTAATCGCAGATCATTTAGAAGATCCTTATAATTTTGGAGCGATCATTAGAACTTGTGAAGTTTTAGGCTTCTCCGCTGTCATTTATCCCAAAGATCGAAACTGCCAGATAACCCCTGGTGTTAGTAAAACTTCTTCTGGCGCCATCCATCATATCGAAATGGTCAAAGTAACCAATTTAGCCTCAACGCTAAAAAAACTTAAAAACGCCGGCTACTGGCTTTACGGAGCAGACTCTAACCAAGGACAAAATTTAGCAGACTGCCGAGTAAACTTACCTTTGGCTCTGATAGTTGGTAACGAAAAAAAAGGCATATCTCCTGTTATTCAAAAAAAACTAGACTGCAAAATTCATATCCCGCAAAAAGGAAAAGTTAGTTCTTTAAATGTTTCTGTTGCTACAGGCATTATTATTTATCATTTAACTAAAACAACATGTTAAAAAAACTTAAACTAATTTATTATCAGTTACACAAATTATGGGTCAAACATAAACTTATTTCTAAAAAAAAGCGCCTTTCTTTTGACTTCATAGGTAGCTTTCCAGACACTCTTATAATCACCGATCTAAATCAACAAATTATTTCTGCCAATCAAGTGGCCCAAAAAACATTTGAGTTTAATTTGTCCAAAATAAAAAAACAGCCCTTAATAACCATATTTGAAAAACAAGAATCTACACAGCAACAAATAAAAACTATTCTTGAATCGCTAAATCAAACACCTTTAAAGTCTATTCAACGGGAAATCAGAGTTTTTCGTTCCCAAAGCAAAGATACTACCTATTCTTTATCTATTTCACCTGTAAAAAATCTTCGGAAAAAGCACATAGGGTATCTTCTTATTTTCAGAAATATCAGTCATGAAAAAGAATTAGTAGAATTAAGAGAAAATTTTTTAAGAACCGTTTCTCACGAATTAAGATCCCCTCTAACCTCCATTATGGGCTTTATCTCTTTAATTGCCCAAGAAACTCTAGGCCCTGTATCTATACAACAAAAAGAATATCTTCATATTGCCTTAAATGAATCTGTAAATTTAAAAAACCTAATTAATGATCTCTTAGATTTATCCAAAATAGAAGCGGGTAAATTAGCCATCCAAAATCAAGAAATAAATGTCCAAAAACTTTTAAATGATTTGCTAAAATCTTATGCCTCAATTGCCCATATAAAAAATATCGAATTTTCAACTCCTTTTGATAACTCTAATCTTTTTATTAATACTGATGAAGAAAAGCTAAGAAGAATACTTATTAATCTTATTTCTAATGCCATAAAATTTACCGAAAAAGGATCCGTTACGCTTCACTGCCAAGAAACCTACAAACATGTTACCTTCACCGTCAAAGATACCGGCATCGGCTTATTAGACTCTGAAAAAGAAAGCATCTTTGAAAAATTCAAACAGCTAGATGCGTCTGTCGAAAGAAAATATGAAGGTATTGGCTTAGGTTTATCCATTGTCAAAGAATTGGTCGAAATGCTCGGCGGCAAAATTCATATCAAAAGTACAGGCAAACAAGGATCTTCCTTTAGCATTACCTTGCCAAAAATTCCACCAAAACAAAAAAAAGCATCTATTACACAACTGCTTCCTTCATCTTGAGTAAGACACACCAGAATGCTATAATACCAAGATCTCTACTATGCTCGTGATGCATTTTAATGTGGTACCAACACATTAAAATGGGGCAGCTTCTCTCTGAATACGCCTTGGCGTATTCAGGAAAGCTACTATCTGGTCTATACCAGAACCCACTGTGCTCTTCACGGTGCACACATTAATCACACACGGCATAGTGGAGCTATTTTTTTTCAAAAAAGGGGTAAACAAATGTCTGTAGATGTTTTAGTAGGCACACAATGGGGAGATGAAGGTAAAGGAAAAATCACTGATATTCTCGCCGCAAACACAAGTTTAGTTGTTCGTTACCAAGGCGGTAACAATGCCGGACATACCGTTGTTGTTGGAAATGATACTTTCAAATTACACCTTATTCCTTCTGGTATTCTTTATCCAAATGTATGCTGCATTATAGGTAATGGGGTGGTCATAAATCCAGCCTTTCTCTTAGAAGAAATGGCCATTTTAAAGAAAAAAGGAATTACCATAACCCCTCAAAAACTTAAAATTTCCAGCACAGCGCACGTTATTCTTCCTTTTCATTTAAATTTAGATTCAGCGGAGGAAACTGACAGAAAACAGAAAAAAATAGGTACAACTGGCAAAGGTATTGGGCCTACCTATACAGACAAAATTTCTCGAAACGGCATTAGAATACTAGACTTACTTTCTAAAAAAACCTTGCGTAAAAAAATAGTAAATAGAAACTGGGACAACCTAATATCCAAATCTCTAGATCAAGAAAAAATCATTGAAGAATATTACCAATACGGCCAACGCTTAAAACCTTTTATTATCGATACTTCTCTATATATAAACACTGCCATTGATCAAAATCAAAATATTCTTTTAGAAGGAGCTCAAGGAACCATGCTTGATATAGATCATGGCACATATCCTTTCGTCACTTCTTCGAACTGTACTAGCGGCGGAGCTTGCACTGGTGCAGGTATCGGCCCCAACAAAATCAACAATGTAATCGGCATTGCCAAAGCCTACCTTACCAGAGTTGGAGAAGGCCCTTTTCCTACAGAACAAAACAATAAAATTGGTCAGCATTTGATTGAAAAAGGCGCCGAATATGGCACTACCACAGGGCGTCAGAGACGCTGTGGATGGTTAGACACCTTAATGCTCAGATATGCCGCAAGAATAAATGGTCTTACCGAAATATGTCTAACAAAACTAGATGTTTTAGATCAATTACAAACGATCAAAATCTGCAATCAATACCAAACAGCAGATGGCAGAATTATTAATGAATTGCCCTTGGATTTAGAGGTCTTTAAAACTTGCACTCCTATTTATGAAGAAATACCTGGTTGGGAACAAAATATTTCGCAAATTACACAATATGCAGATCTACCCAACAACGCTAAAAAATATGTTCAATATATTTCTAAGCTAGTTGATGTTAAAATTTCTTTAATTTCTGTTGGGTCTAAAAGAAAACAAACTATTCATCTATTAAAAACCTAAAAAGCCATCGTTATGCTGTCTTTTCGGGACTCTCCTATAGATTTTTTGTTTGCTAAAAAAACAAAAAATGTTAATATATCTTTTATCATAACGTTACATATATAGAAAGGAATCAAATGACTTATCTATTTACTTCCGAATCTGTTGCAGAAGGGCATCCAGATAAATTATGCGATCAACTTTCTGATAGTATTCTTGACGAAGCTTTACGACAAGATGCTCAAAGTAGAGTTGCCGTAGAATGTTTTACCACTACTGGTCTAATACTAGTAGGTGGCGAAATGACCACCTCTGCATACATAGATATTCGTGAAATAGTTAAAAAAACCTTAACTGAAGTAGGCTATACCAATGATCAGTATGGTATTGATGCCAACAGTTGCGCCATTTTAACCACCATCAACGAACAATCTGCAGATATTGCTCAAGGCGTAAATGAAGGCGAAGGCCTCTTCAAAAAAATAGGTGCCGGGGACCAAGGATTAATGTTCGGTTATGCGTGTAACCAAACTCCTGAACTAATGCCTTTACCAATTGTATTAGCTCATAAATTAGTACAAAAATTAGCAACTGCCCGCAAAACTAAAGAAATAGCCTATCTTCGGCCAGATGCCAAATCACAAGTAACCGTAGAATACGAAGGTCGTATTCCTAAACGCGTAGACACCGTAGTTATTTCAACTCAACATGATCCTGAAGTAGAACATGCTACTATCCAAAAAGATGTCATTGAAAAAATCATCAAAAAAATCATTCCGGCCATATACTTAGATGAAAATACCAAATACTTCATCAACCCTACAGGCCGCTTTGTAACAGGAGGTCCACAAGGAGATGCGGGCTTAACTGGTCGAAAAATAATTGTTGATACTTACGGAGGTTGGGCAAAGCATGGAGGCGGTGCTTTTTCCGGTAAAGATGCCACTAAAGTAGATAGATCCGCTACTTACATGGCGCGTTATATAGCCAAAAATTTAGTAGCCGCAGGAATTGCGACAGAAGCTGAAATTCAACTAGCCTATGCTATTGGTTATTCAGAACCTGTGTCAATTAATATTGACACTCATAACACAGCCAAAATTGACGAAACGAAAATAATAAAAATTATTAGAAAAACATTTGATCTGACCCCTGGAGGCATTATTAAAAAATTAGACTTAAGAAAACCAGTTTTTAGACAAACAGCTGCTTACGGCCATTTTGGACGAGATGACCTTAAACTAAGCTGGGAAAAAATAGATACAGTAGAAGAGATAAAAAAACTAGCATTCTAAAAACAAATGATATAAAACTAACTAAAGTCTTCTGTTTTAAATACCCCTCCAAAATGTATTAATTATGGACGAAAATATACTTTTTCAAAACGTCTTAGATGAGACGTCTGTTAAGCTAAAACCAAAACTAGATTTTAGCTTAATGAAATTATTTGAAGAAAAAAAACAGACCATTGCTGTAGTCGAAACCATTACAGATGGACGACTAACCACAAATTTTAAAAAAATCAGTGGTAGTCTCATTTTTTTCAAAGGCAGTCTAGTCTGTCATAATGTAAAAAATTTAATTAAACTTTTAGGGTTACTATCAGCCACAATTAAAAACAAAGGTTGGTATAGTCCGGAAATAGCCACTGAAATGGCGAAAGGAGCAAAAAAATTATTTAACACTGATATAGGTGTCGCCGTAACTGGAAATCTAAAATACAACGACCCTATTTTAAATAAAAATAATGAAGCTTTAATTTATATTTCTATGGTAACAAACAAAAAAACAATTATTAAACACTATAAATTTTTTGGCACCATGTCAAAAATACAAAATAATATTATTGAAGCCGTATTTATAGTTTTAAAATATATGTTACTTAATCAAAATTTAAAGGAGGAATATTAATGGATGACAATAAACAAAAAGCCCTGAATCTTGCCATAAGTCAAATTGAAAAAAATTATGGTAAAGGGTCAATTATGAAATTAGGCGACGTACCTAACATAGACGTCAACACTCTTCCCTCAGGCGCTTTATCGCTAGACATCGCTCTAGGTGTCGGAGGATATCCTCGCGGCCGCATCATTGAAATTTTTGGACCAGAGGCATCTGGTAAGACCACTTTGTCTCTACATGCCGTAGCAGAAGCTCAAAAAAAAGGAGGCATTTGTGCTTACATAGACGTAGAAAACTCTCTAGACCCAAATTACGCCCAAAAAATCGGCGTCAAGACCAATGATTTGCTTTTATCCCAACCAGACTACGCTGAACAAGCGTTAGAAATCACCGAAACCCTAGTACGCTCCGGATCTATCGATGTTGTAGTCATAGACTCAGTCGCCGCACTTGTCCCAAAAGCAGAAATAGAGGGGGAAATGATTGATGTCCAAATGGGTGCGCAAGCACGGCTAATGTCTAAAGCTTTACGAAAATTAACTGCCGCTATTAACAAATCAAAAACTATTGTTATCTTTGTCAATCAAATACGCGAAAAAATAGGCTTTGTTTTAGGCAATCCAGAAGTAACCCCTGGTGGTAAAGCCTTGAAATTTTATGCCTCTATCCGTCTAGAAGTCCGCCGCATAGAGTCTATCAAAAATGGCGTAGATATCATAGGAAATAAAGTCAGAATCAAATTAGTAAAAAACAAAGTAGCACCACCTTTTAAACGAACAGAAGTCGAAATTATTTTTGGTCAAGGCATTTCTAAAATTGCCGACATCTTAGATTTAGCTACCGAATTCGACCTTATTGAAAAAAGTGGCACATGGTATGCCTATCAAAACGAAAGAATGGGACAAGGCAAAGAAGCCGCGAAAGCCTATCTTTCTAAAAATAAAGAGCTTTGTCTAAAATTAGCAAAAGAAATCAAAGAAAAAATAACATCAAACAAAAAGGAGGCCTAAACTAATGAATATAATTTTTATCGTCAGTATCGCTATCGTCATCTTAACAACGATCTTAATTTTTTATTTTTTCAAAAAAATAAACACTGATCGCAAAATCAAAAAAGTAGAAGAACATATTCAAAAAAACTTGGAAGATTCTAATCAAAAAGTGCAAAATATTCTGGCAAAAGCTCAAAAAGAAGCCAATGAATACTTAACCAAATCCAAATATTCACTAGAAGCAGAAATCAAAAACCGCCGCAAAGAAATAGATCAAACAGAGCAGAAAATAATGCACAAAGAAAAACATTTGGATTCTAGAGAATCTCATCTAGCCGAAAAGGAGAATAATTTAGCAGAAGAAATCGAAAAAGCCAAAAACATTCGTTTAAAACTAGATGCCTCCTTATTAGAGCTCCTCAAAAAACTCGAAGCTCTTGCCGGTTTATCTCAAGAAGAAGCTAAAAAAATACTTCTGGAAAACGTAGAAAAAAAGGTCAAAAAACAAGCTGGTCTAATTATTAAACAAACAGAAGATAAAGCTAGAACAATTGCTAATCGTAAGGCCACAGAAATCATTTTAGAAGCCATTCAAAAAACCGCCGTAGATCATGTGTCATCTTCTACTACTTCCGTAGTAATTTTACCAGATGATGAAATGAAAGGCCGCATCATTGGAAGAGAAGGAAGAAATATTCGTACCTTTGAAGCTATCACTGGTATAGATATTATCATCGACGATAGTCCTGGCACCGTAGTTTTATCTGCTTTTGACCCAATTAGAAGAGAAATTGGGCGCCTTGCTTTAGAAAAACTTATTCTAGATGGACGTATTCATCCTACGCGTATTGAAGAAATAGTAGAAAAAGCAAAAAAAGAATTACAAGATACGATCAGGGAACGTGGTGAACAAGCCGCTGAAGAACTGGGTTTGCAATTCCCTCCTAAGATCATTGAATTAATCGGTAAATTACAGTATAGAACAAGTTACGGACAAAATATTCTAGCTCATTCCATAGAAACTGCTCTTTTAGCCGCCACCATGGCTAGCGAACTCCATGTCAATGTTAATTTAGCCAAAAGAGGCGGAATGTTACATGATATTGGTAAAGCTTTAGACTTTGAACATGAAGGAACACATGCCAAATTAGGTGGTGATATAGCCAACAAATACGGTGAAAGCTCTGAAATCTGCAATTGTATCTATGCCCACCATGGAGATGTTGCACCTGATACTGTAGAAGCTGTACTAGTAGCCGTAGCCGACGCTATTTCCTCTACCCGACCAGGTGCTCGTAAAGAATCTTTAGAGCTATATATCAAAAGACTAGAGAATCTAGAAAACCTAGCCAAATCTTTTGAGGGTGTGGAAAAAGCCTATGCTATTCAAGCTGGACGCGAAATTAGAGTAATGGTCAAACCAGAAGAAATAGACGATCCTGGAGCCAATAAATTGGCTTTTGACATAGCGCAAAAAATAGAAGAAGAGCTAGAATATCCAGGCGAAATAAAAGTTTCGGTTATTCGCGAAACCAGAGCACAAGGAGTAGCCCGCTAAATGGATAAAGATCATCTTAATATTTTATGTATAGGCGATGTCGTAGGCGAACCAGGCCGAACCTTAATAGCTAAACACTATCAACGGATTATCAAAATCCACGACATCGATTTTAGCATTTTAAATATTGAAAACGCGGCTCATGGTATCGGGTTTACTAAAAAAACGTATCAGGAACTAATTATTTACGGCATAGATGCTTTTACTTCTGGAAACCATGTTTACAGAAAAAAAGAAATTGTCGAAGATTTTGATGATTTTAAAAAGCTCGTTCGCCCCTGGAACTTTCCTCCCAACAACCCAGGCCAAGGATACAGAATATTTACCGTCAAAAACCTCAAAATAGCTGTCGTAAATCTTATAGGACGCGTATTTTTAGGATTAGCTGATTGTCCTTTTCAATTAATGCAAAACAAAATAGCTGATCTAAAAAAAGAAGCTGACATTATTCTTGTAGATATGCATGCAGAAGCCACGTCCGAAAAACAAGCTTTAGGATGGATGTTAGATGGCCAGGTAAACGCAGTCTATGGCACCCACACCCATGTGCAGACCACAGACAGCCGCATTTTACCCAATCATACAGCTTATATTACTGATGTAGGGATGGTAGGCGCAAAAAATTCTATACTTGGCATGCAAAAAGAAGAAATCGTTCAAAAATTTTTAAATCAGATGCCTGTCAAATTTTCACCGCCGGATACAAATAATGTACTCTTTAATGCTCTTAAATTAACCATCGACATCCATAGTAAAAAAACCATAAAAGTCGAAACCATTAATCAAGACTATCTTATCTAATCTTTAAAATTATGATTAAATTAAATAAAAGTTAAAAACAATGATCGAAACAAAAAAACTAGTAAAAATATATAAAAATCGCAAAGTAGTTAACGATGTAAATCTAACTATGAAAAGAGGCGAAATTGTCGGCTTACTCGGGCCTAACGGAGCTGGCAAAACCACTACTTTTTACATGATTGTAGGATTAGTTCGCCCTAATCAAGGAGAAGTCTATTTTGATTCTCAAAACATTACTCATTTACCGATGCATCAGCGTTCCCGCTTAGGCATCGGCTACCTACCACAAGAACCTTCCATCTTCAAAAAACTTACCGTAGAGGAAAACATTTTAGTTTTATGGGAAATTCTTAAAAACGTTTCCCCACAAAACTATCAGCAAAAACTAGATGAGCTATTAGAAGAAATGGGCATCATCCATTTAAAAAAGGCCCACGGATATGAACTATCCGGCGGTGAAAAAAGACGTGTAGAAATCGTCCGTGCCCTAGCCACCAATCCTTCATATATCTTATTAGACGAACCTTTTGCCGGCATTGACCCCATCACCATAACTGAAATTCAAGAAATATTACAAAAACTCAAGAAAAAAAACTTAGGTATTATTATTACAGATCATAATGTTCGTGAGACCCTTTCCATTACCGACCGGGCTTATATTATCCACGAAGGCAAACTTCTTCTTTCCGGTAGTTCTGAAGAAATAGCTAATGATCCTATCGCTAAAAAACTTTATTTAGGTAATAATTTTAAACTAACATGAAAATTATCGACAAATACTTATTCAAAGAATTAATAGGTCCCTTTGTTTTTGGCATTGCCGCTTTTACCAGTATTCTTTCCGGAAGTGCTATTTTACTCAGTTTGGTTAGTACCGCCGTTAAATATAGTTTTCCTCTCTATCAAACTATTCAGCTATTTATTTATAAAATACCTGAAATTCTGGTTTTCACCTTTCCAATGTCCATGCTCTTAAGCTCTATTCTTACCTTTAGCCGTTTAAATTCAGATATGGAAATCATTGCCTTCAAAGCTAGCGGCATTAGTATTTATCGACTTTTAATTCCTATCATCGCTATGGGTTTAGCTGTTAGTTTTTTAACCATTTGGTTTAATGAATCTATCGTACCCAAAGCTAACTACTCATCTGAAACACTCTTTTATAAACTTACTCAAGAAAAACAAACGAAAGTCAAAAAAAATATCAATCTTACCGAATATGATCAAGAAAGTATTCCGATACGTATTATTAATATTCGCCAAATCAATCAAAATTCATTACAAGATATCACAATCGCCGAATTTGAATTTGGTCGATTAGCCAGACTCATTCGAGCACAAAAAGGACAGTGGCTTGGTCACGGCAACTGGGAATTCAACAATGGCGTCATGCATTATTTTCCCAAAAAAAAAGACATTGTCGTTTTCACAAGATTTGCGAAAGAACTACTCAATATTAAAGTAGACCCCGTAGATTTAACTAAACGAGAAAAAACCACTAAAGAAATGAATACTCGCGAACTCAAAAAAAGAATAGAATTTAAAGCTAAAATGGGTGCCGACACCACTTCTGATTTAGTAAACTTACACATGAAATATGCAATTCCTTTTGCTAGCTTAATTTTCTCTGTTTTAGGTGCGGTCGTCGGGCTCAAACCACAACGAAGCTCTTCTGCTCTAGGTTTAGGTATTAGCCTTTTTATCATTGTCATTTATTATATTCTAATATCCATAAGTTTAGGTTTAGGGCTAGCTGGCTTCCTACATCCTTTTATAGCTGCTTGGCTCCCAAATATCATTATAGGAACTATGGGTTTGGTTTCGCTCAACAAATTAGGAACTTGTTAAAATGATCAAATCGTTACTAAACAAATCTCTCGAAATCATAAAAAAAGACACCCTAATTCTTACGCCTTATCTATTTTTCTTTATGATCTTCAACTTTTGGCAACCAGCCACACTCAAATGGACTTTGGCTTTAATCTTCGTCGCCGGACTAATCGAGCTCTTTTTTAAAACATTCACCCTTATTATGGCCAAAACTTTCCACGAATCTCAAAGTTTTAGTTATAAAACTATAATAGGGGCTACGTGGGCAAAATATCCCAAACTATTTTTAAGTTCCTGTGTGTTACTATTACCTTTAATTCCGTTTGTATATATCGTCAAAACCATAGCTATATTTGATATTTTAAAAGTAATAATTCTCTTGATTGTTATTTTACCAATAGCCCTATTTTTAAAATTTTTACCCGTCTTTATACTTATGCAAGAAAAAAAATGGCCCTCCATTTTTCATAATATGCTTTTATTTTTCAAAAATAACTATTCTAAAATAATTGTTTTTCTAGGACTTACTATTAGCATCAATATTCTTACTACTATTTTAAGATTAATCTTTATCAAAATTCCTTACATAGGACCCACGTTACAAATTATACCCTTGGCCTTATCTGCTACCTTTGTCGCTATCTTGGAATATAATTTTTATATTGCTTATTATAAATCAAGCAAAACCATCGATACCGCAGCTTAATTCATCGTAAAAGATAATTGCACTTTTTTATTGGTAAAATCAAAAATATAATTCTCTTGTTTCAATATCAAGTTATTTTCTAATTCTGGAAATTCCTTTTCTAAATTTTGAAGTAGGCTTATTTTTTTAGTTGTTTTCTTAATCATTTTTTTCTTTCTCCTTTGTAGAGCCCCCCTACTTCTCTATACTTTATATTCCCCAAACCCAACCTTCTTATACATCGATTTTTTGTGTTGCTTCAATATACCAGCACCGTGGCATATTGAAAAAAAAGCCAAGATCTAATACAATACATTAGCACTCTCCATAAGAGACTGCTAATTTTCAAAATAATATAATATGAAAGGAGGAAATTTTAATATGAATTACAAACCATTAGCAGATAGGGTTATTCTAAAACCAGAAGCTGCTGAACAAACTACAAAATCAGGAATCGTACTACCAGATACAGCTCAAGAAAAACCACAAGTAGGGAAAATAGTAGCTGTGGGACCTGGTCGCGTCACTGATGAAGGTAAAACTATTCCTATGAGCGTCAAAGCAAATGACTTAGTTTTATATTCTAAATATAGTGGCACAGAAATCAAATTTAATGGTCAAGATTATCTTGTTCTTAAAGAATCAGATATACTTGCCAAACAATAAACAAAGGAGGTATTAAAATCAATGACAGGAAAACAAATTAAATATACAGATGAAGCATGGCACTCTCTAGTAGCCGGTATTGATAAGGTTGCAGATGCTGTTGCTCATACACTAGGACCTAAAGGCCGTAACGCTGTCCTAGATAAAAAATGGGGATCTCCTACGATTACTAACGACGGAGTTACCATTGCTAAAGAAATCGAACTTTCTGATCCTTTTGAAAATATGGGAGCTCAACTTTTAAAAGAAATAGCCTCTAAAACTAATGACGTAGCAGGGGACGGAACTACTACCGCTACTATCCTAGGCCGTGCTTTTTTTAAAGAAGGCTTAAAAAACGTCGTAGCCGGAGCTAATCCTATGGGATTAAAACATGGTATTGAAAAAGCTATCAAAACCATTGTATCCGAGCTCAAAAAAAATAGTAAACCCATAGAAACCAAGGAAGCTATTTCTCAAGTTGCCTCAATTTCTGCAAATAATGATGAAACTATTGGTGCTTTAATAGCTGAAGCCATGGACAAAGTAGGAAAAGATGGCGTTATTACAGTTGAAGAATCCAAAGGTATTGAAACAGAACTAGAAATAGTAGAAGGTATGCAGTTTGACAAAGGTTATGCCTCTCCTTATATGGTTACGGACAAAGACAGAATGGAAGCTTCTCTAGACGACCCTTATATCCTTATTACAGACAAAAAAATATCTGCAATTAAGGATTTACTACCCATCCTAGAAAAAGTCGTGCAAACCGGCAAAGGGCTTGTTATCATCGCAGAAGAGCTTGAAGGGGAAGCACTAGCCACTATTGTGGTAAACAAACTCAGAGGAACCGTAAACTGCATCGCAGTTAAAGCTCCTGGTTTTGGCGACCGCAGAAAAGCTATGCTAAAAGATATTGCTGTTCTTACCGGCGGACAAGTTATTTCTGAGGAAATTGGGTTAAGCCTAGAAACCGCTGAAATGGAACAACTTGGTCGAGCTGCTAAAATAAAAGCAGACAAAGAAAACACCACTATTGTTCAAGGCAAAGGTGATTCTAATAAAATTAAAGAACGTATTTCTGAAATCAGAAAAGAAATCGAACTTTCAGATTCTGACTATGATAAAGAAAAACTTCAAGAAAGATTAGCCAAACTTTCTGGTGGTGTTGCCATCATCAAAGTTGGAGCGGCAACTGAAACTGAGCTCAAAGAGAAAAAGCATAGAGTAGAAGATGCTCTTTCAGCTACCAGAGCAGCTGTTGAGGAAGGTATTGTTCCTGGCGGCGGCACTGCTCTTTTAAATCTAAGACCTATTCTTGAAAGCGCTATCACTAAAGCTCACGGAGACGAAAAAGTAGGAATGACCATTGTCTTAAAAAGTTTAGACATTCCACTTAAACAAATCGTTTCTAATTGTGGTTTAGAAGCGTCAGTTATAGCTGAAAAAGTTAGAAATGAAAAAGCTGGTATGGGATTTAATGCTAGAACTTCTGAAATTGTTAATATGGTTCAAGCTGGTATTGTTGACCCTGTCAAAGTTACCAGATCAGCCATTCAAAACGCAGCTTCTATAGCTAGCTTACTTCTTACTACAGATGTTCTTATTGCCGATGACCCAAATGAAAAAGAAGATGCTCCTGCAATGCCTGCCGGCGCACCTGGTATGGGTGGCATGGGCGGTATGGGTGGAATGTACTAACACTCCCCTCACCCCCGAGTGTATAAGGCACTCACCCCGGCCGCTTCGGCGGCCACCCCTCTCCCATTCTTACGAACGGGAGAGGGGGAAATAAATTTAATTTTTTAATCTTTATATTCTTCCATTGCGACAATCATATTTTCTTCTTCTTCCGAACAATTTATTTTTAATTTATTGATTATACTAAGTAATTTTTTTATATCAATAATACAATTAAGATCCTTTATATTGCTTTGATAAAATTCTTTATCTGAAGAGAATACTCTTTTTAAAAATTTTGAAGCTACTTCTGGTTTTTCTTTAAATAATTTTTCTAAATAATTTTGCGTAACTTCCTTTGAATCATTAGCATCTCTCCAACGATATAAAATACCAAATGGATCGTCCGATATGCTTTTATTAAATATATTTAAAGGTTGGCCTTCTGTGTCATAAAAAATATTTTCACATCTTTCATTGAATTTTTCTTTTATTTTTTCAACATCCAATGCTACGTCTCTAAGTTCAATAGGTCTTCTCTCCTTGTTAAAACTCCTAAAAATCAAGTTTGCTAAAAATTCATGGGAGATATTTTCTTCTTTAATTATTTCAATTAGATCTTTATTTAGCTGTTCGGTGGCAGACATATTCTTTTCTACATAGACCCATATAGAAAAAGCAGCTTTAGTTTTTTCACTTAAGCCAAAGCCGTCTTCTTTACTACCAAGCTCTTTTGCGAAAATCCCATAAGCAATTAGTAGTTTTAAGGAAGTTTCTCGATCAACTTCCTTTATGATTTCTCTTATTTTATTATGAAATAATGAGATTAAATCATTTCTTTTAAGTTCTTTTCTGTTTTTATTTAATTCTGAGACAATATCAGACTTATCTATAGTTTTGGTTTTTAGTTTATTAATAAAGTCACTTTTCCCATTTCTCTTTGCTATTTCTGGAAGGTCATCATAGTAAAAAAAATTACAGAAAAATTGATTATCCGTAATTTTCGGTTCATTTTGTGTTAATCTGTAATGATGATAATTTTCAAGAAAATCATGATGCCTAAAAAAACAAAACTTTAATAATGCCAATTCTTTTGGTGAACAAATTTCTAGTTCCTCAAGTTCCTTCTTAATAGTTTCAAAACGATTTTCAAAATAATCTTTCTTCTTTTGCATTTTAAATGATTCTGTAAGGCTAAATAAATTTTCTGCGGTAGAGGGATCAATTAGGGGCTTTCTGTTTTTTGCTATCCAAATATAAAGTTGTGGGTTAATAGTTTGAAGGGCGACTAATCCGATAAAATCAATTATATTCACACTTCCTGCTGGGGTATCAAATTTCTTTAAAAAATGTCGGCCAAATTTTTTTATTAATCTTGGAGTATCCAGCAAAGGAATTAATAATTCAGATAAATCTGAAAATTGTTCATTTATTATTTCTTGCTCTTTATCGGAAAATTTATGGTCTAGTTTTTCTAAAACAACCTCAATTATTTTATCAAAAAAAGAACGCCATTTTTCTCCCGCTAAAGGCGGGAGATAGACTTCATAATCAATATATTTTTCTAAAGCAGATTCGTTTTTTGTAAACATAATCAATCTATAATACTAATTAATTTAGGTTTTTTATAGGTTAATAATTCTTCTGCTGAAGCAGAAATTATATAAATAAGGCCTTTTATTTTTCCAAAATTATTTAATAATTGAAAAAATAGAAATCTGCTACGATCACTACACCTATCAAGGTCATCTACAATTAACAATATTTTTATATCAAGATCAAAAATATACTGTTCAATAATTCTTTTTAAATTTTCAAGGTCTTTTTCCGGTGAAAAGATTCCCAATACTTTATATATACTTTTCGGCAGATATTTTTCTAGCCCAGATATGCCAAAAAAAATTTCATAATAGCGTTGCGGTATTTTATTTAAATACGGAAAAAAACCATATTCAGATATCGCGGCTACGATAGTATTAAAAAAGTTTTTAGCTATGTCCTCTTCATTTTTGTATTTATAGGGCTCAAAATATTTAATATTAAATTTATTTTTGTTCTTACTTTCTAATATGTTTAATATAGAAGTCTTCCCACTGCCATTTTTTCCATACAAAGCTAGGACACACCCTTTTTGAAAATTACCATCATTGATATGTTGCTCGAGTTCAGCTAACTCATTCTTAATACCAATACAATCATCTTTTTCTTTAGTTATTAAAGAGTTATCTAATATAGTCTCTTTTTTATTATTAGCTGAGGTGGATTTTCTTAAAAAACATACCTTATAAAGTATAAATCCCAAAATAATGGATACAACTAAATAGTCTCCGTTGAAAAATACAAATTTTTGGAAATATTCATAATTTTTTATACTCCACCCTACTAAAGCAATTGGGAAAGCAAAAATGATACCATGCAGCATATACCAATATTTAAAATTTTTGCGTATATGTTTAAATATTTTTCCATATTTTGGAACTGCTATATAAAATATATTCATAAATAAAACAGACAACAACCCAATAATTGGATAAATTGAAGAAAATTTTAATAATTTAAAGTTTGGATAATCAAAAAAAAGAAACCTTACAAAAAAGGACTTTTTAGTGCTAATTACATTTTCAAAAAAAGCATCTAGGCCAAAACAGGCAATAAATAATGTGGCTACAAAAATAATAATAAATTCAATAAAAAATAGTCTTTTTGTCAATTCTTTACCTATCTAATTAAATATCCGCGACTTTGATTGATTGTTGCTGAGCTGTAGCTTTAAGCTTTTTATCCATAGTTAATAAAAAAGCATTATTTCTTCTAGCTAAAATTAAATACATAGCATCATATGCAGAATGCTTAGTTAAGCATGACATAGCAAAGGCTTCCTTATATAAATCTTTTGTTTCCACAAAATTATCTATAAACTGAATAACATTTTCTAAAGCTGCTTCGCATAACACAATTGGAACTTGCCTAAAATTATGATAGGTCCATAAAACATTAGTAACTTCGGAAATGAATAAATCCGGTGCTATCACCCACTCAGCCTCTGAAATTAAAGCCTCTATCTGCTTAGATTTTTCTCTGTTTAAAGCTAATTCAATGGCTGCGCTACTGTCTAAAATTATATTCATCCCTTTGCCTATCCTCTCTGATAATCTTTACGGGATCATCAAAATCATATTGCTCTAGTTTTTTATAGTCATTTGCCATTCTATCTAAAACTTTTTTTCTTCTATCACGAGGAGCTAAATCAAAATGCAACCCCTTAGACAAAATCATTAAAGTTTCTTGAGCAATACTACGATGCTCTTTTTTTGCTTCTGTTACTAATTTTCTATATAAACCTTCCGGCACTTCTCTAACTTGTAATGTTTTCATTTTAGTCTTCACCTATTCTCCCCCAAAATAAATAAATGATCACTTATTCCCCCCCAAATAAATAAATTTATCACGAAAACAAATGATTACATTTTACATAATAATGCATTTTACAACAAAATGCAACTTTAGCCAAAAATAAACTTCTCTAACTCGTTTTCCCCAATAATCTGAATAATTTTTTCTTTAGTATTTATTTTATAGGCTTTATCTAGCTTTGATCCCGGGTTCTCTCCCACAATCAAATAATCCAAATTTTTGCTCACGCTACTCACCACTCGACCGCCATTTTCTTTGATCAGGGTCTCTGCTTCTAACCTAGAATATTCAACTAAACTACCTGTTAATAAAAATGTTTTACCCGCCAACTTTCGACTACTCGCTGATTTATATTCTGGATTAATGCCAATTTCTTTAAATTTATGAATAACCTCCATAAATTCCGTATTTTTAAAATTTGCTACTAAAGAATCTGCTATTTTATCTCCGATTTCAAAAATACCCACTAAATCCTCATACGAAGCAGCTAATAAACTATCTATATTCTGAAAATGTTCCGCTAAAATCTCAGCTGTTCTTTTCCCTACAAATAAAATTCCCAACCCAAAAATAAGATTTACTAAACCTTTATTTTTACTTTTTTCTATTGCTACTATTAATTTTTCCGCGGATTTCTCCGCCATTCTATCTAAACCCATGATTTGGTCTTTGGTTAACAAATAAATATCTGCCATATTTTTCACCAAGCCTGTATCTACCAACTGTTCCACCAAAGATTCCCCTAACCCATCTATATCCATGGCTTCTTTAGCCACAAAATGGTTAACACTACCTTTGACTTTTGCCGGACAAACTATATTGGAACATTTATACCCAACCAGATTTGGTTCTTTATAAACCGCAAATCCACAAACCGGGCATTTTTCCGGTATCTGAAATTCTTTACTATCTAAAAAAGTTTCTACACTTCCAATAATAGCCGGTATCACTTCACCTGCTCTCTCCAACAAAACCTTGTCACCAATTTTAACCCCTTTTTTCTCAATAATATCCATATTATGCAGCGTAGCGCGGCTCACCATAACCCCAGAAACTTTAACCGGTTCCAGAATACCCACGGGCGTTAATACCCCTGTCCGACCTACCTGCACCTTTATATCCAATAATTTGGTAACCACGCGTTCAGTCGCAAATTTATAAGCCACCGCCCACCGCGGCGCTTTAGATGTCACGCCCAAATTTCGCTGCTCTTCAAAACTATTTACTTTGATAACTGCCCCATCAATATCCCAATCATAAATCTTTCTTAATGCCTGTACCTTCTGACAACTTTCGTTTATACCGTCTTCGGTATCTACTAAAAACAAATCATCAAGAACCGGAAAACCTATTTTTTTCAAAAAACTCAACATTTCTTTATGGGTTTTTATACCTGGATAAAAACCTTGATAAACAAAAATATCCAAATTCCTTTGCGCGGCAATTTTAGGATCAAGCTGTCTTAACGAACCCGCCGCCGCATTTCTAGGATTCGCAAACTTATCTTTAATTTTTTCAAAATTGGATTTTCGCAAAAAAACCTCGCCGCGCACCTCTATATCAACTTCTTCTTGCAAAATAAGCGGTAAAGATTTCACGGTTTTCAAGTTTGCTGTAACGTCTTCACCAGCCATCCCGTTCCCTCTAGTAGCCCCTTTAAAAAACTTACCTTTTTTATAATGAATTGCCACAGCCAACCCATCCATTTTTGGTTCAATTAAAAATTCCGGATTTTTACCTAACGCCTTCTTTACACGCTTATAAAAAGCAGCAACTTCTTCGCTAGAAAAAACATTGTCTAAAGAAAGAAGTGCGGTTTTATGTTCAAAGGCTTCAAATTTTGTTAAAGGTTTATCGCCTATACGTTGGGAAGGGGAATTAGGATCAATCAACAAAGGATTTACGACTTCAAAATCTATCAAAGCACGATATTTTTTATCATATTCCTCATCAGAAATTTCTGGTTTATCTAAAACATAATATTTACAACTATGCTCATTAAGATAACCAACTAATGTTCTATATTCTCGATCATTCATAAATGAAAACTTCTCACAAGAAACAGCTCTATTTCACGTTGTAATGTTTTCAAAAAAGACAATTTTTTATCTAAAGGATCAACTAAAACAGTATAACAACGTAACCAGTTTCCCATAATCACATCTGTTAATATCTGGTCCCCTACCACTACTGCTTTTGACAAATCCAGCATATTTTTTTCCGCTAATTCACGCACTCCAAAAACCAAAGGTTTCAAACTAAAATAAACACCTTTTACTTTTAAATCCTTAGCCACTCGTTTAGCACGATTCATATTAATATTATTAGAAACCAAATAAATTTCAAAACCAATACTTTTCACTCTTTCCAAAAAATGAATCTTCTGTAGAGACAAAGCTCTTTGCCTATAAGTCATAAGTGTATTATCTATATCCAGAAGCAACACTCTATATCCCTCTGCATACAAACGCAAAAAATCTATATCCTCCAGTTTTTCACTAACTTCCTTAGGAACCAATATATATTTAACTAAAGACAAAATTTCTTTCAAAGATATCAAAGATAGTTTCTCCCTAAAATTCTGCCAAATTATTTTTCTGTTTTTTATAAGTAAAGCTAATTTATGTATCATAATTGTATTCTTTCTGTTTTTTTTACCGTCTCTCAAAATATTCTACTTCAAACCCGCCAATTTTTCCAACACAGCATTATCTCGCATTACAAAAATTCCATACATCTTTACTACCTTAAATCTCGATCTCTATAATAGAAGCAAACAGTTCATAGTCATACGAAAGGGGTGAACAAAAAATGAAAAAAAGTTTAAAAAACAACTTGCAAAAAATAGAAGGAGTAATATATTTAGAAGGGCTGGTTTTTATAAACCCAAAACTATTTAAAAGCCATCACCCTATCGTACAAGAAACCTTTGAAAACATTTATAAATTTATTACTAAAAACTAAAAATTAAGGCTGTTCGTAAAATAAACAGCCTTAATTGCTTTTCTCTCCTTAAAACTTCCTTCCCTAAAAAAATTCATCTTGAACATTTACAGGACCGCTGCTTTAAACTAAAATTTTACTTTAAGTCTATTACATATACATCAACCGAAATGAAAAATTATTTACTTAAATATGAAAAAAATAACAATCATAGTCTTAATTATCTTAGTGATCTTAATTCAAAAAATTTTCCCTAGCACGCAATATTTGAAAATTATCAAAGCTAATGCCAAAATCCAAGACAAGCCTTCCTTTTTCGCGACCACCATTTACTTGGCCCCCTTAAAATCAATTTTTGAAACTACTAACTTTCAGCACGGATTTTATCAAATTCGCCTCACAAAAAACTATTTCGCCTGGGTTCATATGGATAATATTATTTCTTATTCACCCGCAACATCACCAATCCCTACTTCTAAAAGCTTGCTTTCCCCTACACCGCTTATTGTAAACAACCAAATCATACAGCTTCCTAAAAACAACTATTACCACAATATCGCCATAGATGGTGCTATAGATGGAAAATTTAGTGGTAAAAATTATTGGCCTAAAACTACTAGTTACAATATTTTGGAAGATCCTTTCTACCAAAAAATACCTTTAACAATCTTACCTGGCGAACTTAAACCAAATCTTCGCTACAATTTGCAATTACAAGGAACCCTAGAAAAAGATTTAGAAATAAATTGGCAACTCGAACAAGAACCTGATTTTCCAGGAAAATACAATATTCAAATCCAAAAAAATCAAAATAAATTAACTATTGGCGACAATCAAACCACCATCAAAAACAATCAGTTTATAGATATCGATAAAGCCATCAATGGAATCAACGTTAAAACCAAAAACCGAGACTGGAATTTAGAACTAGCTTATGGTCGAGAAAAATCTGAGATTAAACAATATCAAGGATATGGCACAGGCAGCAACAAAATAAAACTACCTAACGCCCCGCTACTAGAAAATTCCGTAAAAGTTTGGATCAACAACCTTCCTTTACAAGAAAAAAAAGACTATACCATTGATTACTTTCAAGGAAAAATTAAATTTAACCAAAACGTATCTCAAACTGATTTTATTAATATTATCTATGAATTTACTAACCCCATTGAAGACTTTGTCCCTTTGCTTTCCCGTAAAAACCTTTTTGCACTACAATATCAAGCCATCAGTCAAAATAAACAAACAGAACAATTTGTTAAAATCAAAACCTTTGAAACATATCCGGCATCTACTAGTTTTTTTCTCCAATACACCCCGCTTTGCCTAGAATCAGAATCAATATTACTTAATAAAAACTCCTTAATTAAAAATATTGACTATGTTATTAAACCTAAAACAGGCGAAATTGTCCTGCAAAACCAAAAATTAAACCCTCAAGACACAGTCACCGTAGAATATGAATATTATGACTCTGAAATCGTGACCGAAAACATTATTGCAAATGATAGTAAAGGCCCTTTCAACTTAGCTAAAAAACATATAATTTTAAACAGCGCTACCCTTTTCGTAGATGATCAATCCTTAACTGAAAATTTGGATTATTACCTAGATTATAAATATGGCAAATTATATCTGCTTCATCCTATAGCTTTTCCCAAAACCATGGTTCTACACTACAAATCTTTAAAAACTCGAATTTTAATAGAAGAAAAAAAAGAAAGTCCTTTTGATCTAAACCTAACTTATTTAAGTGAACATAATCTTCAAAGAGACATTCTCATAGAAATTTCTGATGAAACCCCAACCACGTCCGGCAATAATCTGATTATTACCCAATACAATCCAATCTCCTCCGAAACTGAACTCCTCCTCGAAATTGATGGTCAAGAAATCCCTTCTCCTAACTATAGCGTCAACTATTATAAAGGAGAAATAACAGTTTTAAGCCAAACTATTACTGAAAACGACTTGAAAATAAACTATACTTATCAAAACAGTTTTTTAACTGAGGCCACTTTCCAAGGAATCGATGGACAGGAAAATGCCGCTTATTACAGCGGCGTCGATTTTGAGCTCCCTAATACTCCAGTCAAATATCAAGGCGTTTCATACATATATCTTAGTGGTAACCAAAATTTATTTCGCGATAAAATCAGCGGCGAAAAAAGAATAACCGAAGGAAACGACTATCTTGTAGAATACAATTCAGATGGATCTGGCTTTAAAATAAGATTCTTAAAATATGGCATAGACAATTTAGATTCGATTTTAAAAAACTACCCTGCCTCCCATACTCAAATAAAAATAAAATACTTATATTCACCTAACCCTTTAACTTACGAGGGGCTTATTATGCAAAAAATGTATGGTTTAAACCTAAAAACCAGAATTTCAAAACAATGGGAAATTGATACAGATTTCGCAGCTGCCAGTCATAACTTTTCTAAACAGCACGCTCAAAAAACCGAAACTTTTAATGGATCCGGTCTTTATGCCGAAACCTACCTTTTAGCAGAAACCGGCCTCGTAGAAAATTCGGAATTAGTATTTATTAATAATTTTATCCAAACCAAAAATTTAGATTATTATATAAACTACGAAAACGGCACCATAAAATTCTTAAACCTCACTCCATCATCCAGCGACACCATTAAAATATCTTATGAATATATAGATAGCAACACCTTAACCTCTGGCCCTAGCAACACCGCTTACGCATATCAAATCAGCAGTAATTTTACAGATAAAAATCTGATGGTAAATGCCGACTATAAAAATATAGATAAAGAATTTATCCCCATCGGAGCCTTAAATGATGTTAAAGGCAGTAAAATTTACGGAGCAAATCTTAATTACCAACTATCATCTCAAGAAAATATTTTCCTTGATTATCACAATACCCAAACTTTTCAGGGTTCTAATTACCAATCAGACCCTGTTTACGAATACAATGACCAAATACTTACCGAGACCAATTTAAATTTTTGGGATAATATTTTCAAAACCAATCATCAACTAAACTATTTTAATACGGTTCAAGAATCACTTACCACCGCAAATATCAACGATCTTGATCAATTATCACTACAATATCTAGGACAAGTTTCATTCGGCCCTTCCTACTTAGTAACAACCTTAGGTGGTAAAAAATCATTCACTGTCGAAGATTATCTAGACAACCTTAACCGTATTCATACTTTCACAGAAGAATACAGTATCAGCACAAAATACGAGCCTCTCAAAAATAATTTTTTACATAAGCTTATGTTTATACCTTATTACAACCTTTATAAATTATGGACTATCCCGGAAATATCACGCCAAATATCTACTACCAAAGGCTATAAAACCACCATTATGCCCACCACTTACCTAAAAGGAATTTTTGAATATGATGAACAATACAATGATCAAACCTATATCAACACCAGATCCTTTTTAGCCTATAATCCTAGTTCTTTTTTTCATACTGAATATGAATATACCCGTACCGAAACCGAAAGCCCCCTGTTCAACCAAACCGCTCAAAAAACCTATAAAACTAAATATCATCTCAAAAAAATCGGATTTTACGGTCTTGCTAATTATTTAGGGTTATCTGCATACCAAGCATTTTATCAACCTTTAAAAAATTCTTACTTTTCTTATCTAAAAAACAATAATTACGAAATTAAAAACAATAATCAGACTAATTATCAAAGTAATCTGCAAAAATATGCTTACTCCAACCTCGAGCCACTACCTGGCTGGCTCTTGAAAAACGTAAGTTATCAAAAAGATCTGGCTTCACATAAAACCCTCGTCAACTCTGAAACAGCCTCTCATAACGTAGGCTCATCTCAAATTTATCAATGGACAGGTGACGCTCTGATTATCCCGACTACACCTCTTTTAGATCTCTTTGAATACCAAATTAATTTATACCATAAAAAAGATTACAAAAACTCTCAACAAGAATCTGCAGCTACTCGCAATATTACTAATCAAGAATTCCCTGTTTTTCAAAGAACCCAAAAACTCAGTTTAAAACCGCAAACCATAAATTTGGACAGCCATAATTTTGGTTCTTTTTACACTACTTGGCAAGAAAATTGGAACGAAGAAAAAAATCACACCTCAAGATTGGACACATCTCTTTTAGGCCTAGCCTCAGTTCAAACCACTGAATTTAATAATTTTATCCTCAAATCATATGAATACGAGATAGGATATACTCCCTATAAAATTTTAAATTTATCTTTAAATTTATTTGATGCTTATCAGTATTATAATCGTTCCGAAAACAATATAACACCTGGCAGTTTAGATAAAAATATAGATAATCAAAAATTAAGTGCGGCTTACACTCCCGAAAATTGGCATTTGGACGGAACCTATCAATATAAAAATCTCAATCAATACTATACAGCTATACCCAACATAACACATTCCCTTATCCTCAATAATTACGACACCAAACTGACCAAAAGAGCAGACACCCGTTCTTTATACTTTACTATCTACCCCGAAAAAAAACTCTCTTTAAAACTTGGGCCGCAATATACCGATTTAAACGAAACCACTACTAACTCTACAGCCTTAACTTCCCATCATTTTTATCAACAAATAATTTCTCTTGAACCAATTATCAAACCAATTAAGCATCTTACTTTATCTTACAATGTTTTATTTAAAACCACTTTTCAAGATCAGATTCATCAAGGCACCGGTTATGGTGGTATTTTTAATTTAGGTTATAAAATAATTAAAACTAAAAATTTCCAAATTAATATTAGTTATATCAGGGAAGATTCACTTGGTAAGGACTTCAACTATTTAGCTCAAGAATCATCTCTCAATGAAACTCAAAAAACTATTGCTACAGAAGCTGTGTATCGTAACGACACCATTGAAACCGGCATCATAGAAATCAACATCAATATTCCGGTTAATAAATCAGCCTATATCAATAGCTTGAATTTCAACGTGGAAGCATACTATAAAAAAATTCAGGACAAAACCAACCAAACCGATAGTTTTGATATTTTAGGCTTATCTTTTGGAGGAAGTATTCTTTTCTAATTTAGATTTCTCAAAAAAGCAGGCACATCTAAATCACCATTCATAAACTCTTTTTCTTTGTTTGTTTCTACTTCTGTATCTATTACTTTAATCTCTTCTGTATCTAAAAAAGTAGGCGCCTCTTCTTTTTCTACCGTAGTATTTGTCTCCGTCTCTTCAGTATCGGCTACAACTTTACTCTCATTATCTGATTCTATACTTTGAAAATAAAACGCTTTTTCCTGGTTTTGCCCAGTATTAGCATTCTTTTTAAATCCAGTTGCTATCACCGTAATCACTATTTCATCTTTCAAACGTTCATCAACTACTGACCCAAAAACAATATTCGCCTCTGTATCTACCGAACCATAAATAATATCCGCGGCATCATGAACTTCATGCAAACTCATATCTTCCCCGCCCGTAATATTAAAAATTACGCCCGTAGCGCCCACAATAGTTTCTTCTAAAATAGGTGAAGAAATAGCTTTTTCCGCCGCCTCTACCGCTCTATTTTCGCCACTAGCCCTACCTATACCCATCATCGCCGATCCAGAATTTTTCATAATAGATTTCACATCCGCAAAATCCAAATTTATTAAACCAGGAACTGTAATCAAATCCGCTATTCCCTGTACGCCTTGTCGTAAAACATCATCCGCAATTTTAAAAGCATCAACCATTGAAGTCATTCTATCTACCACTTGTAATAATTTATCATTAGGAATAACAATCAATGCATCTACTTGTTCTCTTAATTTTTCCACACCAGCTTCCGCTTGCTTTAATCTAACCGGGCCTTCAAACCTAAAAGGTTTAGTAACTACCCCTATGGTTAAAGCCCCTGCCTCTTTAGCTATTTTAGCAATAACCGGTGCCGCTCCTGTTCCTGTACCTCCACCCATACCTCCGGTAACAAAAACCATATCTGCTCCATTCAAAGCATTTTCTAAGTCTTCTTTATTTTCTTTTGCTGCCTGTTCTCCTACTGCCGGCATAGCGCCGCCACCAAGACCTTTGGTCAATTCCATTCCTATCTGTAACTTATGATCCGCCAAAGAAACATTCAATACCTGAAGATCCGTATTCACAGACCAGAACTCTACGCCTTTTACACCAGCTCCAATCATTCTGTTAACCGCGTTACAACCGCCTCCACCAACACCTACTACTTTAATATTCGCAAACATTTCAATTTCATTTTTATTCATATTTTTTTCTCCTTACTTCGCCAAAACCACTCCAGCAAACTCCTCCCCCTCTAAATTAACTTTCATTATACCTTATATCTCTACTTGCTTGAAGGCGTAAAAAACAATTCTTTTTGTTGTAGCCTCTTCTTCCAAATCAAAAAATTAACCATCATAAAACGGCGCATTCTAAACACTTTTTTCTTTAGATTATCCAGACTAAATTTAGTCTGATTATCTTGATACTTTATCACCCCGGTTTTCAAGGCATACAAAATAGATCCCACAGAAAAAGCTTCGCCTAAACTTTCCGCCATGTTGTTTTTTTGTTCGCTGCTACCCAATCTCACCTTCACCCCTAATTTTTTAATTAAATAATCTTTTAAGCCACTAAGTTTACTACTCCCCCCACCTAAAACCAATTTTCTACATCCTAAATCCGCTGAAAAATCCATTTGTTTTAAAATTAATTTCAACATTTCCTGAATACGCGCCTCAATAATTTGACACAACAAACTTTGACTTATTTTACGCTTAGAGTTGTCTTTCAACATAATTTCCACCATGGCTTCTTGATCTATATTAAGCAAATCAATATCGCCATAAATCATTTTCAATCTTTCTGCTTCTGGCGTTGACACCTTCAAACAATAAGCAATATCTGACGTTATCGTTTCTCCACCAATCGGCACAATCACTGCTTGTTGTATGAAATCATTTTTAAAAAACGATAATTCCGAAAACTGCCCCCCGATATCTAACAAATAACAGCCTTCTGCTTTTTCTTCTTCCGACAATAAAACTTCTGCCTGAGACAAAGAATCATAAACTATACCTTTAACTTTTAAATTTAATTGATTCAAAATCTGAGTAATTTTAACTATATTTTCCACATCCGCTAAAACCACCGCCGCCTGAACCTCCAACCCTTCGCCTTCTGCTTCCTCCAAAGAAATTACTTGCTTACCATCAACCAAAAAAAGAGTCGGAATCAAATGCATAATAGCTTTTTCTGAAGAACATAATCGTTCTTTCATTTGCAGTAAAGCCTGTTTTTTATCTAATAAACTTATTTTTTTATCGGCATTTTTAGACAAAACAAATTCTTTAGTATTGATAAATTCCACACCATACAAAGGCACATTGGTTACAACTTGGGTAGGCATAACACCCGCTATACATTCAGCACGCATAATCGCTTTTTCTATAGCTTTTTTTAAAGCCAAAACATCTACAACCTGCCCCTTTTTCAAACCAGCCGTAATACAGGTCCCCAACCCACAAAAATCCAGATCAAGATTCGCGTCAATTTTCCCTATAGTCGCGCATATCTTAGATGAACCTATATCTAGACCTAAAATATAATTATCATTTTTATTCATATTTTTTTACAACAACTTTATTTATCACTCTTAAATCTATATATTCTAAAAAACTTATATCCTTTTCATAATACTTTAAAAAATATTTTAAATTTTTAAATTTCTTTTCAATATCTTTCATCTTCCCAATTTTAATCGGCAGTATATCATTTTTCAACAAAACTATCTCATCATCGCTTATAAATTCTATTTGCAAATCAATATCTTTAAAATAAAACTGCAAATTTTCACTTATGGTTACTATTTTTTTAAAAAAACTCTTTTCTAAAGCAATTCCTGAAAAATAGGAGTCCTTAATCCCTCTGATAATAATCAATTTATTCAGGCTATCCGCTTCTTTAATTAAGCTATCTTTCCTACTTAATATAGTACCATCTTTTGCTAAAAAATAATTGTGGTTTCTACCTAAAAACAAAAAATACGGCTTTTTTTCCTGCACCTGTACAATTAAAGTTTGCGGCCACTTTATCGCTAATTTTATGTTAGAAAGTTTAGGGTATCTTGCTAAAAATCTATGATTTTGCCAAAAATTAAAATACAAGTACATGCTAAAAATATTTTTATTTTCAAATCCTTCAAATACCTCCTGCAATTTGGCATCTGTTACAAAATAATTATTTTCATAAATAATTTCATTTACATATAACTTAGGGTATCGTAAAAAAAAGATTAGCCCACCCACAACTAATAGTCCCATAATCATTAACTGAAACTTTTTATTAATTTTAAATTTCATCAAATTATCTTTACTTCTAGACTCAAATCTATTCCCCTATGCTGTTTAACAACTTTTTTAATCTCCTCAATCAAAGATACCGCGTCTTCAAAACTAGCATTCCCCATATTAATCATAAAATTAGCATGCTTTTCAGAAATTTTAGCATCAC
>JABGVJ010000065.1 GCA_018646105.1 bacterium
AATTAAGGCAAAAAGTAAAGTGATAAAAATACTATTAAAAATAGTGTTTACTTTTGTTTTTTCCATTTAACTTTCTCAAAACTAGTCTTTACCCGTCTTCTGAGTAACCTCTCGCCCCCTCTCTATTCTATAGAGGGGGCGAGAGGGGAAAATCATGATAGTCTTCTTCTTTTTCTGTTATCATAATATATGAAGGATAGAATTATGGAAATATTACAAATCAATAAATTATATTATCCGTGGCTGGGTGGCGTGGAAACACATGTAAAAGATTTGGCTGAAGAACTGGTTAAAGATAAACAGATTCAGTTAAAAGTACTGTGTTGCAATACAAAACTCAAAACTAGTAAAGAAACTATAAATAATGTAAAAATTATCAAGGCTGCCTCTTTAGGTGTCTTTTTTTCCATGCCTATCAGTTTTAGTTTTTTGAAGTATTTAAAAGAGGAGCAAGCGGATATCCTGCATTTCCATTTACCTAACCCCTGGGCCGTACTGGCTTATCTTTTAGTAAAACCAAAAGGAAAAGTCATTGTGACTTGGCACTCGGATATTATAAAGCAAAAATTCCTCTTGTTTTTTTATAAACCTTTTTTGAATTTATTTTTGAAAAAAGCAGATAAGATTATAGCTACTTCTAAAAACGTGATAGAGAGTTCTCCTTTTTTACAAAAATTCAAAAACAAAATTACGGTAATTCCTTTAGGTATAGATCTAGCGAAATATCAAAAAACTGAGCACATTGATAAATTAGCTAAAAAAATACAGGAAAAACATGGTAAATTCATACTTTTTGTAGGAAGACTGGTTTATTATAAAGGTGTAGATATTTTACTAAAAGCGCTAAAAAACACGCAGGTTAAACTAGTTATCGTGGGGCAAGGGCCCTTAAAAAATAAGCTGCAACAATACAGCAAAGAAAATTTAGCTAACAATCAAATTGAATTCCTGGCCCCGCAACCGTTTGAAAATCTATTGGCTTATTTTTATGCTGGTGATTTTTTTGTATTGCCTTCTGTTTCCAGGTCTGAGGCTTTTGGCATTGTGCAGCTGGAAGCGATGGCATGTGCGAAACCTGTGATATCAACTAGATTAGGTACCGGTGTAGAATATGTGAACCAAGATAAGGTTACTGGTTTTACAATTACACCTGGCAAGGTTACTGAGTTACGGAATGCTATTTTAAAATTATGGCTTGACCAGAATTTGGTTACGATGATGGGTAAACATGCGTATGAAAGAGTAGTTAAAGAATTTGGGAAAGAAAAAATGATAGCGAGAATTAAGAGGGTTTATAGTTGACGCTTTTCAAGCCTCACTTATATACGATTGTTTTTTATAAAACACCCAAAAAGTGAGACGGTGTCTCACCAATTGAGCTGGTCTCATTATTGAAAAAAAGATGAGCGTTAATAAAAATAATGCTATAATACTCTTCCAATAAAAATAACTATTTTAAAACGGAGGCAAGAAGACAAAAAATGACTACTAAAACACAAGAAATTACAGGCGATATCAGTATCAATACAGAAAATATTTTACCTATTATCAAAAAATGGCTTTATTCTGAACAAGAAATTTTTGTAAGAGAATTAATTTCCAATGCTTTTGATGCGATTAATAAATACAAAAAAATCAAGATCTCGGAAGGCGTGGGAGATATAACCAGCAAAGGTAAAATCAAGATTAAAATTGATAAAGATAAAAAAACTTTAACTTTTGCAGATAACGGACTGGGGATGGACGCTGAAGAAATCCAAAAATATATTAACCAAATCGCGTTTTCTGGAGCGGAAGATTTTATCAAAAAATATAAAGATAAAGATGAGAAAAATCAAATTATCGGTCATTTTGGACTGGGTTTTTATTCTGCTTTTATGGCAGCTGAGTTGGTGGAAATAAACTCGCTTTCATACAAAAAGGGCGCGCAAGCTGTAAACTGGCAATGCGATGGCACCTCAAAATTCTCCATAAAACCAACGAAGAAAACAGAAGTGGGCACCGACGTAATATTACATATTAATAAAGAAAATGAAAAATTCTTGGAAGAAAGCAAAATCACAGAACTTGTGAAAAAATATGCCAACTTTCTGCCTGTAGAAATTGAAATTGATGGTAAATTAACTAATGACCAAAATCCGCTTTGGTTAAAACAGCCCGCAGAAATCAAGGATGAAGAATATAAAGAATTTTATCAAAAACTATTTCCGTTTAGTCCAGAACCTTTATTTTGGATTCATTTGAACGTGGATTATCCTTTTAGTCTTAAAGGTATTCTTTATTTTCCCAAAATTCTGCATGAATTAGATAGTCATAAGGGACAAGTGAAATTATTCTGCCAACAAGTTTTTGTGACAGATAATGCCAAAGAAATCATCCCGGAATTTTTAACACTTTTGCAAGGTACTGTTGATTGCCCGGACATTCCTTTGAATGTTTCTAGAAGTTATTTGCAAAATGACCCTTATGTTCAAAAAATTTCTAAACATATCACGAAAAAGGTAGCGGACAAACTCAACGAACTTTATAAAAAAGATAAAGAAAATTTTGAAAAATACTGGACTGATATCAGTCCCTTTATCAAGTTCGGGATGATGAATAACCATGATTTTTATGAAAAAGTAAAAGATATTGTGATTTTCCCCTCTTCTTCTGGAGACAACACCAGTCTTAAAGATTATTTGGAAAGAAATAAGGATAAAAACAAAGACACTATTTTCTATTGTACGGACAAAGAAAGCAAAATTGTACATCTTAATATGCTTAAAGAGCATGGCTTAGAAATCATTTTTCTGGATTCGGTAATTGATTCTCATTTTATAAATTTTTTGGAAAGTAAAGATCCCAAGATCAAATACAAATCCATTGATTCTGAAGTGGATGAGCATTTGATTGATAAAACCGCACAAAATGAAATCGAGGACCCTAAAGGTAATAAAGCCCTGAAAGAAAAAATCGAAACTATTTTTAAAGAAAATTTAAAAAATGAAAAATTAAAAATTAAAGTAGAAGATTTAAAATCAGACAAAACATCAGCAATTATTATGCAATCTGAACACTTGAAAAGAATGAAAGATATGAGCTTGATGATGCGCCAAAAATTACCGGAACAGATGTTCGAAGATTATACTTTAGTAATCAATACCAAAAGTCCGGTCATCAAAAATATTTTAAAGCTTAGTGAAACGCCAAATAAAGGGCTCAATACGGAAATGCTTTGTAACCAAGTCTATGATCTTGCTGTTTTAGCACAAGGCCCGGTAAGCGGAGAGCAAAAACAAAGATTTATTGACAGAACCAACACTATCTTGGCTTCCTTAGAGGGCTGAAAAAATATGGTATATACGGAATTAATTAAACAAATTAAAAAAAATTTTTATATAGTTTCTGTGGAAAAATTTAAAAGTACGACCGCAAATAGTTTTTTAGAAAGATATACAGGTAAACATCTTCTTTTAAAACCAGAACTTTTAATTTTAAATGATCAACCTTTTGGCTTCAAACAAATCAATAGAAAACTAAAAGCCCTTGAAAAATACCCTATTTATATAGAACTTGAATATGCTGATTTAGCGAAAAAAACAAAAGTTCTACACAATTTTGAGCTTTACTGTGAAATAAAAATCAAAAAAGCGGATTTTTTATTAAAAGTAAAAACTGCTTTTCCTAATTATAAAAAATACTTGTCTATAGAAAAGGTGAGTAATGTTTTTGAAACAAAAGCCGCAACTTTACTGGTTTTTTCTAAATTAAATGAAATTTTCGAAGAAGAGTTTTTGGAAGAATCTTTAGAAGAAAACACGATTACGATGACCGAAATAAGTAATACTATTAATTGCTATTTAGTTAATTTTCGAAATTTTATCAAAAAGATTTATGATCTTGATAACGAGACTAATCAAATAGAAATTTCTAATGATTTTTTTGCGGGGCTAGACTGGAGGTAAATTTTGATATGAAGTTTGGTTTAATTATTACAGCTGGTGGTATGGGTAGTCGTTTTGGTTCCGAAAACGGCAAACAATTTATTGATATTCAAGGAACCCCCATGATTATATATACTCTAAATAAATTTCTGGATTTGCCAGATATATCCCAAATAATCATAACAATAGAAAAAAACAAGCAAGAAAGTCTAAAAAATCTTTTGAAGAAACTTCCTTCAAAACCTGACATTCAAATTGTAGAAGGCGGGCAAACCAGAAAAGATTCTGTAGCTAATGCTTTTCATCAATTAAAGGGCGTGGATATGGTCATAATTCATGATGGAGCCCGTCCCTTGGTATCTAAAACTTTAATTAAACAACTGATGCAAAAAGCAAAAACACAAAAAGCAGTTATTCCGGTCATACCAGTAGTAGATACTATAAAATTAGTAAAAAATGAACAGGTGATAAAAACTTTACCTAGAGACGAATTGTATAAAGTACAAACACCTCAAATAATTCAGTATAAAATATACAAAGAAGCTTTGCTTAAAAACAAAGGGACCGTGATAACGGATGACGCTTCTTTACTGGAAAATGCCGGTTATCTCGTGCACACCGTACCTGGAGAACAAAGTAATATCAAAATTACGTATCCTCAAGATTTAATTTTAGCTAAAACTTTTCTTAAACAATTAAGAGGTTTATCTTGAGAACGTATGCTATAATTTTATTAAATATTAACGCAAATTTTATAATTCCGCGCTAAATTTCAATGTATATGATAAGGAGATAAAGAATGGATGATAAGACAGTCTTAATTATAGAGCAACGTGACGACATTAGAAAAGAAATAGAAAGTATCCTAAAAAAGAAAAAAGAATACAAAGTATATACAGAAGCAAGTGCAAAAAATGTTTTGAATAAATATGCTGACTTGGTAAAAAATACTGATAAAATTGTTTTAATTACTGGGATGTTGATTGACACAATCATTGATGGTGAAATGGCGGGCATCAATCTGATTGGAAAATTCAAAGCCTTAAATGCCAATTTAAAAGGGATTGTGATTTCTCATTTCGAAGCTACAAAACAATTTGACACGGAAATGATCACCTTAGTCACGGAAAATATTAGAAGAGGCGCTTTTGACTATATTCTGTTTCCTTTTGATAAAACAGAATTTACAAAAAGAATTGAATTCGCTTTTAATGTGGAACAAGAAGCTGTTTATAGTTATCTACAGGAACGAGAGATTGTAGACTCTGCTTTAAAACAAATTATGGCGATCCTGGAAAAAGAAAGAAAATTAAAAGAAAAAGCTAAGGTCGAGTTAAAACCTGATGTGCTTTTAAAAACCATCCAAGAAAAAGGTCCTTATATTCTTTTTACAGCTAAAGAGTTGCTCGAAATACTGGGAAAAGAAGCTAATTATACACTTCCTGAAATGCCAAAATCAAAAATTCTGGCAGTGGACGATGAGTTGCGTGTCCGTAATCTGGTAAAAACTTTTTTAGATTATAAATACAATGTGATCTTAGCGGAAGATGCCGCTAAAAGTTTGGAACAACTAGAAAACCATCCAGATATAGATATTATTATTTTAGATATAATGCTACCGGATATCACAGGGGTAGATCTGATACCTAAAATACAAAAAATCAATACGACTGCGAATATCATTATGCTTACCGCCTATAAAGACCGGGAATTAGCAATTAAATCTGTACGTAGTGGCGCGATTAATTTTTTAAACAAGCCTTTTTATAAAGATAGTTTAGTGGCTAGCGTGCAACAAGTAGAAGAACTAAGATATTATAAAAAGCTTTTGCCAGAATTGGTTTATGCTTTAGGTAAGAAAAAATTATCTCCAAAAAACCGTTTTGAACTTTTAGAAAAATATTTGACTGAAGCAAAAAGCAGTTTGATTTCTTTAAATGAAATTTTTATTTTTATTCCTGAAGCAAAAAACTTTGATCATATTGATAATATTTATATCAGACCAAAAGAAATTTTACGCTTTGGTACAGACAAATTTATTCAGTCCTTAATTCAAAGACAGGTTAAGCTGTTACAAGCTTATGATCCTAAAAAAGAAAACCTTGAAATAAAAGAAAATTATCATACTTTTATAAATGGGCTACGATAACTTTTATCTACGGTTTTAACAGTACACATAAATTTGTCTGGATAAATTTCCTGTAGTTGCGCCTGAAAAAGATGGCAGGCTTTAAGTTGTTTAAAAGGAATAAACAAAGTAGCACCAGAACCGGTCATATATACTTGCGCCCCTAATTGCTGTAGTTGCTGTTCAATGTCTCTAAAAAGAGGGTATTGCGCAAAAACCACGGACTGTAAAGAATTAGGCCCTATTTTTCCTTGTAAAATACGTTTAGGAGTTTTAGCAGGATATAAAAAATTTTCCGTAAAAGCATCAAAAGCCTGATATATCTTTTGCGTATTGAGATGAAGGCCTGGATTAAAAACAAGAAAATATTTTTGAGTTCCGGGTTTTAGAGAACGTATTTTTTCGCCAATACCTCGCACTAAAGCAGTTCCACCTACTAAAAAGAAAGGGATATCCGCGCCAAATTTCAAACCTATATTTTGAAGTTTTTTTAAAGAATAGTTTAAAGGGACGTATTGGTTTAAAAAAGCCAAAAAAGCCGCGGCATTAGAGCTCCCGCCACCTAACCCTCCGCCTAAAGGTATGTTTTTTTGAATATGTATATCTAAGCCAAAAGGTATATCTTTTTTTAATTTAAAATATATTTTGCTTAAAATATTTTCTGAGTTCAAAGGCACGTCCGGATGATTGCAGCTCAGCTTAAAATAACCTGGCTGGTTTTTTAAAATCTTGATCTTAAGCTCGTCAAAAAGACTAATATTCTGAAACACCGAGCATATAGGATGATAACCATCTTTAGAACGAGGCCGATACACTAAAAGCGATAAATTTATTTTGGCAAAAGTTTTGATTTTATACAGCATATTTTATTTTATATTAGAGATATCTTTTTTAATTTTATGTTTTTGCTTTAACTTATCTAAAGATTGTTTTAACAATTTTTCTTTTTTCTGCAAAAAAAGCAATTGATAAATTTTATCTTTAGCCTGAGCATATGTTAGTGCCGGTACTTTTTCAATATCAATTAACTGAATAATATGATAACCAAAAGAGGTTTGCACCATGGGCGATATCTTTGTTGGAGCCGACAAATTATATACGGCATTCTCCAAAGAAGGTACAAGCTGGCCTTTGGACACCCACCCTATTTCCCCACCATTAGCAGCTGAGCCCGTGTCTTGAGAATAAGTTTGAGCTAAACTAGCAAAATCAGCTCCTTTTTTAATTTTCTTAAGAATTGTCTCGGCCGAGGCTTTATCTTGGACTACAATATGCCGGATGCGCCTTAATTCTTTAGCTCTAAATTGATCCGGGTTTTCCTGATAATAGGTTTCTAGTTCTTGATCTTTAATTTTAATTTTCTGTTCAATTGTATCTTTTAAAAACAAACTAAGCAGCAATTGTTTCTTTAAACTGATTAATTGTTTTTTATATGCGCTATTTTGTTCATAGCCCTTACTCACAGCTTCATTGTAAATCAAATGTTCATCTAGCATTTGATTTAAAATTTTGACCTTCGCATCTTTATTTTCAATTTTAGTCTGCAATTTCTCCTGTAGCTGTTGCGTTCTCTCATTTAACTCCTGCAGCGTAATAATAGGCTGATCATCTAACCAGGCAATAGGTTCTTGTTTTGTTTCCGGGGACCAAAACCCACAAAGAAATATAGCTAAAATCATCAGAAACATTATTTTTTTTACAGTCATTATTTAGATTCTCCTTTTAATTAATTGTGCCGCAAGACAATAGTAACAGCAGTGCCTCTCCCTACTTCTGATTCGAACCTTATTTTACCATGGTGTTTTTGAATTATTTTTTCTGAAATAGCTAAACCCAAACCATAACTCTGTTGTTTGGTTGTATAAAAAGGCAGCAAAATTTTATCTTGATCTTCTTTTTCTAGACCACACCCATTATCTTTAATCGTAACTTGAATTCGTTCTTGAAGATTCTGACTAGAAATTTCAATTTGCCCGTCCTCATCAGAAGTAGCTTCCAAGGCATTAACCATAATATTGACTAAAACCTGAATGATTTTTTTTCTATCCAGATTTATTTTAGGCACGGGGTAAAGGCTTTTTTTAATTACAACCTTGGACTGAGGATAATTTTTCTTAATTATCTCTTCTACTTCCATAATAATTTCATTAATATTATGTTCTTCTAAGGCCAGTGTGCCGGCATCAGAATAATTTAAAAAAGCATTAATAATTTTATCTAAACGTTCAACTTCAGAAGTTAAAACATTTTTAAATTTCCCCAAATACGCTTGTTGATCCTGCGTAGTTTCTGCCATTTGTAACATCATTTTGATAGAGGTAATGGGGTTTTTAAGTTCGTGTGCTAAGCCCATAGCGATAAGCCTAATGGTTTTATCAGTCTTAACGTCATCATCTAATTGAAGTTTACCCGCTGCTTTTTTAGGTTTTAAAAAGACAAAATAAAAAGAACTGTTTTTAATAGTTTGCGGATAACATTGTACTTCGTAAAGCTCGTTTTCAATGTTAATTTCAGTTTGCCTAATATTAGATCTTAAAGCGAGTTCCAAAGTATTAATATTCAAAAAATTATAAAAAGTTTCATTATGAGCTAATTTATAACGTTCTTTTAGAAAATTATTAATCATAACAATCTCATAATCATCATTAAAAATAATTAAGCCGATAGGCAAAGAAATTAAAAGATGGGCATAAATATCCTGCAATGTTTTAGATGAACTATTTTTACGATATAGGTCTATAGAAATTACCAGAAAAAAAATAAGCAGTATGCTAAAAACTAAAAAGATAATCATAAACATAATTTAATTTTACTCGATATAAAGGGTATTCGCCACAGGGCAAATTCTGTTACTATATATATTATCCTAAAGATAAAAAGTATTAAACAAAAAAAATGGAGGAAATTTTAAAATGAGCGTAACCATTGTGGGAACGGTAGCCTTTGATAGCATTAAAACGCCTTATGGCATAAAAGAAAAAATTTTAGGAGGAGCTGCTACTTTTGCTGGTACGGCCGCGAGCATTTACAGCCCTACAAATTTAATTAGTGTCGTGGGGCAGGATTTCCCGCAAGCATATTTAAATTTTTTTAAAGAACGTAAAATTAATATTGAGGGTATAAAAATCGCTGAAGGAAAAACTTTTCATTGGAGCGGTTATTACGAAAAAGAGATGAATCAAGCACATACGATACAAACGGATTTAAACGTACTCTTAGGTTTTGATCCGCAAGTTCCCGAAAAATTTAAGGGTGGTGAATTCGTTTATTTGGGCAATATTGATCCTATACTTCAACGAAAGGTGTGCCAACAATTTAAAAAGCCTAAGCTTGTGGTCTTGGACACCATGAATTATTGGATTAGAGAAACTTATAAAGAACTATTAGAAACCTTGAAATTAATTGATGTTTTAATCATTAATGACCAAGAATTAAGAATGTTAACAGGGATAGATAACATTATAGAAGCGATGCCTAAAGCCGTGGCTTTGGGCCCTAAAACTTTAATTATCAAAAAAGGTGAACATGGGGCTATTATGTATCATAATGGCTCATACAGCATTTTTCCGGCCTATCCTTTAGCACGTCTAGTGGACCCCACAGGTGCGGGAGACAGTTTTGCCGGAGCCTTTATCGGATATATGGCTAAGCAAAAAGAAATCTCTTTAGAAAATTTTCAAAAAGCTATTATTGCAGGCACGATTATTTCTTCTTTTACAGTACAAGGTTTTAGTCTGGATATTTTAAAAACTATAGATCAAAATAAAATCCAAGAAAGATTTAGTGAAATAAAGCAATTTAGTACTTTACCGGAAACTATCTAGGCTGTTTGCTCCTAATTAGTACCCTTTAAATTTTCTAACATTTCCTCGGCTTTGGCCTGGGTTGGCGCTTCTATAAATATTCTGATAATAGGTTCTGTATTAGAAGGTCTTACATGAATCCAGGAATCTGGATATATGATCTTAATACCATCTAATTTGTTTATTTCTTCATTGCAAAACTGTTTTTCGATTTTATCTAAATACGGCTGAATTTCTTCTTTATTCGCAACCGTAAACTTTTCTCTCAACATATAGTAACGGGGATAATTGGCCACAATTTGCGATACGGTTTTACCGGATTCCGCTAAATATTTTAGAGCGATAACTATACCTACCAAACTATCTCTACCCCACCCTACTTTAGGATAAATAACACCGCCATTACCTTCGCCGCCAACTGTGGCCTGACGCGCTCTCAGCGCTTTAGTAACATTAGTTTCCCCTATTTTAGTATGGATCAAATTAGCTTGATATTTTTTAGCCAAATAATCTATAACGCGAGAAGTAGATAAATTTACCACTACTTCTTTTGAAGAGCTTTTTTCCTGCGCTAAAATATATTCTATACATAATCCCAAAGAATAATCTTCGCCTATAAATTCACCGTGTTCGTCTAAAATTACTAACCGGTCCGCATCTGCATCCTGCACAAACCCAATATCATAATTTCCCGCCTTCATTTTAGCAATAATGGTACCAAGATTCTTCTTTAAAGGTTCTGGATTATGTTCAAAAATGCCATTAGGTTCACCATTAATCATTTCATAATCTATATTTAATTTATCTAATAAGATCGGGTTAGCCACGGCACCTGCGCCGTTATTCGGATCAATAAGTACCTTTAATTTTCTTTTTTTAAGACTGCTTACATCTAATACAGAAAGAACCGTATCCACATGTTTTGCCAGAGCTTGCGTATCTATCTGAATTTTGCCGACATTGTCCCAAGCTGCATATTGAATAGGTTGCTGACCTTGGTAATATTGGAGAAATTCCTCATATTCTTCCGGTTCCAAAAAAGAGCCTGATTTACTCATAAGTTTTAATCCGTTCCAAATAATGGGATTATGTGATGCGGTAATAACCACCCCTCCATCAGCATTATAATAGCGGATCAGTTGTTGAACAGTAGGAGTCGGAACCTTACCAATATCTATGACGTTTAAACCGATACTAGTAATACCAGCAATGACCGCATTTTTAAGCATGTCATAAGACGTTCTGGTATCTCCGCCCACAATAATAGTTCCGGTTTTGATATAAGTCGCAAAAGCAACCGCGGTTTTCAATGCTATTTCTGGAGTTAAATTTTCGCCTATAATACCTCTGGTTCCGGAAGATGTCATAATAAGTGGTCTCATAATAAGTAAGCTCCTTAAACTAGATTAATTTTTTTTATATTTATATAACAAGTATCGCCCAGCAAATAATAAAATGGTATTAAACCCAAAATTTAAAATTAAAAAAAACTGAGCAAATTGATACTGAGGATACATAAAAGAAAAAAGCAATAAAGAACTTGAATAAATCAAGCTCATCAACAAGATCCGTATAGGTAAAAATAATTTTCTAAGCCTAAAATTATACAGACTACTAAAATTTAAAATAATTAAATAATATAACCATAAAAACAAAAGAATGCCACTATATGCTGAAATAAAACCTAAAGGGATTAAAAAACTAAAACGGTAAACCACAAAAGACGCGTATAAAGATAAAATAAAGATAAAACTGTCGATTAAGATAATAAAGAATAAATATAACATTTACATTTCCTTTGAAGATTATGCTTATTTAGAGTATAAAGGTTATCACTTTTGACGACAAGACCCGCCCCTGTTTAAAAAAAGCTATTGGCTAAAGTCATTAAATGCTTTTTTAAATCAGCTGTAGATATTTGATAACATTCATTAAGCAGCGTAGTTATGGATTTGGTTTCTTTTTGCTGATCAAAGGTTTGTGGTTTGGTAATGAATATTTTTTCATGTTCGGTTTGTTTCAACTCTTTTTTATCATAAAATAATTCCTCGTCTAATTTTTCGCCTGGTCTGGTACCAACAAATTTTATTTCAATATCTTTGCCTATTTCCAAACCGGAAAGTTTAATCATATCTTTTGCTAAATCTACAATTTTGATAGGATCACCCATATCTAAAATAAAAATTTCGCCGCTATTCTCACATAAAGCACCGGCCTGAATAACTAAACTTACTGCTTCCGGGATAGTCATGAAATATCTGGTCATTTCCGGATCTGTAACCGTAATAGGACCGCCTTTTTTAATTTGTTTCTTGAACAAAGGCACTACACTGCCTACGGATCCCAAGACATTACCAAATCTAACAGCCGTAAACTTTGTCTGAGGAGACTTCGCTGACTCAATCTGCAGTAATACTTCGCACAAACGTTTAGTAGATCCCATACAATTAGCAGGTCTTACCGCTTTATCGGTAGAGATCAAAACAAATTCTTTGATCTCGAACTCGGAAGCTAGGGAAAGTAAATTTTTAGTACCTAGGACATTGTTTTGTACAACTTCTTCCACATTATACTCCATCAAAGGAACATGTTTGTAAGCAGCCGCATGAAAAATCACATTGGGTTTATACTGCGCAAAAATACACCTTAATTTATCTTTATTTTTAACATCTATGACCAAAGGAATAATCTCAACCTTATGAGAAGTGCTCTGTAAAGATTTAAGTTCCATATCTATCTGATAAATATTGTTTTCCGAATGATCGGCCAAAATTATTTGACGCGGTTTAATGGCGAAAATCTGACGACAAAGTTCAGACCCAATAGATCCGCCTGCACCGGTAATCAAAACCGTAGCATTTTTCAGATACTGTGAAACAACCTTCATATTCGTTTTAATAACTGATCGGCCCAACAAGTCTTCTATACGTACGTCCCGTAGCTGACTAATAGAAATTTTGCCATCGATTAAATCGTATAATTTGGGCGTGGTTTTGAATTGCAAATCTAATTCTTCACATATATCAATGATTTTTCTAATCACGCTGCCAGAAGCAGAAGGAATAGCGATAATGGCTTCTTGGATATTGTGCTGAATAGTTAAATAAGGAATTGCAGCAATAGTACCTAAAATTGGAATTTGGTGAATATGCTGACCCAATTTGTTTTTTTCGTCATCTACAAAACCTACAATATTATATTTGGTATAAGATACGCGTAAAATTTCTCGCGCAACAATTTCACCGGCATCACCTGCACCAATAATCAAAATGTTTTTTTTGTTTTCTTTGACTTTAAAAAAAGGAAATAAATATTGTAAATCCACGAGATGATCTTTAGTAATTCGTAAAAGAATACGCAAAGCGCCTATAAAAACAAGGCTTAAGGACCAATCAATAAAAACCAAACTTCTTATAGGTATAGTAGCGGATTGGGTAAAGAAGAGAAATGCTAAAATAAAAATCGAGCTAATACTAATAGCCTTAACAACACTGAGTAATTCTTTAACTGAAGCGTAACGCCAAATAAACGAATACATACCATAATTTTGAAAAGTACCAATTTTAATAGCGATAAAAATAGGAATTAGCCACCAATAATTGATTATAGCGGCTTGAGCTGCAGTTAAAGGATGATACCTAAGTAAAATTGCCAGTATCAAAGTAAAAAAGATTACAATAATATCCAGAAAAATTAAAATAAATTTTCTTTGTTTGGCCGTAATCAGTTTTTTGATATGAAAAAACATTATAGATTATTTATTTTCTTCATTAAGCATTTTTTCCAAAAAATTTACTTTTCTAACTAAAGCCTGTATTTTTTCTTCGTATTTAGCACGACGTCTTTCTACTTCATTCTTTTTCTTTTTTTCTTTTTCTTCAAAAGCTTCTACTTGCTCCATAATTCTAGAATTCACAAGCGTATTCGCAACTAAGCATTTGTTCCAAGATTCAGGTCCCTCAAATGTACGTTTCTGCGATTTAGACATATCACTAGGTCTAAAATTACCAATTTTTTTACAAACACTTGCGGCTGGGCATTTTTCACATTCAATAAAAGAATATTCTTTAGCGCCTTCTTCTACAGCTCCTACGCTCATAGTGCCACCAAAAACAGCATGTCCTGGCGATGCAGGTATAGACGAGACTCCCATATTACTCTCCTCATTCTAATTTTTTTATCAAATTTATACTAGCAAAAGATTGTTAATTATTCAATTTATATGTTAGTATATTTTAAATAATATCGCGGGGTGGAGCAGAGGTAGCTCGTCGGGCTCATAACCCGAAGGTCAAAGGTTCGAATCCTTTCCCCGCCACCAATTTCATTCCCAACAAAACATCAAAAATTCATATATAGTTTTCTCGCTATATGGGTATTACCTAAATAGAGGGAGGACCTACAATGAAAGGTACAAAAAATATTTATGAAATATTATTTGGAAAATCACAAGTTACCTTTGACTTTGAAGGTGATTCCGCTACTTTTTTGAAACTTCTTAAAAATCACACACAGGTATTTCACCATATAGTAAAAGAATATCGAGAAAATAATTTAAGTGAGCATGATTTATTTACTTTGGTTGAAGGTAAAGAATATATAAAAATACATAAAAAAAATAAACGGTTTGGATTATGCTATATTAGGCTAACAAATCAGAAATTTTTAGAAGAGTTACAACAAACTTTATATCATTCTTTACACGTTGCTTAAAAGCGCCCTTTCATCTATATAATCTGTGTTTAAAGAGCGTTTTTTAAGGTTGCTACCACATAATCAATTTGCGCGTTGGTCAAGTTACTAAAAAATGGTAAAGCAATTGTTCTTTGAGCAATTTGTTCGGTGATAGGAAAATCTCCTTCTTGATACCCAAACAACTGTTGATAAAAAGGCTGGTAATGGATAGGTACAAAATAATTATTGCATTGAACACCTTGCGTACGTAATTTTTGCATAATCTGGTCACGATCCTGTTGCGTATATTGATCGGCTAACCTAACCACAAAAACAAACCAGCTAATTTCTACGTTTGGCGCAATATAAGGTAAATTTAATCCCGGAACATCTTGCAGTTGTTCTAAATAATAGTTTGCTACTTTTTGACGTTTGGCTAAAATTTCTGGAAGTCTTTGCATTTGCGCAAGACCTAAAGCACAATTGATATCACTTAACCGATAGTTATAACCTAATCTTTCGTGACCAAGCCAGGCACTGCCCATGACCGCCCGCCCTTGATTACGCATACTAAGAGCAAGGTCATAAATATTTTGTTTATTGGTTGTGATAATACCACCTTCACCCGTGGTAATTTGTTTGTTAGGATAAAAAGCAAAACATCCGGCATCCCCAAAACTACCTGCTTTTTTTGTTTGTCCTTGTGATGTATAGCTAGCGCCAATTGCTTCACAAGAATCATCAATTAAAAACAAGTCTTCTTCCTGGGCAATTTTCTCTAACTCTGCCCAATCTGCAGGGTGTCCAAAAACGTCAACGGCTAAAATAGCTTTAACTTTTTGACCTTGCTCTTTTAATTCTTTTATTTTCGTTTTTACTTTTACAGGATCAAGATTATAAGTTTGTGGTTCGATATCCACAAAAACCGGAATGGCTTTTTCAAATAAAAAACAATTACTCGAAGCGATAAAACTAAAAGGGGTCGTGATGACCAAATCACCTTCTCCTATACCTAAAGCGCGAACGATTAAATGTAAGGCCGACGTACCTGAATTTACAGCTACGGCATATTTAACTCCGGTATAGGCGGCTACCGCCTGTTCAAAGGCTGGCAGTTTAGGGCCTAGAGACAACTGAGCGGTATTTAAAACCTCTAAAACAGCGTTTTTTTCCAACTCGGTAATATCAGGGCTAGAAAGAGGAACTTGCATCATAATTTAACTCCTTTGTTGTATCACTTTGGCGGGAACACCTACGGCAGTAGCAAAAGCGGGAATATCGTTATTAACCACGGCACCGGCACCGATGATAGACTCTTGCCCAATTGTTTTTCCGGGTAGTACGACCGCATTGGTTCCTAAATAACACTTGTTTTCTAAAGTCGCGTTCCCTGAAATAACCACGCCATTCATTAAAGATGAATTATCTCCGATCAAAGCATCATGACTAATAACACATTTGAAATTCAAAAACACATGATATCCTAGCTTGGTATTAATAGAAACAATAGAATCCGCAGTAACAATAGTACCTGGTCCTAAAAGAGAATAGTGGGAAACTTTGGCGGCAGGATGAATCAGGACCGGATATTCTATTTGCAAAGCATGTTGTTTGATTTTAGCTACTATTTTTTCTTTGATTTCTGGCTTCGCAATACCCAAAACAAGATATAATGGTTTTGGTAAACTAGCTAAAGCTTTAAAATCACCTAATACTTTATAATTATTTAACAATTTACCTGCAAGGCTGGGATCATCGTCTAGATGACCTAAAACATTCCATTCCGGTTCAGCGCGATTAATGTCTTCTATAAGATAAACTATCTCTCGCGCCATCCCTCCGGCCCCATAAATAACGATGTTTTTTAATTTTGTCATTTCTTTTTCTCCTCTACATCTAAATCTGGATTGGTGCCATCTGCCCCATAAGTACCTTTTTTACCAAAAATAATCAAAGGTGTTTTGCAAAAAATTTTGACATCAAACCATAAACTATAGTGCTGGATATAAAAAACATCAAGTTCAATCCTTTTGGTCCAGGACAAGCTATTCCGCCCATTTACCTGGGCATAACCTGTAATACCAGGACGCATTTTTAAACGTTGTAGTTGATATGCCGTATATCTATCTACTTGTTCTTTTAAAGTAGGTCTCGGTCCAATAAAGCTCATTTCTCCTTTGAGGATATTAATAAGTTGCGGAATCTCGTCCAAACTCCAGTCGCGCAAAAATTTACCAATTTTGGTGATGCGTTGATCAGTTTGTGATAAAGTATGCACTTCCCCCATCTGAACAGCTTTATCCAGCATGGAACGAAACTTGAAAATTTGGAATAAACGTTGATTTTGCCCGACTCGTTCCTGAAGAAAAAAAACCGGGCCACGAGACTCGAGTTTGATCAGAATAGCAATAATTAGAAATAACGGGGCTAAAATCAACAATAATAATAAGGCTAAAAGAAAATCCAGAGTATATTTAATTTTGATTTGTAAATTAAGCATAGCTCAATAGTACAAAAGTTTGGGTTATTTTTCAATTAAGAGTCTCTATCGTAAGAGCTATTTTTAGATAAGTTTACCTATAGCATCTATAATGCGGTTTGATAAACCTCAATATATTGTCTGACCACTGCTTTTACATCAAAAGTATGTTCTGCAATAGCGCGGGATTTTTGGCCCATGGTGTGAATTAAGGATGGGTTTAAAATAAATTGCGTGGCTTTAGCGCACAAGGCCTCTACATCTTGTACTGGTACCAAAAATCCGTTTTCGCCTTCCAGCACAACTTCTTTACAGCCCACGGTATTGGTGGTGATAATGGGTTTGGCCATAGCCGCTGCTTCTAAAGCGGTACGTGGTACGCCTTCGCGATAAGAAGGTAAAACAAAAACATCTATTTGGTCCAGGATTTCCTGGATATCGGTACGAAACCCCAAATAATTAATTTCTTTATTTTGAATAGCTTGATCGATTAATATTTTAGAAATATTATAAGGATTACCTTTATAATAATCGCCAACTAACCAAAACTCTACTTTATCCTGATATGTAGCTTTCAGCCGCGCAGCCATTTGCAGGTATTCGCCTACCCCTTTATGCACCAACAATCTACCAACCATCAGAAATCTAAGCGTGGAACGTGGGGATGAGGACAATTTGGCTTGCCAAACAGCTGTATCAATACCCGAACCAAGAATCACGCAAGCTTTGGTAGGAGATACAATTTTTTGACGCACAAATAAAGCCTGATCATCATGGTTTTGAAAAATCATTTTTTGGACAAAAAGGGTGGATATGCGATATAAAAACAAAATGAGTTGACGGATAAAAAAGGCTTTGACGGTTTTTTCAATAAAAAACGAGCCTAGACCAGTAACGGTGGTGATAATACAAGGGACATGTGCGAGTTTACCGGCTATGGATCCGTAAAGATTGGGTTTTACGGTAAAACAATGTAAAACAGCTGGGTTTTCTTTTTTTAAAATTTGATAAATATGATAAATAGTTTTGATTTCTTTAAAAGGGTTTAAACTACCACGGTCTACTTCATAAGCTACATGGCGTATCCCATAATCAGCAAACTTAGCACTGCATTCCCCGGACGGGGTAAGTGCTATCACGTCCCAACCTTTTTGCACCAAGGCTTGCATAATAGGTAAACGAAACAAAAATAAATTGTAATCTAAATGAGATAAAAAAATAATTTTTGAGGAAGTTATTGGTGATTTGGTCATGGTGACATTATAACATATGAGAAAAGGATGAGATATCAATTCAGATTTGGGATTTTTGGTTGCACCCTAAGAAGAGACGGAGTCGAAGTTATCGTCGTCAATAGGTCTATCTGGCAAATCTAAAAGAGAGGCATCTTCATCTTCTTCGGTAGATGTGTGCAGACCATTTTCTTGGGGTTGTTTTTCAACAAAAGGCAAGTCCGCGGAAATCGGTAGAAAAATGGTAAAAATAGTCCCTTGCCCTTCCGGGGATTCCACGTTGATCAAACCACTATGTTGATCAATAACTTTGGCTACTACAGAAAGCCCTATACCCATACCGCGGGCTTTGGTGGAAAATAAAGTTCTAAAAATTTTATCTTGATGTTCTTCCGGAATACCGATACCAGTATCGGAAATCTTAATTTCTATACCTTCCCGAAAAACGCGGTGACCATCTCGAAAATCAGCTTTTTTGATCTTAACTGTAATATAACTTTGCGCAGGAATCTCATCCCCTACCTTTAATTTTACATTTTTGATTTTAATAGCGTCGATAGCGTTTAAAATCAAGTTTAGTATGGCCTGGTAGATACGATTCACGTCAATAGATATTTCTGGCACATCTGGTTCTACTTGGAGATCAAATTTGATATAATTTTTTCTAAGTAACGGTTCATTAAGTTTACGGATACCGTCAATAGTATCTTGGATTTTGACAAATTCTTTCTTTTTAATCCAAATACCCGCAAATTTGAGCATATGATCACTAATATCTTCTAATCTCATAAAGGCTTCTTTAAAAATATCTACTATTTCTTTAACGGTTTCCGGATTATTATAATTATCACGCAAAACATCAACATAACCAGTTAAAGCAGACATAGGGTTATTGATTTCATGCAAAACACTTTTTACCACTTCGGTATAGGCCGCGTCTTTAGCTAATTCTTGTAGATGTTCTTTTGTATCCTGAAATTGTTGGTCCAATCTTTCATAAGGTTGGGTTCTAGCTATGGCTGCGCCAATATGCGTAGACAAAGTTTCCAGAAAATAAAAATCAAAGTTCGTATATATCTCGTCTTCTTGTTTGGAACCCAAAAAGACCAAACATTGCAATTCGTTGGCAGCGCGGCAAGGAAGACAGGCCTGGGCCTGGTGTTGTTCTAAGACTGCTTTTATAGGATCTTTATCTCCCAAAAATTCCAAAACTTGGGTTTCTTTAAGTTTTTTCAGAAGCTGTAATTCTTCGCTGTCTTGCAGAAGAGGATTGGTGTCAGGCTCGGCTTTACCAGTATGAGGGTTTAAATAAATAAAATTAATTTCTTTTTTATTTTTACGCGGAATATAAATCCAGGCCTCAGAAAACTTTAATTCTTTCACCAGTTTTTCCTGTAAAACACGATTCAAACCAACCACATTTGCGCACTGAGTTAATTTTTTGGATATAAGCAAACTTATATCTTCATAATTAGCTTTAACTGGTAAAAACATTTTTTTAGTGAAATTTTCTAGTTTGCTCGTGGATTTTGGGAATAAATACGCGGTAATACCAGCCAGGATAATAGTGATAGTTAAAAATACGCTATTAATCTCGGTATTGATGTAGGTGGTATATACGAAGACAAAAGAAAGATAAATAGAAGTATAAAAAAGACCGCTCAAGGTATAGGCTGCTGTACGATTGATAACTACGGATATGTCCATGAGTTGGTGTTTGACGATAGAGACAACTGTGAAGGTAAAAAATATTAAAATAAAGATCGGACCGATTTTGTTGTATGCATTAGTACCTAAAATAGGGAGAATAATATTGGTAATAGAGGCACCTAGAACTGCGCATAATAACCCAAGAAAAAAATATTGAAGCTTGGCTTTGTTAAGCCCTTTGTATTTTCTTAGTCCTTGGATGGTAAGAAAAATAACGCCTAAAATATATGTAAAGAAATAAGCAATAAAAATTTTATGCCCTAAATTATAAATAATCGTTCTATCTGCGGTAATACTTTTAATAATAAAATCCGTAGGAGTTAATATTAATAGTAAAAGAGGAAAAACAATAATAGCTAAACTATTGTACCAGGTAAGTTTTATCTTTTTTTGAGGATAAGTTAAACTAAAAAAAAGCAGCGATACCGGAATTAAAATAGCTGCTATAAAAGTAGCTTTCCCCCAAAAAACAGGATCATTTGTACTCCAATGTAGAAAAATACTTAGACTCCACATCGTGCAAGCTAGAATGGTAATTAAAAAAGAAAGCGTAGGAATATTTTTTTCACCATATCTTAAAAGTAAATAACTAAATAAGATACCGGCGGTAACGATTAAAAAAAATATATATAGCATTTTTATCTTCTTCGCTGTAGAGATTTTGATAATACTCGCAAAGGAGTATACCATCTATATTCCATAAGAACTACAAAAGCATCACCATCGCTCAAGACATCTCTTAACTGGTTTGCTCTTGAATCATGATATAAATCTTGAGAATAAAATCCTAATGGATAGTC
>JABGVJ010000063.1 GCA_018646105.1 bacterium
CCCGCCATACGGCTATACAAACGTAAACAAAGAATTAATCCCATATCCTAGAGAAAAACAGATTGTACAAATGATTTTTAGTAATTTTTTGGAGCACAAATCCACGGCAGGCATAGCTCGCCTGCTTAATGAGTCGGATTGCAAGTATAGGAAGAATAAATTATGGATAAAACAACAAATACAAAGAATATTGCAAAATCCTGTGTATATAGGAAAAACAAAGTGGAAAGGCGGGGTTTATCAAGGGCTGCACCAGCCCATGATTTCCGACAAACAATTTGCCTTAATACAAGAAATTTTCAAACTTAATCGTTATGGCAAAGAAAGAGGTCAAACAAAAGCTATGCTTCAAAAATTACTCGTTTGTGGTTTTTGCTTTGCGCCAATGACCCCAAGTCATTCAGTAAACCGCCATAAAAAGAAATATTACTATTACCGGTGCACAACTACAAATCAAGCATCTAAAAGCAATTGTGAGTTTAAATACGTTAGTTTCAAAGCCATTGAAAGTAGGGTGTTCACATTGCTTCTGGCCTTATCAGAAGAAAAACAGTTTTCCATTATTGAAAATCGGGTTTTAAAACATAATCAAATAATAGAAAAAGAAATACAAAAAAACACAACCATTCTTAATAATTTTGAAATAAAATTAGAACTCTTAAAAGCTAAAAGAGAAAAGTATTTAGACTCATTAATCACAGGCGATTTTTCCTCGTCAGAACGACAAAAAATCAACGCCCACATCGACGAAATGGAAATGGAAGAAAAACAAATTACCAGCAAAATTTTCAAACTGGAATTTGAGCTAAACAAACAACACGATAACTTGATTAATATTACACAGCTAAAAAGAATCTTCATTTCTTTTAAAACAGATTACGAGGTTTTTACCTCAAAAGAGCTTAGAAGTTTTCTAGGAACACATCTTGAAAAAATTATCTATTATCCTGAAAAATTGGAGGTAAAATTCAAACTCTTAGAATGGACTTTAAGCTTTAATTTTTAGCGTTGCGACTTTCCCGAGAAATCTCGCCATATCCCTGTTTTCTAGGACATGTCGTGTCATGCACCATTTTTCGAGATTTTATCTACCCAGTCGTCTGATTTTCTCGCACCCAAGAAAAAAGAAAAATTCTCTGTGTTCGAGAATTTCAACCGCCTTTCAAGGCTAAAAAGCGAATTTCCCTCGTTCCAAAGGGTTCGCGGGAAAGTATGTACTGGCTGGGGTGGAAGGATTCGAACCCTCGATGGCGATACCAAAAACCGCTGCCTTGCCACTTGGCTACACCCCATTATGTGAAACCTAGAAAATTATAGCGGAATTCAAAAAATATTTCAATGTACTTAAATGAAATGCGATATCTCGCATCTTTACATTAATTTGTAATTTTTAAAGCCTGCGCCACAACGTTTTCAACGGTAAAGCCAAACTCCTGCATTAAACGATTTCCGGGAGCAGAAGCGCCAAAATGATCAATAGCGATGATTACCCCTTGATCAGTAGCATAACGGTCCCATCCTTGAGAAATACCGGTTTCTATCACTAATCTGCGTTTGATGGCTGGTGGTAACACTTGATGTTGATACTCTAAACTTTGTTGTTCAAATAATTCCTGAGATGGCATGGAAACAACTCGTACTTTAATTCCTTTTTTACTTAATTCTTTTTCAGCGGAAACTGCGAGTGCAACTTCGGAACCAGTAGCAATTAAAATCAGGTCTGGTGTTGAAGACGGTTCTACCAGAATATATGCTCCTTTGCTAACCCCTGTATCTATCTCTGTTTGTGAATTGACTAATACTGGTAAGGCTTGTCTGGTAAGTGCTAAGGCAACAGGGTTTTTACTTTGTATCGCTATTTTCCAGGCAGCTGCGGTTTCTTTGGCATCAGCTGGTCTGAGGACGGTGAAATTGGGGATAGCACGCAACATTGCCAGATGTTCGATCGGCTGATGCGTAGGACCATCTTCCCCTACCCCAATACTGTCGTGCGTAAAAATATAAATAGTAGGTAAATTCATTAAAGCTGCTAATCTTAAGGCTGGTTTCATATAATCTGAAAATACTAAGAACGTAGCAGCATATGGCTGCAATATACCATTTAAAGCCATACCATTGATAATGGCAGCCATAGCATGTTCTCTTACCCCAAAATGAAAGTTTCGGCCTTTGTGATTGGTAGACGTATAATCTGTAAACTCTTTTAAATGACTATTATTGGAAGGAGCAAGGTCTGCGGATCCGCCCATCAAAAATGGTAGTTTAGTAGCCAAAGCATTTAATACTTGGCCGGAAGCTTGTCTAGTCGCCATTTTATCGTTCTCACCAAAAACAGGTAAAGCCTGGTCCCAACCTGAGGGTAATTTACAGGCTAAAGCATCTTGTAACTCTTGGGCTTTTTGAGCATATTTCTGAGTATAAATAGCCAGCTTTTCCTGCCATTGTTTTTCTTGCGCCTGATGTTGTTCTTGAACTTCTGAAAAATAGGTTTTAACTTGGTCTGGAACATGAAAAAACTGGTCTGGATCAAAACCAAAATGTTGTTTTAATAAACGTAAATTTTCTGTACCTAGAGGTGAGCCATGAGCAGCCGCGCTATCTTGTTTGGTACTACCATAACCAATATGCGTTTTAGCAAGGATAAGTGATGGTTTATGATTTTCTTTTTGCGCTTCTAAAGTAGCTTTTTGGATAGCAGTAACGTCATTGCCATCAACCCGCAAAATTTGCCAGCCATAAGATTCAAAACGTTTAGCCACATCTTCGGTAAACGCTAAATCTGTTGATCCTTCGATAGAAATCTGATTATCATCATAAAAACAAATTAGTTTACCTAATTTTAAATGTCCGGCAAAAGAAGCGGCTTCCGCAGACAGCCCTTCCATAAGATCCCCATCACCGCAAATAACATAAGTATAATAATCGATAATTTTAGTTTGATCTTGATTAAAATATTGAGCTAAATAAGTTTCTTCAATAGCAATACCTACAGCATTGGCAATACCTTGGCCAAGTGGCCCGGTAGTAGTTTCTACGCCCTGAGTATGTCTAAATTCTGGATGACCTGGGGTAAGACTGCCCCATTGCCGAAAATTCTCAAGGTCTTCTAAGGTCAAGGCATATCCACTTAAATGCAACATAGTATATAGAAGCGCCGAACCATGGCCGGCTGAAAGAACTAAACGATCTCGGTTAAGCCATTCTGGATCTTGAGAATTATAATTCATAATTTTAGTGAAAAGAATGTGCGCAATAGCGGCAACGCCTAAAGGCAAGCCAGGATGCCCGGATTTGGCTTTTTCAACCATATCCGCAGCTAAAACACGTATCGTATTAATGGATAATTTTTCAAGATCAGACATTTTAGTATTTACTCCTTTGGTTTAACTTTTAAATTGAAATAATAAGGGTATTAAAGGGTAACCCCTGAACCCGAGTACCGCAGCTTGTTGCTGGGCATTAAAAATATTAACTTATATTTAAAAATTAAGCTAGTTTTCTATATTTTTTTTAGAACTATTTATGTTAAAATACAAGAATAATGAAATCTATAAAAAAAATATATTTATACTTTTTTCTCGTTTTTCTAAGTTTGTGCATATGGAGCGGGACTGTAAGCGCGTACAACATAGCTTATAATGTAGAAACACCAGAAAAAGTTATAGCTTTGACTTTTGATGACGGTCCTAATAAATTTTACACCGAAAAAATACTTGCGATTTTAGACCGAGAAAAAGTAAAAGCGACTTTTTTTTTAGTGGGGAAAAATATTAAAGAACACCCTCAAATTGCGCGAAAAATTAAAACAAAAGGACATGAATTAGGGAATCATTCTTTAAACCATTTTGATTATTCTTTGATGAACAATCAAGAAATAATTAAAGATGTATTACTTTCCCAACATGTTTTCTTTAAATATCTTGATGAATTCCCTTTATTTTTCAGACCGCCTTATGGCAAAATAAAAGCGGCTAATCACGAATTATTCAAAAACTATTTTTACAAAATCGTAAAATGGAATATTGATCCTAAAGACTGGAAGCCTGGCACGAACAAACAAATAATTAGCAATATTATTTTTAAACATTTGAAACCAGGTTCTATTATTATCATGCATGATAATAATATGAATACGCTCAAAGCTTTGCCGCAAATTATTAATAAAGCCCGAAAAAGAGGGTTTCAGTTTGTAACTGTATCTGATTTAATCTCCAAAGAAGCGACTAATACAGCTTTAGGTTATAACCCTCAAAAAACTAAAAATTATTATTAAAGGGGAAAATATATGACTAAAACTATTGCGGAAATTAACGAAAAAATCAAAAAAGGGGTAGCGGTCATTGTCACAGCAGAAGAAGTGATCGACATTGTCGCAAAAAATGGTCTGAAAAAAGCAGCCAAAATGGTAGATGTTGTGACTACCGGTACTTTTGCACCTATGTGCTCTTCTGGCGTTTTCCTAAATTTTGGACACTCAAAACCTAAAATAAAACTCGGGGGTGGACAATCTTTTTTAAATGATATTCCGCTTTGTACAAGCATTGCCGCAGTTGACGCTTTTTTAGGAGTAGGCGCATTACCAAACGACGACCCCAGAAATAAAGAATATCCGGGCCATTTTAATTATGGTGGAGGACATGTTATAGAAGACCTGGTTAGTGGCAAAGACCTTCAATTCAAGGCTACTGCTTATGGTACTGACTGCTACCCCCGAAAAAAAATTGATACTACTATTAATATTAAAACTATTAATCAAGCTACTTTATTTAATATCAGAAACTGTTACCAAAACTATAACGTAGCAGCTAATGTTTCCAAGAAGAAAATTCATACTTATCTGGGTGTGCTCAAGCCTAACTTGGGTAATGTAAACTATTGCAGTGCCGGCCAACTCTCCCCTTTGCTCAATGATCCTCATTATAAAACCATTGGTATTGGTACCAAAATTTTCTTGGGCGGCGGAGTTGGTTATGTGGCTTGGCCCGGCACCCAACATAACCCTTATGAAGCCAGAAGCAAAAACGGAATTCCGACTGGAGGAGCCGGGACCTTAGCGGTTATCGGGGATTTAAAACAAATGAGCTCTAAATGGTTGCGCGGAGTTAGTATGTTGGGGTATGGCGTCACCATGAGTGTGAGCATTGGCATACCGATTCCTATCCTGAACGAAGAAATACTTAAATATACCGCAGTTAAAGACGAGGACATATACGCACCGGTAGTTGATTATAGCGATGACTATCCAAACAGAAGACCTCATATTTTAGCACAAGTTAGTTATGCGGAACTCAAAAGCGGTAAAATTAAAATTAAAGGCAAGGAAGTACCGACAGCTTCTTTATCCAGCTATTCAAAAGCATTAGAGATTGCTAATACTTTAAAAAAATGGATTGAGGATAAAAAATTCTTTTTAACTGAGCCCGTAGCGCTGATTCCAGATGTAGATTCTGGATACCCAAAAGGTCAAACTTTGGAGGAAAAAAATGGATAATATCAAAAAAACAATTGTTTTAAATTTTTCTAAAAGCATGGTTTATAAACCTATTGTCTATCATTTAGTGAAAGATTATGATTTGGAACCTAATATTTTAAAAGCTTCTATTAACCCTAATGAAGAAGGGTTACTGGTACTGGAATTAAAAGGAAAACGTGCAAATTATGAAAAGTCGCTTAAATTTCTTAAAGAGCAAAATATTAAAATAGAATCTGTGGAACAAGAAATATACAAAAATGAAGATAAATGCACTCATTGTGGAGCTTGTATTAATTTCTGTCCCACTGATGCCTTGTATGTAGAAAGACCTTCGATGAAAATTAAATTTAATAGTGAAAAATGTATTATTTGTGAAGAATGTATTCTAAAATGTCCAATGCGCGCTATGGAACTGAAGGTTTAAACCGTTTAGTCTGAATTATGAAAAAAGATTATCGAAATTGGGTAGCTGATTCTGAATTAGTAAAATTTGAAGTACAGGTTGAGGAAACAGACCTGCAAATTCAGGCTGATAAAAACTTAACTGAAGAAGCAAAAACGGCATGTGTCAAATATCGTAAAATCATAAAAAAGTACGGCCTGCAAAAACCAGAATTTCTTACTTCCCTACTCCCTTTACCGCAAGATATAACCGTACCGCTAATTATTCAAGATATGCTAAAAGCGGCGCAGCTCACAAATACCGGACCCATGGCCGGGGTAGCGGGCGCAGTTTCGGAATATGTGGCTTTAGATTTGTTAAAAAATACGCCGGAAATTATGATTGAGAACGGTGGCGATATTTTTCTCAAAACAAACCTTAAAAGAAAAATCGGGTTATATGCTGGAGAATCGGTCTTGACTGGTAAAATTGCTTTAAAAATTGAGCCACAAGATACGCCTTTGGCTATATGTACTTCTTCTGGTACGGTGGGACATTCGCTAAGTTTTGGTAAGGCTGACGCTGCGGTTGTATTGGCTAAATCCGGTGCTTTAGCTGATTGTGCGGCTACGGCTATAGGGAACCTGGTAAAAAAACCAACTGATATTGCTATGGCTATAGAATGGGGACAAAAAATACCTGGGATTAAAGGAATTTTAATTATTGTAAAAGACCAAATTGGTGCTTGGGGAAAAATTACGTTAGATTAACTTCTTGACCTTTGATCTGATCAAAAATATCACCTTCACGATAGACAATATTTCCGTTGACGATAGTCATCACAGGCCAACCTTGTAAAGTCATACCATCAAAAGCGCTCCAGCCACATTTGGTTTGCAGTTTTCGATTAGTTACCTTACGTTTAGTTTTCATATCCACAATCGTCAAGTCCGCATCATACCCCCTTCGTATATATCCCTTATTAGGAATACCAAAGGTTTTAACTTGGTTTTGAGAAAGCCATTTATTAATATCATACATGCTACATTTACCCGTATTCACCATGTTGAGCATTAAAGGCAGCGCTGTTTCTAGACCAGGCATTCCTGAAGGAGCTTCATGATAGGACTTTATTTTTTCTTCAATGGTATGTGGCGCATGGTCTGTGGCTATAAAATCCAACACCCCATCTTTTAAGCCTTGCCATAATGTCATACTGTCTCTTTGGTCCCTGATGGGAGGGTTAACTTTGGCGAAATTGCCGAGTTTCTCATAGGCTTCTGGCCCATGTAAAAAAAGGTGTTGCGGGCAGACTTCGGCCGTGATCAAGCCTGCTACTTTTTCTTTTCTTAAAAACGCTACGGTTTCGGCAGCTGTAATATGTAAAATATGCAATCTCTTATGATATAACTTTGCTAATTTTACAGCTTTTTGAACAGCTTTAAGTTCTGCTTCCCTACTTCTGATTTTGGCATGCACAGAAACGTCTTGTTCGCACATGTATTTTCGCGTATTTTCCATGATAATCTGTTCATCTTCGGCATGTACCAAGATCAATTTATCGGTATTTTTAAATATGTTTTGCAAGTCTGATTCCTGATCCAGTAATAAGTTGCCTGTAGATGAACCCATAAAGATTTTGAGACCAGGAATATTTTGGGCTTTATTAAGTTCCGTAAGGTTGTTTTTGGTAGCACCTAGATAAAACCCATAATTGACCAGACAATGAGCTGCTGCTTTTTGTCTTTTTTGTGCTAACGCATCCAGTGAAATGGTAGGCGGTTGGGTATTGGGCATATCAAAAACCGTAGTAAAACCGCCAGCTGCAGCTGCTCTGGTACCGAAATTAAAATCTTCTTTATCTTTAAGATCAAAGTCACGTAAATGGACATGTGTATCGATACAACCTGGTATAGCGGTCAAACCTTTACCCTTTAAAACCAATTCTGCTGGGAAATTCAAATGCCAATCAAAGGCTTTAACCTGACCATTTTGAAGATAAAGGTCTCCTATTTGAGTATCTCTCTCAAAAATAATTTCAATATCTTTAATTAAAATAGATTCATACATTTGTTAATTTTCCTATTGAAGTTAATTAACTCTATTATAATATACTTATTTGTTTTTAGGTTAATAATTAAGCTAACAGCTCTAACAAGTCTTTTAAAATTTGGCTTAATTTTTGATGAAAAGCCTTGGTTTGAGCTTGTAATTTTTGATGAGCTGTAAGACAAATTTGGATTTTTTCAGGTAAAACCGTATATCCTATACCTAAACCATCTAAAGTAGTGGGTCCATAACCAAAAAAGCTAATGTCGCGAGAGCCGCAGTTGCTGCTGGACATTTTATCGTATTTTAATTTTTGCCAACCTGGACTTTGAAAAATAGCGTTGAGGGTAGGCGTGGTTGAAGGAAGGCTAGTAGCGGCGATTTGCGCTAAACCAAAAAAATGTCTTTCCACCCCTAGCCCGTTTTGACATTCCATAATGCGGTCAATATGGGCTTTGGCGGCTTTTCTAAAAAGCTCTACTTTAACAGTTTGGCTAATATTTTGATTTTTAAACCCTTTGATAAAGGCTACTAGTTCCGAGGTTAAAGAACGCATAGCTTCGGTACGAGCCAAGGAAAACTGTCGGGTGGAGACAGATTCGTAAATAGTGCCAAATTCGTGAAAGATAGATTCATAAGTAAGTTGAAAAGCAATTTGCATAAAAGCATCAGGACTAACTTGAGCTTTTTTAATAAGGTTGGACCCAAAACCGGTAAACTCAAAGGCTTTGGTATAAATATCTGAGCTGGCAGTTGCAAAATCTTTTTTGGCCATCGCTAATTGTTGCTGGATAGATGTATTTAATTTAAATTCCAGTAATTGAACAGAATGATTTTGTGGTGTTTGTTTGGGAGTAGACAGAGTATGACTGGTGTCTAAATGATTAATGATAAAGTTAAGCAATTTTAAAACTGGTAATGCGTCCAGCATGGTGTGTTCAATATTAAAAGCAATACTGCCATTAGTATTAAAAATAAATTGTAAACTTTTATCAAACCAACGATTCTCAAAATTGGCATGGAGCGCTAATTCTAATTGCTGATCAAGGTTATCTGGAACTTTTTCGTCTAAACAAACTGCAAACAAGGCCTGATTAACAATGTCTAGTGTAGCGTCATTACCTAAGGATTTAAGCCCTATTTGAGCGTCTGCCCATTTATCACGTTTCCAGGCTGTAAAAGCACCAATCCCAGAACCATTTTCGGCATGTTCTTGGATATATTTCAAATCTTGATAAATTGTGGTTAAAGGATTAAGATCCGCATCTAGTACTTGTAACCGATAAATTTGGCCTTTAATCAAGACAATAATGTGTTGCGAGATGGTTGCGGTCTTGATTTGATCTTTATTTTTTTGTGGGATTCTGGAAGTGGCAAACAAATATTTATATTCATGCATACATAAGGGAATATCTTTTTGCATATCTTGAGGTAGTTTTTTAGTTTGGATTAATTTATAAAATTGAGTAGCGGCTGCAATAAACATGGTCGCATTTTTAAGAGGTTCTTTTTCTGTTATTTCTGGTAAAAGAAAAAAATAGTTGCTGTTTAATGGTAAATTACTGCGATAACCAAGATAACTTTCCTGCCAATAATCATAAAGCCAATTATTTTTTTCTTGGGCACGATCCTGAAGTTTTTGTTGTAAAACTTTACTTTCCGGAGTATTTATAAAATTTTGGATGGAGGTAGCGGTGGCTTGGTATTCCTCCTCTGTGAGTAAAGGTTGGCACCATTGCAAAAATTTGGGGCTGGTTTCTTCTAATTTAGGAACTGGTAATTTGGGAAGTTGATTCATTTTTTTTATAAGGCTCGAACCCTGTCTCCTTTCAAAATATCAAGTTAAATGTTCGAACAAAATCTTGCAGCCAATAATAATTAAAATACAGCCACCCAGAAACTCTGCTCTACTTTGAAATAAATGGCCTAATCTTTTACCCAAATCCACGCCAAGTACAGACAAGGTAAAAGTAATTAGACCAGTAGAAATCACCAAAAACATTAAAGAAACACCTAGTAATGCAAAACTTAAACCCACGGCCATAGCATCAATGCTGGTGGCAACGGCTAAAACAAAAAGGGTTTTATAATCTAGCTGTGCATTGCTTTTTTCGGTTTGGAACGATTCGTAAATCATTTTAGCGCCAATGCCTGCTAAAAGAATAAACGCGATCCAATGGTCAAAGGACATCATTAAAAGTTGGAAACGCGCGCCAAGATAGGCGCCAATAAAAGGCATAAAAGCTTGAAAAAAACCAAAAAACAAACCCAATTTTAACGCGTCGCGTAATTTGATATTTTGCACGGCAATGCCTTTGCCAATAGACACTGCAAAAGCATCCATTGCCAGGCTGGCAGCAATCAGAAATTGGGTTAACAGGGGCATGCTGATTTTTCCTTTTCAGATAAAATAATAAAGGGTATTAATGATTGGGGCAAGCGTTAAAAAGTAGAGACGCGAAAATCACTACGTGCTTTTAAATTTGATCATAAATAGCAAAAGATATTTTTAGCCAGATAAAGGGGCCTCCATAACTACTCTCTGGTCTGTACTGGTAGAACCATCTTTTCTTTGGGACAAAATAGTCTCGATATCGCCGGTTTCCAAAAAGCCGCAGCTACGGTACAGGTGTAAAGCCACTTTATTTTGCCCTTCATCTTTTAAAGTACGTAGCCGAAACTTTGTTGGTTGTTGCTTCCCCCCATATTCTAGCAAGCTCTGAAATAGTCTCTTACCTAACCTTTGACCACGTTTACGTGCCGAGACGCCTAATTCCGCGATATAAAAAGCATTGTCCTCTGGTTGTATATATCCTACTCCAAAACCAGATACTCCTACATCATCCCGAGCTAACAAAATACAACTACCTGGCTTTTGGTCTAATAATTCTGAAAACTCAGTTTCTAAAGTTTGGGACTCAAAAGTTTCAAAGTAAGGTGCACCTCCAAACACCTCTTGATAACAGTCGCAAAATTGCGACAGATATGGAGTAATCTCGCTGCTGTTTTTTACCACCTCAATGGTATCTTTCTGCTTAAAAGCTATTATTTTAAAATACATTTTATTGATCTCCTTTAGTTTGTTTTTTTACCGCTTACCCGCGGTGGGGTTAATGCAAAGGCCTGCGGCCTTTGCAATCCTAATTCCCCCTCTATAGAATAGAGAGGGGGACAGCACGAAGTGCGAGGGGGTGAGTGTTAAACGCAGCAGGCGGAGTAAACCCTAAAGCCAGGCTACGAAAATATTAATTATTAAAAAATGGATACAAATATAGTGTGTTGCTGCTTAGGCAGCATGGTGGAAGTGATGATAGATATTTAAAGTTCTTATTATTTTTATGTTAATCATCGTAAAAAGTATTTTAGCAAAAACTATGCAAAAAATGCAACTCTCTCTTTAATATTAGATCCTCTTACTAGGCGATGCCACAGCAAGACGATCTATATAGTTATCGGAACGTTTATAAAAATAATTTCACTTTTTTTCTGGTGTAATTTAATCATTAGCAGATTACTTCATAAAGTTAAGATAATAAGTTATTATTTAGCTAATATTTTAAGTAAGGATAATAATGGATACAACTAAACTTGCCATATTCAAAGGAAAAAAAATAAGAAGAGTTATTCATAATAATGAATGGTGGTTTTCGATAATAGATATTATAGAAGCTCTCACTGAAAGTAACCGTCCTAGAAAATATTGGAATGATATTAAAAGAAAGTTGACTGATGAGGGGTATAATGAAGTGTCCGATAATATCGGACAGTTGAAAATGATAGCTACAGATGGAAAGTTAAGAGAAACTGATGCTGCTAATACTAAAACTATTTTTCGAATTATTCAGTCTATCCCCTCTCCTAAAGCAGAACCTTTTAAACGCTGGTTAGCAAAAGTTGGTTATGAGCGGGTTCAAGAAATTGAGGATCCTGAATTAGCAACAAAAAGAACCAGAATGCTTTATAAACTTAAGGGCTATAGCGATGACTGGATAGAAAAACGCATGCGGGGCATTGCTATTCGTGAAGAATTAACTGATGAATGGAAAAACCGTGGTGCACAAGAACAAAAAGATTATGAAATATTAACCTCAGAAATATCTAAGGCTACTTTTGGTGTAACTCCAAGTGATTATAAAAACCTAAAAGGTTTAAAACGAGAGAATCTACGAGATCATATGGATGATTTTGAACTTATTTTTACGATGCTTGGGGAAAGATCTACAACAGAAATACATCGCACAGAAAATTCTAAAGGAATAAAAAAATTAAAATCAGATACTCAAGCTGGCGGTACGATTGCGGGAAATGCTAGAAAACAACTTGAAAAACGTTTAGGTAGATCAATTGTTAATCCTAATAATTATTTAGATAAAGGTCAGGACAATAGTAAGTTATTGAAGTAATATCTGGTGTCCTCGGCGGGAATCGAACCCACGGCCTTTGGATTAGGAATCCAACGCTCTATCCTACTGAGCTACGAGAACACTGGATATTATTTTATATACTTTTAGATATTTTGTAAAAGCTTAAACCACCTGATGCGGAGGATAGGCCACAGGCTTTACCTTTCAAGGTAAAGAAATTATAATGGTTTTTTATTTCTTCACCTAAAGGCTAATGCTAATGAATTTTTTTAAAAAAGTTTTAGATATTTTTTTACCTGGCAAATGCTATCTTTGTAACGAATTTTCCACGCAAGAAATTTGTGATCAATGTTTCCATAAAATTGCTTTTTATCCAGTAAAAATAAAAAAGAATTTAGCTAATATTGCTGAGGTCTATTCTTTAAGTGAATATGATCAAAATATAAAAAAAACTTTAACTCTGATCAAATTTAATAGTATCGCTAAAATCGCGAACCAAATAGCAAATTTAATGCGTAAAAACATTAAGCCCCTACCCTTTTCTGAGATAGATTATTGGGTACCGGTACCTATTCATAAAACAAGGTTAAAAAAACGTGGGTTTAACCAGGTGGATCTTTTATTCAAAGATTTTATCAATTTACATAAACAAAATTATCAAAATATTTTAATCAGAACCAAAAATACTAAATCTTTATTTGATCTTGGACCAGAAGAAAGAGAAAAAGAAATAAAGGGGGTTTTTGATCTTTGTAAAAGTGTGGATATCCGCAATAAAAATATTTGTATCTTAGATGATATTATTACGACAGGCGCTACAGCACAAGAAATCGCCCTGCTTTTACAAAAAAAAGGAGCTCATAACATATATGTGTTAACGGTTTGTTATGGGAAATAATGAATGATTAATCCTTAGGTCGTGCGTGTTAAGTTTTTTTGAATTATAATAAAGAAAATTATATACAGACAAGAAAGGCTTAATTAATGACTACAAAACAATTATCTGATGAAAGACCTTGGGGAAAATGGGAAATATTATTGGATGAAAATTACTGTAAAGTGAAACGCATTACAGTAAAACCACATTCCAGATTAAGTTATCAAAAACATGAAAAAAGAGAAGAACTGTGGACCATTGTCAAAGGTGAAGGCATAGTAATTTTGAAAGGTGAAAAAGTAACTGTAAAACCTGGTAACGTAGTTCATATCCCCACACAAGCAGCGCATCGTATGATGAATGAAACAGATGAAGCAGTGATTTTTATTGAAATTCAAAGAGGCTCTTATTTTGGAGAAGATGACATTATCCGTTTAGAAGATGATTATGGACGAAACTAATGCGGATACTCCACACCTCTGACTGGCATTTAGGTAAAAAACTAGATAATTTTTCCAGAATTGAGGAACAAAAACAAGTTTTGGCTGAAATTTGTAAAATTGCTGACCAAGAAAAGGTTGATGTGGTGATCATAGCCGGAGATCTTTTTGATACTTACAATCCCGGTACAGAAGCAGAAGAATTATTTTATAAAACCCTAAAAAAACTAGCTAAAAACGGTAGTCGTCCTGTCATCGCCATAGCTGGCAATCATGATTCTCCGGACCGCATCGAAGTACCTGACCCTTTGGCTAAAGAATGCGGTATTATTTTGGCAGGATTTCCAAACACAAAAATACCTGCTTTTAAGCTAGATACCGGGATCGAAATAATAAATACGGAGCCTGGATTTCTGGAATTAAAATTAGCACATCTCGCGTATAGTTTACGGCTGCTATATACCCCGTATGCCAACGAGTTTCGATTGAAAACTTTTTTGGACATAACAGATACAGAAGAAGAATTAAGACAAATATTAGCTAAACATTGGCAAAAAGCAGCCTCTAAATATTGTGATACAGAAGGCGTGAACATACTGATGGCACATTTATTTATGATGCAAAAAAACGCACCGCAACCAGAAGAACCAGACGATGAAAAACCGATTCTTTATCTTGGTGGTGCACAACCGGTTTTTACCACAAATATTCCAGCACAAATTCAATACACGGCTTTGGGCCATTTACACAAAAAACAAATAGTTTCCGAAAAAAATATGGCTGTATATAGTGGCACGCCTTTAAGCTATAGTATGAGTGAGGCGGAACAAGATAAATATGTCATAATCACGGAAATTAAGCCGGGCACGCCAGCCAAGTTAAAACCGATCAAACTTCAAAACGGACGCAAATTAATCCGTAAAACTTTTACTGAAGTTGATTTGGCATGTATCTGGTTACAAGAAAATCAAAACACGATTGTAGAATTAACAATGAAGACGGACATGTTTATGGCAGCGGAAGATATTAAGAAAATACATAAAGTTCATGATTATGTAAAAATCATTCCGGAAGTTAAAAATCGGCATGTACATGATTATAAAACTACCAATATTGATTTAACTAAAAGTATGGAAGAACTTTTTAGCGATTATTTCAAACATGAGAAAAATGGTTTGGCCCCAAATAAAGATATTTTAAATATTTTCAAAGAAATCTATGCGCAGGAAGAAAGATAATGTTACCGCAAAAATTAATTATAGAAGGTTTGTATTCATACCAAAAACGACAAGAAATTGATTTTACGGTTTTAAATGATGCAGGCTTGTTTGGTATTTTCGGGATTGTTGGTAGTGGTAAATCTGCTATTTTGGAAGCTATTTCCTTGGCTTTATATGGGGAAACCGAACGTTTGGGACAAAAAGATCGTAATTATAGTTTGATGAACCTAAAATCAAATTTGCTGTATCTTGAATTTGAATTTATAGCCGGCAAAAACCAAGAAAAACTTTATAAATTTACAGTAAAAAGTAAACGCAACTCTAAAAATTTTGCAGAAGTACGTAGTCTGGATCGTAACGCATATTTAAAACAAGGAAATGAATGGATCCCCCTCAAAGATAAAACCGCGGAAACCATTATTGGTTTAAGTTATGACAATTTTAAAAGAACCGTAATTATCCCTCAAGGTAAGTTTCAGGAATTTTTACAACTCAAACCTACTGAACGTACAAAGATGCTAAAAGAGATCTTTTATTTAAGCAAATATGACCTCTTTGATAGGTGTAGTGGCCTGATCAAAGAAAATGCGGGTAATTTGAGCGAAAATCAAGGAGGTCTTAAAGCACTAGCACAAAATCTCACTCCTGAAACTTTAGTTAACAAAGAAAAGGAATTAAAAGAATTTTTGATAAAAATTGAGGTGCAGGAAAAACCGTTAAAGGTTATGGAACAAAAAGAAAAAACTTTCGCTACCTTAAAAGAAAATACAGATAACGCCAATATCTTGAAACAAGAAATAAAAATATTGGAAAATGAAAAAGAAAAATTTAAACAAAAAGAAAAATCGTTAACTGATTATGAAATATGTAAACAAAATTTTCAGGATGTTTTGGTACAAGAAAATAATTTACAACTAAAAAAACGTAATTTAAATCAGGAATTAAAAACTAAAACAGAATCATTTATTAAAAAACAGCACTTTTTGACTAAGCAACAAGAAGACCACAAAAAAACAAAAGCAATCTATCAGAAAAAGGATGTTTTAGAGAAAAAAATAACGGAAATACCGCTTTTGAAAAATATCATGATAAAACAACAAGAGTTGATAAAAAAGGAACAAAAATTATTACAGGTTAATAAAGAAGTAAATAGTTTAAAAGAAAAACTTGATTTACAGACCGTCCAAATCAAAGAACAAACTACCTTATTAAAAAACAAAAAAAATAAACAGTTAGACCCAGAAAAATTAATAAAAGTGCAAAACTTGTTCGCGGAACAAAAAAACCTGACTGTAAGAATTAAAGAAAACCAAGAGAAAAGCACTGAATTCAGTAAAGAAATCACAAAAACAGAAATACAGTTAGGAAATATTCTAGGACAGAAAATAGATTTTAACAAAAATCAGGCCATGGTTTTAAAAAAAATAAATTTATTAATTAGACAAAAAGAAACCAATTTAAAAAATGACAAAAAACAATTAGAAGAATGGGCTTTACAGGAAAAATTAAGTGAGTTTACTACCAAAATCAAAGAAAACATTCCCTGCCCTCTTTGTGGATCAAAAGAACATCCACAAATTTTAAAAATAGATGCCGGGGAAACTTTACTTGGAAAACAAACACGCTTAAAAGAACAAGTAGTTGCCGGAGAAAAAAGCCTAAATTCAGCAAGACAGGTATGGGGAAAAAGAAATGATCAGCTAAATTATCTAGAAAAAGAAACTGCTAACCTAGAAAAACTAAAAACAGTTTTGATACGCCAAAATGAGTTACTTAAACATTTAACAGAAAATCCGGAACAAGAAATAGCTAATTTCAAAATTTTGGATACGGCGATTAAAGAGCTGGAAAACAAGCTGGAAAAAAGCCGACAAGTTCATGAGGACACTAAGCCTAAATATGATCTGTTGCTTAAAGAAAGTGCTGGGAAAATAAAAGAAGAAATAACTAAATTAACTACTATGATAGAAACCGAGACTAAACAAATTAAATATTTGGAAAAAGAAAAATATTTAAAAGCAGCACCTCAGGAACTAGAGAGACTTTATCAAGAAAATAAAGAAAAACTAGCTAATATCATATCTTTGTTTGAGCGACAAACTAAAGATATAGAGTTATTAAATAAAGGCATCCACAATTTGGATGGTAGTGTTCGTATATTAAACCAAAATCTTGAACAATTAACCATGGAAGAAAAACAGTTAGCAAACTTAATTACGCAAAGATTAGCTAAAACCAAGTTTAGTTTAGATGAGGTGAAGCATACTTTAGCTTTGAATTTGAATATTCTAAAAGAAAAAGCTGTTTTGGAAACTTATAAAAATATGGTAATTACCAAAAAAGCTGCTTTGAAAAATCTTCAAGCAAAAACCCAAGATCAAGTTTACGATAAAGAAGTTCACACATGTTTACAAAAAGAATTACAAAATTTACAAAACATGCTTAAAAATTGGCATGAAACAAAAGGGGCCCTATTATTAGAAATCAAGAAAATGGGAATGGACCTAAAAAGCAAGCAAAAATTATTAAATGTTCAGGAACAATTAGAAAAACGAAGCCAAAATTTGGAAATTTTGAAACGGCTGTTTCAAGCTAATGGTTTTGTGAATTTTATTTCCACCAAATATTTACAAAATCTTTGTTTAGCCGCTAATGAACGTTTTTATAAATTAACGCAGAATGCGCTACAACTAGAACTAACTGAAGATAATAATTTTCAAATTAGAGATTTTTTACATAATGGTAAAACCAGGCATATTAAAACTTTGTCCGGAGGCCAGATGTTCCAAGCTTCTTTGGCTATGGCTTTAGCTTTATCAGACAGTATTCAAAAACAAGCTGGTTTGGATCAGATGTTCTTTTTTCTAGATGAAGGATTTGGTACTTTGGATAAAGAAACTTTGCAAACCGTTTTTGAAGCACTGAAGAACCTGCGTCAAGAAAATAAAATCGTAGGTATAATTTCGCATGTTGATGAGCTCAAAGAAGATATTGATGTTTTCTTGTCTATCGCTAATAACTCGGAAACTGGGAGTAGTATTAGGAAAAGTTGGAGGTAATAACTCTCACCCCCGCGACTTCGTCGCAAAGGTTAAGATTAACACTCACCCTCTAAATCCCCCTCTCTATTCTATACACTGCCGTCCGGGGAAACACGTGCCCTCACCCCTAGCCCCTCTCCCGTGGAAATAGAATAAATTACTCAGTTAGTTTATATTCGGGAGAGGGGGACTTAATTTACTTTATAGAGGGACCTGAGATCAGACAAATATCGCTGTATTTAGTTTACCCCCCTTCAAATTCATAGCCATACGTTATATTTTTTAGAAATTCATTTGTTATTTGACCTTGTGTTTAAAATATATTATATTAAGCGTTAAAATAAGGAGGATTATAAAAATAAAAGACCTAATACCCACAGAAACAATTGTTAGTAAAATACTGGTGATCAGAGAACAAAAAGTCATGCTGGATAGAGACTTGGCTGGGCTTTATGGAGTTGAAACTAAAGTGTTAAATCAAGCTGTGAAACGAAACTTAAAACGTTTCCCTCTTGAGTTTATGTTTCAATTAAATCAAGCAGAAAAAAGAGAACTGGTCACAAATTGTGACCGGTTCCAAATTTTAAAGCACTCTTCATCTTTACCCTATGCTTTTACTGAACATGGTATCGCCATGTTATCTAGTATCTTAAACAGTGATAAAGCCATTAATATAAATATTTTGATTATTAAGGCTTTTATTGCATTACGCAAAGCCATGCTTAATTATGGAAAATTAGCGGAAAAAGTTGATGTTTTAGAAAAAAAATATGATACGCAGTTTAATGTTATTTTTGAGGCTATTGAACATATGTTTAAATTAGAAGCTAATCCTAAAAAAATTGGGTTTGTAAGAGATAAAAACTAAACCTGCATAGCTTAGGATCGAGCTAATAATATTTTTTAGTTTACCCCGGACGGGCGTGTAATAAACAAAAATATTTTTCGATATAAAAAAGTGAAATCTTTTGGCAAATAAATGCGATAATTAAGTAGAATGAATTTTTTAAAAAAATAAAAGGGGAGTGTTTATGCTGTATAAATGTTTTAAAAAGATTATAGCGAATCGAGGAGAGATCGCCTTTTCTGATCTACCTAATATCTTATGTGAAGCAATGAATAGCTTAATATATGAAGCAAACGTCTACTGCCGATACTATTAAGGGCCTAAATCAAGCTATAGAAAAGCTTTACCCACTCGTAGAGCAAGCCAAAGAAGAGCAGCTATATATTTCGGCTCTCAGCGAAACAGCTACCAAGGTGCAGGACCTCGTAAAGATAAGCAGCACCGAAATCGGCGAGTTAGGTAAGCCATTCCAAGATTTGGACATTACAATCTCCCGAATGGCTGCACGGATGACTGCATTGGAGACAAATGTCAGCAAGATAACACACTACATGGTGGAAAACTCGGGCCCTAGCCAGCCTGATCCTAGGTCTTGTGTGTGGAGAGGTAGGACGATGACGTTCCCTAAGAATACTAATAACCCTATTAAAATGGTCCCCATCCCTCCACCATTCTCATCCACGCCTAGATTTCCTCTTCATCCGAGCTTCTCGTTAGATCCGACAGCGCGTTTCCATATGGCTCTTCCCGCCACGTTACTCCCCGCGCAGATTGATCGTGTTGAGCCACGCATGACAATTAGATTTGACGATAGGCTGATCAAGGATGCGATGGTAGCTTGCAGTGTAAGAAAGACGGTTGTTATTCAAGTGCTACTATCGCTGTTCGAGCAGGGACGCGCCTGCAACAATCTGGAGACGCTAATAAAGGAGTTGCGGAGTCAAGTAATGCAGTAGAAGCAGCAGCAGCAGCAAAAACAAAAAAAGGAGTATGAAGCAGTTCGTGTAGAAACGAGTATGTTTGTGCCTAAGCATAGCCGAATGTGGCTTGGTAGTAAGAAGATTAAGCCCCCTAAGTTTGAACAAATGAGACTAGTACCTCGGCAAGAAAGCGGCCGGTTAACGTAAGGGTTTGCCAGACTGCTTACCCTGGCCAATTTCTAAAAATAATAAACAATCCTATTAAAAAGATAAACACTAAGCCTGCATAGCTTAGGATCGAGCTAATAATATTTTTTAGTTTACTTAATTGGCTTGAACCATCTGTACTTAGTTTATGCTGAGACTTGATCGTAATTATGCCTAAAACAAACAAGACCAGGCTTTGAGAAACAGACATAGCCAAAACCGCGCTCAACCCTATAAAAAAAAGACCGGCCGGAATAGTAATAAGCATAATAGTAAGTGCTACTGGACAAGGGACAAGGCCAGAAGAAATGCCTACAAGCCAGAGGCCTTTATCCTTTTGACGGGAGGTGGTGGGTTTAGAGGCGTTTTTTTTGATACGGCTAAAAAGTTTTTGTGTTAATAGAAAAAAACTCAAAAGTACGATGAGTACACCACTGCCAACATTAAAATAACTCTGGATTTTGATACGAGCAAAACCGCGTACCGATGAAAGCAGGGTCATGTAGAGTGCCGCCAAAACAAGCGCAGCGCCGCTATGAATAATCGCGATGATTATAGCTAATTTCGCAGAATCTTTAATTTTAGCTGATTTATGCAAAAAATATGAAGTAACCAGAGCTTTGCCATGCCCCGGACCTAAGGCGTGAAAGGCTCCGTAGCCTAAAGCAAAAAGAATTAAGGTTAAATAGGTTATAGGTTTAAAATCTGTCTTTAAATATCTGATATTTTTATGAACCAGGGTCATACCCTTGTGCTGAAGAAGAATAAATTTGCGATAAAAAGACGGATTATGCGTGACTGTTTTTTTGATGACAGGACGCGCATTTTGATTTATGAATGGGGTAGTTTCGGCCCAAAGCGGTAGGCTTAAAAATATAAAAATGAGCATTAAAATGGCTGGCTTTTTTTTCATTCTACCTCCATTTCAAACTGAATCCCATAATATTCATATTCTTTGGCATTTTTATCTTTAGAGCGAAAGGAAGTATAGATGGTTGGGTCATTCTGAATAAGAGTTATCTGTTTAATTTTTGAAGGGACTTTTTTAGGTCTAAAATTAAAATAATAAGTGACTTTTCTGGTTTTTTTATCAATGGTAGCTGTAAAGTCTGTCACATCATATTCAATTTTATTACTATTAATTTCGAGAATCGTAAAAAAATCATATTCCTGGATATTGATAAAACAATCTTTATACACTGAGTTTATTTCCTCTTTATCAAACTCAAGATCATTATTTTTATCACAATCCATAAGAATAGCATCAGAAAACAGCTCATCCCAAATCCATTGTATTTGAACACAAGCAAATTTATTTTCTTTAAAAACAAATGTTGGGTTACTCTCTATAAAAAGATGGGGATGGGCATAAATAAAACTTATGCTTAAGATAATAAAAACAATAATAAAATTAAATATTTTCAAGATATATTTCATAGATAGGTATTATAAGTCATGTTCTATACTTTTTAAAATTTTTGAGGTTTTTTCTCCGATATACATTTTTTGCCACTCATCTTCAAATTCATTAATTAAAAAACCATTTTTCTCAAGATATGTTCCTACAATATTAAAATCGCCACATTCTCTATGATGACTTCTACCTTCAAGTTTTTGAATCTTCTCAATAATAGAAAAACCGTAGTCGTTAAAATCTGAGATTATCAACTGATGTTTAGTGAGCTTAATCATCTCATCTAAAACCGTATAAGGTTCTTTTAAATGATGAAATGTGAAAGCGGAAACAACAGCATCAAATGATTTTTTTTTGTAGAGTAAGGATTTAGTATTAGATATAACAAATTTAACTTTATCTTTATATCCAGCATATTCTATATTCATCTTAGCTATGCGTTGTTCTTCAACATCAATATCAACGGTGACTATTTTAGGAAAATTTTGAGCGAGCATTATTGTTAAATACCCTTTACCAGTCCCAATTTCTAAAATCTGTTTATGTCCAGGATCTAATTTATTTATAATATTTTTTCGAGCTTGTTCTTGATCTAAGCCCTTATCTTTATATAGGTCTTTTCTTTGTAAATATGCTTGGTGATTTTCTTCTAGCTCTTCAAGGCTAGTTTTTGTTTTACTCATTTTTTTTAGCTTCTTTGGTAAATATTAAAGGGAAAATAATGTCACTTAAACAGCAAGGTAGCCATACGGCTAGAAAGAGAAAAAAAAGTATTATAAAATATGAAATCATACTTAAACCAGCCCCTTTTGCCATCATAATATGAAATAATGATGCCCAAGTACTAAGTAAAACATGCATAGCATGAGGAAATTTTGTGAATGGTTTAAAATAAGCGATTAGTATTCCTAGTATTGCCAATGGATTTATTAACCACCATTTTTCAATAAAACCTATATGAAGCCCTTTATTAGGCATACCAAGTAAATATTCGCCCAAATAAGGAATTAAACAATCACTCAAAGTGGCAATGCCAACTGATCCCACATAACCAATAATAAATAAACTTAATAAATAAAATTTACTTTTATGATTATGATTATATAGTTTATAAATTGAAGTTGTGACAACCGCGCTTACAACAACATGTAAAGGATGCAAAATATAAAAAATATTATATGATATTTCAGGACTTAAGTTTTGACTAAATAGCATAATTACAAGACCCGTAATAGCGCCAAAAATAGTAAAAGGGGCATGTTTTTCTAGCTCAAATAAAATTCGTTTCCACATTTTTTCCTCCTTAATTAAATCTTGCCAGATATTTTTGATTGTATCAGTACTTTTTCCTTGAGAACACTTTTACTATATCCAAATGAATTAAATATAAACAAGGCAATAATAAAAGCGTTAAAAATGTTGCAAAGATTAATCCGTAAGCAATTGCCATCACAACCGGCACTAATGATTTCACATCACCGCCAAGGCCATACACAGTTGGCATTAACGCAGCAACGGTGGTGAGGGTGGTTAAAATTACTGGCCTTAAACGTTGTTTGGCACCTGCGGCAATTATATGGTATAAAGTTTTTGTATCTAAATTAGTAGTTTTATTCCGAATACTGTTAATAAAATTAATCATTACTACACCATCATTAACTATGATGCCTGATAAACCAATTAGGCCAATGATCCCCATAAAAGATAAAGGCATTTGATGTGCCTGAAATGCTAGTAGTCCACCAATAGTACCCATAGGAACAATAAATAAAATCAATAATGGTTGGGTTAAGGAATTAAATAATAATATAAGAATAAAATAAATTCCTATTAGAGCCATACCAAACACAATAGCTAAATCTCCTAATGTATCTTTTGTTTCTTTAGCCTCGCCACCAAGTTTTAGATAAGTGCCAGGATAATTGGGACTAATTTTATTTTTAAAATACGTGTTAATTTGTTTGGTTGCTTTTGAAGCCGTAATCACGCCAGGATTAACACTGGCTGTAATAGTAATAATTTTATCACCGTTATAATGATTAATAATGCTTTTACCAAACCCGGGTATAATTTTGGCTACTTCTTTTAATTTAATTAAACGGCCTGTTTTATTAGGTATTAATAGGTTTTCTAAAAATAATTCATCTCTGGAAAAATTATCTGCAATTTTTACCCGGAAACCTAATTTATGGTTTGTCTGTTGAATTGAAGTTGCTTCCAGTCCTTCATACGCTATTCTCACCGTTTGAGCTACCTGAGCCACAGTTAAGCCAAGCTGGGCTAGTTTTTCATAATTAAATTTTATGGTTAGTTCTTCTTTTTTACCTTTCTGGTCATTATCTAAGTTTTTTATCCCCTTAATTGTAGATATAAAAGCGTCTAACTTTTTCTGAACTGCCAATGATTTATCAAAATTTTTATTAATAATTTTAATATCAATTGCCTCACCAGGTGCCGGCCCGATGACTCGTTCTTTATAACCTATACGTTTAAAAGTATTTATCTTTTTAGGATTAATTTTTTTTCTTAAATCCTGAATAATTTGGGCTGCTGATCGATCCCGCTGGGTTTTAGGCACTAAATGAATTAAAAGCTGTGCCCAATTTTCATGTTCGCCCTTAGAATTAGATCTTTTTACAGTATGATGCCCTATATTCGTAATAATAGAAATACGTTCGGTAGGTGATATTAATTTTGTTAATTTGGTTTCAATTGCTTTTGTTAAAAACTCAGTCTTTTTCAAGGAAGTCCCATTAGGTGCTTCCAGATTAACAAAAATAGCATCAGCAGAATCATCCCATAGCAGCACAAAGTTTTTGATAGAATTTTGGGAAACAAATAAAGCCCCAATAAAAATAGCTATAAAACCGATTATAACTATATATCTAAAACGTAATACCTTTAATAAAGTCTTTTCATACCAATCAGCAAAAGGTTTAAACCAATCTTTTTTAGCTTTTATAACTTGTTTTGTGTTTGATAAGTGATTAGGCAGCATAAAAATAGATTCTAGCAAGGAGGCAATAAGCGCAACACTAACAATTATCGGAAAAACCCAGATGAATTTCCCCATTATCCCTTTTACTGCCAGCATTGGCAAAAAAGCGATAATCGTTGTAATACTGGTAATACAAACTGGGGCAATGACTCTTTTCAAGCCTATAAGCGCAGCATCTATCGTATTATTTTTCCTTTCCTCAAAAATACTTTCGGAAATAACAATTGCATCATCAACGATCATGCCAAGCACCATAATAATTGCGCCAAGGGTCATGACATTAAGAGATAGCCCTGCTAAATACATATATATAAATACCATTAAAAGCGTAAGAGGAAGTCCAAATGCGGTCCAAAAAGCTGTTTTAAAGTCCAAAAAAATAACAAGAATGATTAAAACTAAAACAAACCCGATTAGAGCATTAGAAATAACTACGTGTAAAAGCGCTGAAATAGATTTTGATTTATCCTCTAATACATTTACTTTAAACTTTTCATTAAAACTTTCTTGGTTCTTATTTAAGAAAGCTTGAACATTTTTTACAGTATCTACAATATCCGCCTTTTCTTTTTTTACAATTTGAAAAACAACAGCAGGTTTTTTGTTTACCTTTACTAAAGTAGAACTTTTTTTAAAGCTTTTCTTTATTGATGCAATATCTTTAATATAAACTCGTTTTTTTTCAAAGCTGGACCGTATAATAACATTTCCTACATCCAAGGGATCTTGAAATTGGCCAATAGTTACTATGGTTTGTTCTTTTTGCAAACTTTGTAAACTACCTCCTGTGGAACGAATATTACGGTTTTGAATACTGGTTACCACATCATTTAACGATACATAATATTGCTGCATTTTTTTTGGATGAACATTTATGTGGATTTCTTGTTCTCTATAGCCTGTCTTTCTAATTTCAGCTACACCTTTAATACGTAATAATTGTGATTCTAATTTATCAGCCAGTTTATACAAATCTGCTTCAGAAGTTTCTTTTTGATTGTTAGCACTGATACCAAGCGTAACAATAGGCATTAATTTAGGATTAGCATCTATAATTGTAATTTGCTCAACTTCTTTGGAGATATCTTTTAGGGCACTGGTATTAATATTGCGATAAATATCATCTTTTACGGCTTGTATATCTGAAGAGTCTGGATCGATAAAAACATATAATGTTGCACCATTTTCAAGAGAGAGTGAAGTATATTCTTTAATCCCGTTAATTTGTTTTAGAGCTAATTCAATTGGAATTACAGCATTAATTTCTACATCTGATGCACTAGCACCAGGATATAGGACCTTGATAAACATAGTTTGCATATCTGTGGGAGGGAACACATCCTGTTTGATTTTGGTAACGCTAAATATACCTACTAAAATAATTGTAAGTACCAGAATATTTACGATAAGCTTATGTTTTATAAAGGTATCTAATATTTTTGTAAACATATACTAATTATTCCACTCCACTAACAAGAGCTAAATCAAGATAATTAAAAATAATATTTAGTTTTAAATTTATAGTATTAATTTTTTCAGAAATAATGGCATTTTGAGTCTCAATTAAAAAAGAAAGGTTTAAGCGTGCTTTATCATATTTGCCTGCTTCTATTTTATACCGTTTATTCAAGTTTTTCAGATTTTTTTGAGATAGGATGAGTTGGTTTTGCTGTCCCTCTATATTGGCTATAATTTGATCTCTTTGAGATTGAAGCAAATTTGTATTTTGTAAAATATTTTGTTCTAAGAGTTTTGTGGAGATATCCAACGCTTCTAAATCTGCTTTTTCTTTAGCTTTTTCTATGGGCATAGAAATAACAATTGCTGCTGAATAATCCAGGTCTTCGAAATTTCTTACTGATTGGTAAAAACTTTCATCTCTACCTTTAAGTGCAACTTGTAAATTCAAATCTGTTTTTGGTGTAAGCCTATTTTCTAATACTTTTTTATATTCATTAAAATATTGTTTTTGTAACTCATACACTTTAAAAGATGAATTATTTTTAATATTCATGGCAGATAAGTTTTTAGTATTAATCTTAGTTATTTGATCACGCATATCAGAATCATTAGGAATTAATTTTAGATTATTTATATATGGCTTGATAGAAGCTAATAATTTATTTAAAGAAATTTGGTATTGTACAAGCTGATTTTGGTATTTTATGATAAGGCTTTCTGTTTTTTCTACATCATCTAAATCAATTAAACCAGACTTATATTTAGCTTTGGCATTTTTTCGTAAGTTTTTAGCATTTATAATACTTTTTTTTAGCAAATTAATAGCGGTTTTAGTTTGAATCCATTGAAAATACAGTTTTTTATATTGATTCAAAATTTGGGTGTCAGATTCAAGTTGTTTCCATTTTTCTAGATCAAAATTGTTTTGGGCTGCGTATATAGCAAATTTATCCTGCATTCCACCTGAATTATAAAATAAGGGATAAGAATAGTTTATATATATTTGAGGAACTTTATAATCGCCAAAGAAAGAAGCTATTCCATATTGCAGGCTTGTACCGTTTTCAATATTTTTTTGTGTTATTTCAGCACCAACTCCAAATCCATGAATATAATTTCTAGTTGTAGCAGTGTATTGATATTCCTGCATTAAGTTTGTATTAAAATTAAGCACTGGATCAGTGATAGATGATGCCTGTTTAATTTTATTTTCGGCTAATTTGATAGATAGCTGAGTTTTTTGAATTTGAGGTAATTGATTTTTTATCTTTGATATAAATTCTTTATAAGAAATAGTATTTTGGGCAAATAAAAAATTGCTTTGAAGTAAAATAAATAATAATAATAATAATAATCTATTTTTTTTGTTCATTAATGTAATTATACTTTAATATCATCAATTCTTTTATCACTATTTAAAAAAAACAAGGAATGCAATTTAAATAGGTTTTCATAATCAAATAAATCCTTTAATATGTGTATATGCACAAATTATATCAGTATAATAATGATTTTTTAAGTTTATTTTTTAATTGGGATATCAAATATGTATAAAATAGCTAAAGTAATGATTAAGAAATCTGATATCCTAAAAGGAGGCTTAACTAAACTTGCTCAATTTTAAAACAAGGAAACTAGATTATGCTACTAAATCACGTTGCCCTTAATATATTAAATCAAGAAGAATTTAAGAATTTTTATCAAAACATTCTTGGAATGAAGGAATCAAAATCGTTTATTTTAAACAAAAACCTTGCTAAAAATATTTTTAATATAGCTAAAGAAATCCCTGTCTTATTGTGTCAAAAAGATGAGTTATATTTAGAATTAGCGATAAATCCGGTTAAAAATGAGAAGCAAAGATTTTTTCACTTATGTATATCTGTAAACAACAGAGAAGCTTTATTAAAAAAAGCTAAAGAAAATAATTATGAAGCTATTCACATCAAAAGAGATAGCCCTGACTTAATTTTTATAAAAGATAAAAATGGGAATTGTTTTGAACTAAAAGAAAAAACTTAAAAATGGCAAAAACAAAAAATTTTAATGATTATGCAGATAAATATAAAAAACTGCTTTAGCAAAAAAGATAGCCATGAGTTATATTTTTATATTTATTGATGGTTTAGGTTTAGGAACAAATAATGTTCATAATCCATTTACTAAATTAAAACCTTTCTTTTTAGAGCACTATTTAGCTAATGCTTGGTTAGAACAAAAAGAAATTTACCAGAAGGATTTATGTTTTAAAGGAATAGATGCCCGGCTAGATGTGCAAGGCATACCACAAAGCGCTACAGGGCAGGTAAGTTTATTTACAGGCGTAAACGCAGCAAAAGTTCTAGGCTATCATCTTACTGCTTATCCTAAGGCTCCTTTAATTGAAGTTTTAAATCAAGCTTCTTTCTTAAAAAAAGCTAAAAAATTAGGGCGTTTTGTAACTTTTGCAAATCCATATACTAAAACTTATTTTGAAAATGTAAAACAAGGAAAAAGAAAACATACTGCTTCAACCCTAAGTGTTATATCAGCAAAATTACCTTTTAGAACCGTCAAAGATTTACTTAATCAGCAAGCTGTATCTTGGGATATAACTAATGAATTAATCAAACAATATGCAGAAATAGATATTCCCATTTATAGTCCTCAAGAAGCAGGCCAAAATTTGGTTGGTTTAACTCAAAATTTCGATTTAGTTTTTTATGAAACTTTTTTAACAGATTTATTAGGGCATCACAAAGATTATTATAATGTAGGATCATTCTTAAAAAAATTAGATCAATTCTTAAATTCTGTTTTAAAATATAAAAATAATAATACAACCGTAGTTCTTAGTAGTGACCATGGTAATGTAGAAGACCTATCAACAGGTAGACATACTCTTAATCCTGTACCTTTATTAGCTATAGGTCCAGGGGCTAACTATTTTCATAAAACCAAGACTATTCTTGATGTTCCTATTTGTTTATTAAAAGCTCTTTCGACTATATAGAAAAGCTGCTTAACAAAGACAAAGATATAGGAAAGCATTTTATCCTATTCATTTTAAGCCTTAAATTTTTGTTCTAATATTTCAATTACCTGTTCTTTAGTCTGAATACTAGTAGTAGCAGCCACTACCTCTCCATTTTTAAAATACACAGTAAAAGGCAATCCTCTAAATGAGCTGCATTCTGGTATTTTTTTTATAAACATTGCTCCGGGAATATCAAAACTTTGAGCATGGAATTTTACATGCGAAAAAGATTTTTTTAATTCTTCCATAATTCCATAAACAGGAATACACATTGGCCCCATTCTTCCGCAACAAATCATAACATTTTCATTTTCTGTTATAACCTTTTTAACATCTTCCTCTGTTTCAAGTTGTTTAATATTTGTATCTAACATTTTTCATTTCTCCTTTTGTAAATATTTTTCTAAATCTAGAGCCGCCATACAGCCTTGTCCAACTGCCACAGCAGCTTGTTTATAAACAGGATCACATACATCTCCACAAGCAAAAATACCTGACATTGATGTTCTAGTAGAACCTGGTTCAACTAAAATAAAGCCATTTTCATCAATTTTTACTAAATCTTTGAAAGCTTCTGTTTTTGGATCATGTCCAATAGCGACAAAAATTCCTTCGCAATTTAATTCTCGAACATCTTCAGTCTCAGTATTTTTCAAAATAACGCCTGCTACCGTATCCTTACCAAGTATTTTTTGAACTATCCAAGGGATTAGCCATTCTATTTTAGAATTGTTTTTTGCTTTTTCAATTTCAATGGCAGATGCTCGTAAATAATCTCGCCTATGCACAATAGTAACTTTGTTAGCAAATTTAGTCAGCAACACTGCATCCTGCATTGCTTTATCTCCCCCTCCTATCACTAAAACATGCTTATCACAAAAAAATGAACCATCACATACAGCACAGCCAGATATACCTCTGCCATAAAATTTTGGCTCGCTTGGAATTTGCAATCGTCTTGCCTGGGCACCTGTTGCTATAATTAGTGCTTTAGTTTCTATTTTTTCGCTACCCATATCCACTTCCAAAGCATTTTCTGTTTTTGTAACATTTTTTATTGCTTTTGCCTTAAATCTCACACCAAATCGTTCAGCTTGTTTTCTAAATCGTGTCATAAGTTCCTGCCCTGAAATTGGCTCAAAAAAACCAGGATAATTTGCTACTGCTTCAGATACAGTTAATTGTCCGCCAGGGATAAATCCGCTTAAAACTAATGGCTTTAATCCTGAACGAGCAGTATATATTGCAGCTGTTAAGCCTGCTGGCCCTGAGCCAGCTATGATTACATTTTCCATAAACTCAGCATTCCTTTATTGTGTATATGCTCATTTTATAAACTATAGTTGTGTTTTGCATAAAATTTACGCCTAGTTTAATATTATTTTGCTAATAAATAATCTGCTACGGCTCGATAAAACGTACTTACTGCTAAAATTGAACAATGACGGTGGTTTTGAGGTAAATTAGTAACCTTTTCCATAACTTCACCTGCCGAAATTTTCAATGCTTCTTCGATGGATTTATTTTTTGCAAGATAAGCAGTTATAGCGCCGCAGGATTTTGTAGCATTACAGCCGTCTGTATAATATTTAATATCTGTAATTATATTATTTTCTATTACCAAATAAAATTCCATTGAATCTCCACAAGGGCCTTTTAACCAAGCTGCACTAGTGGGATCATTCATCCGGCCAAAATATTTAGTATCATTTGAAAGATTAATAACCTCTTGAGGACATTTTAAAGTTGCTAGTTTGTTTATTGTTTCCATTGTTCTAATCCTTTAAAATTATTTTAAATCTTTCCAAATATTCTTGATTATATCCGTAGTTTTGCTAGTTGAATATTCTATCATTGTTTTGCCTTGTACCATGGCGTTTACCACGTTTTCATCAAAAGGAATTTTCCCAATACAGAGAATATTATTATTTATACAGTAATTCTCTATTTTTTGAGTCATTTCCTTGTTTAAATCATATTTATTGATTACTAGCTTAACTGAAACTTTAAAATGTTTTGCGACCTCAATGACTCTTTTTGCGTCTACCAAGCCTGATAGAGTTGGCTCAGTAACAACTAACGCACAATCAACTCCGGTAATACTGGCTATAACAGGACAACCAATCCCTGGAGGCCCATCAATAATAATTAAATCTTTATTTTGTATTTTAGCAATTTTTTGAGCTTTTTCTCTAACTAAGGAAACTAATTTACCTGAATTTTCTTCGCCTATCCCCAACTTTGCATGTATTAATATACCAAATCTTGTTGCCGAAACAAACCATTCGCCAGTTATGTTCTCCTTCATTTCTATTGCCCCAACTGGACAAGCAAAACTACAAAAAGCACAGCCTTCACAAGCAAGCGCATCAACTTCTCTATTCTTGATGGCATCATAGCGGCATAATTTTTTACATAGTCCGCATTTAATACATTTATCTTTATTTATAAAAGCTGTTTTGCCACTTTTAAAGATTCCTTTTTTTATAACAGTTGGCTTTAATAATAAATGCATATCCGCGGCATCTACATCACAATCCGCAATTACTTTGTTTTCTGCTAAAGCCGCAAAAGCACCCGTAAGGATTGTTTTCCCTGTGCCGCCTTTACCACTAATAATGACTATTTGTTTCATAATTTAATATCCTTTTATTCAATATGAATCTTGGATAAAGCATTTTGCGTGGCGCCGATAATAGGATAAGCAATCGGAGAAGCGGTTAGTAAAGGATGCGTCCCTATTTGCATAGTAACTAAATCTGAAATTGTTAACTGATTTTGGATCGCCAGCCCTACAATATTGATCATTTCACCGATAGGTACGCCCCCACTTATTTGTCCGCCTAAGATGGTGCCTGAATGTTTAGAAAAAATTAGCTTAACTTTTGTTTTAAACATATTAGGCAATGCTCCAGGATGTTTATCAGTCGCAATTGCTTCGCCAATCACAATATCAAAGTGATTTTTTAGGGCTGCTTTTTCAATAAGTCCTGCCGCGGCTAGAGATAATTCATTAATACTGGTAGAAAAAATACCAATAGTGCCTTTATTCTGACGAATTATCTGTAAATTATACACGTTTAACCCGGCAATACGGGCTTCAGACGTAGCGGTGGAAGCCAGCATAGTGGTAATTCTTTCTTTCGTAAAAAAATCTGTCTTTTGCGCGCAATCACCAATTGCAAAAATATCATCATCACTGGTTTTCATATATTCGTTAACAACCACAGCCCCTTTTTTATTAATTTCCAAACCCGCTTCTTGTGCTAATTTAGTATTGGGGACAGCACCTATTGCTAAAATAATTGCGTCTGCGGAAATTTCCTCTTTGTTAGAAAGCAAAACTTTTTCAACTTTACTTTCTCCTATAATTTTGATGACTTTGGTATTGGTCTTGATTTCAATATTTTTTTGCCTTAATTTTTCTTCCATTTCGATACAAAATTCTTCATCAAAAGCCATTTCCAAGCAATGCGGCAAAGCCTCAACAATAGTTACTTTTTTACCCATTTTATTGATTTCATCCGCCATTTCAATACCAATAAAACCGCCACCAATAATAACCACTCTTTCTGTTTTTAATAACTTTTCTTTGAGCATTTTTAAATAGGCCACGTCTTTTCGAATTTCATATACGCCAGGCAAATTCACACCTTCAATAGGTACCTGGATTGGTAATGAGCCTGTCGCTATAATTAATTTTTCGTAACTAAAAAACACTCCTGTTTTTGTATGTACAGTCTTTTTGGTTTGGTTTATGAGTATAACTTCGTCAATAATCAATTCAATATCATTAGCTAATAAGACTTTGTCAGGAATCAGATTTTGTTCAACTGATTCTAAAGAACCAAAAATATAAGGAATACCGCAAGGGATAAGGGCTTTTTCGAAATTTCTGATCACAGTTACTTTTTTATCTTTATGTCTCTTTTTTGCTGTGATAGCAGCTACGATGGCAGAGGGGCCTCCTCCAATTATTAATACATTTGTTTTTTTATGCATCTTCAATCTTCTCCTTTATTTTTTGATATAAATCTTTAAACTTAGCTTTATATTCCGGGTATTCGTTGATAATAGGGAGCCCTCTAGAATAAGCTTTAGCTATTTTTTTGGAAAAAGGTATTTGCATTAAAATAGAAATATCTTCTGTATTACAATAATCTTGAACAGATTCATCGCCTAAATCAGAACGATTAATAACTACTCCAAAGGGGATTTCCATTTTTCTTAAAACTTGGACAGCAAGCTTTAAATCGTTTAAGCCAAATGGCGTAGGCTCTGTGACCAGTACGCAAAAATCACTACCTGTTATGGCAGTAATAACCGGACAAGATGTCCCTGGCGGAGCATCAATAATATTGATTTTATCTGGCTGAATATTTTTCTTTACGGCTTTAATTAAGGGCGGAGCCATAGCCTGGCCAATGTCTAATTTTCCTTGCATAAAGCCTAAATTGTTTTTGGCTCCGCTTTCTACTACGCCAATTCTTTTATGGACTTCTTTAATAGCATTTTGAGGACAAAAATAAGTGCAAGAACCACATCCATGACAAAGGTCAGAAAATACCATTATTTTATCTTTTACTTTTGCTATGGCATTAAAAGCACAAACGTCTACACATTTACCACATAAATTACATTTTACCTGATCTATTTCTGGAATAGGGATACTGACTATTTCACTTGTTTCTATTTCTGGCTGTATAAATATGGCGGCATTAGGTTCTTCAACATCACAATCCAATAATTGTACATTTGCTAAACTTAAGGCTAAATTCGTAGCTATGGTTGTTTTTCCAGTACCACCTTTACCACTAGCTACTGAGATTATCATATTGACGAATCGCTTCTTGGACAGTCCCGGATACATTATCAATAATCGTTACATCGGCTTCTTTTAAAACCTTTAAAGCATTTGGCCCTACATGGCCGGTTAAAACAGCTGTAACTTTTTTTTCTACGACCAGCTGTCCTGACTGAATACCAGCGCCTCCCATTAAATCTTTATTAGGGTTTGCCATAGCTTCATATTCTAACGTTACAGGATCAACAAAAATAAAATAAGCACATCGCCCAAACCGGGGGTCAATAGTAGCTTCCAAATTATCGCCTTGTGCTGTAACACATACTTGTCCGTTAACTTTGGCGTGATGGCATTCTTCTTTTTCTTCTGCTTCTGTATTTGTACATTCTGTTTTATCCAAACCATAGCCTTTGCCAGCGCCAGGATTACATAGACTTTCTCCACCTTCTAAACGATTTTCTAAAAGCTTTTTGATAGCATCTTCTATTTTTCCACTAACCCCAACGATTACTTTAATATTTTGTTGGGCAAATAAATCTAAAGCTCTTTGTCCCATTCCTCCAGCAATGATCGCTTCCACATTTAATTTAGCTAAAAATTCCGGTAAAAAACCTGGATTATGCCCTGGATTTGCGATACTTTTTTGTTCGATTATTTGATTATTCTCTAGGGTCACAATCGTAAATTCCGGACAACGTCCAAAATGCTCTGACACAGAACCATTATCTGTTGAAATTGCTATTTTCAATTTACTCTCCTCTTCTCTGCCAAAATTTTAATCCAAAACCTCGACCTCGACCTTGACCTTGACCGCCACGACCTCGACCAAAACCTCTGCCTAAAAACCCCAAAAAACCTTTTTTTTGAGACCCTTCGCTACTTACACAGTTTCCTAAACCTCGTCCTGTTAGTGGCCCGTCTCCTCTTGGTCCTGTTTTATCTCCTGCTGGCATAATAAACGCCTCCTTTTATATGAGTATATACACATATAGTATGCTTCTAAAATTTAGGAGTCAAGGGGAATTTAATTTGGAGAAATATAATCAGTATCTACAATTTGAAGAGCCTTGCTTTCGTATAAAGCATCAGCAATTTTTTTATGTCCTGAATAAAGCAATCTTTGTAAGGTACCTGTAGATATTTTCATTCTTTTGGCTGCCTCGGCTTGATTTAACCCTTCATAATCACATAAATGAATAGCTTCTAGTTCATCACGTTCAAGGCGCAAGATTTCTAGCCCGCGCAAGGGGATACCTTGAGGCTTAAAAAATCTCACTCCGTTAAAAGGCCGGCAACAACGATGTTTTTTTTCAAAAGGCATATTTTATCCTAACTAATTTTATTAATAAATAGTTCCGCATTTAAAATAGCGCCGCCAGCAGCACCGCGAATGGTATTGTGCGAAAGAATCGTGAATTTATAATCCAGAATCGGACAAGGACGGAGGCGACCGATACTGACCGCCATACCTTTATCCAGATTACGGTGTAATTTGGGTTGCGGAAAATTATCTTCAGAAAAATAATGTATAGGTTTTAGAGGAGCAGTAGGTAAATTAAGCTCTTGAGGTTTACCTCTAAACTCTTGCCAGGCTTTAATTATATCTTCTTTACGCGCTTTATTTTTTAATTTCACAGCAACACATTCAGTATGCCCATCAATGACCGCTACCCTATTACAGGTTGCGCTAATTTTAAAATCTTTAGTGCCCAGAATTTTATAGGGTTCAGTTTCCATTTTTTCTTCTTCGTTTTTAATATAAGGCAATACATTATCAATAATGTCCAAGGAAGAAATACCTGGGTACCCAGCTCCAGACAAAGCTTGTAATGTAACCACATTAACTGACTCTAAACCAAAATTATCCAATAAAGGTTTTAAGGCCATCACTAAACCAATGGTTGAACAATTGGGATTAGTAATAATGCAGCCTTTACCATACGCTTGTTTTTTGGTCAGACTCAACTGTTCCGGGTTGATTTCCGGTACAATAAGCGGCACATCCGCATCAAAACGATGGTTACGCGAATTGGAGACTACGATATACCCGGCTTTGGCAAAAGCAGTTTCAATCTCACCGGCTACACTAGCATCCAAACCAGAAAACACGATCTTACAATCTAGGTTAGGTTCGCATGTACTTACTTTCATATTTCTCACATGCTCTGGAATAGGTGTAGCCATGAACCAATTTACAGCGTCTTGATAAGTTTTACCTGCGGAACGTGAGGAAGCGGCCAAGGCGGTAATCTCAAAGTCCGGATGATTTTGTAATAATTCAATAAATTTTTGTCCTACGCTACCGGTAGCCCCTAGAATACCAACTGAAATTTTGGACATTACCATAACCCCCTGAAAAATTTCAAAAAGTCTGGCTGGGAACGATAAATAACAATTTCCGGTTGACCTGTAATCCCTGCCTCTTTTTTAAGAAACCCTATGGTGTCATTTAAATTCCCTAATTTATCAATTAATTTCAGTTCTAACGCTTCTTCACCTGTAAACATTTGCCCTTGGGCGATTTCTTCTATTTGCTGATCTGAAATTTGGCGATTTTCTTTAATTTTAGCTACAAAATGATTATATGTAACTTTCTGGTTTGCTAAAAGCATTTCAGATTCTTCTTTAGTTAATTTTTTGTTTGGAGAACCTATATCCATATATTTACCGGTTTTAACACTTTCATATTTGAGGCCTAAAATTTTATTAAATCTTTCCATACTGGTATAAATAGAAATCACGCCAATACTACCTGTTAATGTCGCGGGATTAGCCACGATTTCATCTGAATTTAAAGCAATATAATAACCTCCAGAAGTAGCCATATTGCCCATAGAAGTATATACCAGCTTACCTTTTTGCTTTAATTTTTCTATAGCAGTATATATACGGTCTGCGCCAAGTAAAGTACCGCCCGAGCTATTCACTCTTAAAACAACACCTCTAATGGTAGGATCCTTAGCCACAAGCTCAATAATGGCGTTTATTTCATCAGCACCAGTAACTTTTTCACCAAAAAGAAAACCATCTTGGTTACGACCTAGTCCAATAGAACCATCGATCTCTATAATAGCAATTTTATTAAAAGCAAATAGATAGCTTGGTTGATAAGTATTTGCATAACTAGCTAAAGGCCTATACGCTTCTTTTTCCTGAACAATTTCTTTGGTTTTTTCAAAAAAGCCTAGTTCATCTACCAAACCTATATCCCGTGCTTCAGTAGCACTCAATAATCTGCCGTCAAAAACCTGGCTGATTTTATCCCAATCCAGGTCACGATCTTCTTTAATGTCTAACAAAACTTGATGATATAGGTTATTAACTAAAGAAACCATTTGCGTTTTATCACTTAAAGTTAAAGCTTTTTCCATAGGATATGAAGTAGCTTTATGCTTGCCTTGCACAATTACATTATGGCTAATGCCAAACTTATTAAAAAAATCTTCGGATTTCAGAATTTCTGTTTTAAGGCCTAAATGAGAAATAGTGCCTAATTCAGGCATAATAATTTTATCAGCAACACTGGCTAGATAATATTCAGGTAAAGATGCCCAGGATTCTATATAAGCAATGACGGTTTTACCGTTTTGCCGCGCTTTTTCAAGTTCGCTTCTAATTTCTTGTACTAAAGCAATGGTTGCTAAAGAAGAGTTTAGACTATTGATGCGGACAACATAACCTTTACTAGAAGGATCCCTGTTTACTTTATCCAAAATAGCTAAAAGGTCGTTACTACCAATTTTTTGACCATTAAAAAGAGTAACCTGGGATTTACCACTAATTAAATTTTGGTCAATACTAAATTCAACGAACTCTTTTTTTTTTAAAAGAGCGTATCGCTGCCTGTTTTGTGTGACTAATCCTTTACCTAATTTGAAACCTAGCATATAGACAGCGCCTTCTGATCCGTACGCGGCCTGATACGCGTAATTAACATCTACAATAGGTAAAGCAATGGATAACCCACCGGTTAATCTAGGACCTTTAAAGCCACCTCTTACTGTAATACCCGGGGTTAACCGGTATTGCAAACCATGTCTGGTTTCCAAAATGCTCGCGGTATCGCCTTTTTTATAAACTAAATCAGTAGTTAAAATAAAATCTCTTTTTTGCGTAGCCATAGCAAAACCAAGTCGACCAGATGGCGTCAGGGAAGTGTTACTACCTAAAATATCCTGGAGGTTAAGCCCAAAATTAAGCCAAGGAGTAAAATGGACTAATAAACCAAAATCCGAACTCCAAGTAGATGTTGTGGTCTGATTAGTGGTTTCCTGAATAGATTTATAGGTTACCCCCCAATTAATACCGTTTTGACTTCTTCTGGCTAAACTAAAAGCCGTAACTTCTACTTTTTGCGCTTGGGCATTTTCTTTTTGCCAATACCCAAAATTAAAAGGACTGACATAAAAAGAATAGCCATTAAACGCGCTATAAACTTTTTGATTATAATCACAATTTAAATAGTTATACATCACACCTGGAATAACTGTACCGGCCGGATTATAAAAAATAGAATCTGCGCCTGCGGCATAACCAGTGTATGCACTACCCATACCAAAAGCGGTAATGCCAAATCCATTTTTCAGCGTGTCATGTAATAGGTCTTCCCCAAAACAGGGTTGCCCTATCAGAACTAGAACTAAAAAGAAAACAATTTTTTTAAGACAAGATTTCATTTTTCACTCCTTTTAATCTTTTACGAATGGTTTATATTTTAAATCAAAATCAATATTTAGAAGTTCGTTAATTTCTTCAAACATCTTAAATAAAGGCGTATTTTTAATTTTGTGAGTATCACTTAAAAAATAATACCATTGATTACGAATACGCCATAAATTAATATTTATAGGTAACAATAAAATAGCTTTAAAAGTATAAATAAATTCAGCTAAAAATGCTTTGGAATCAGGATGCTCAAAATATTTTTTTAATACCGTAAGTAAAAACTTTTCAATGCTAATTTTCTGGTCGCTAATATCCACACTAAAACCATAACTATCTTTTAACTCCATAATTTTCTGGGTATATTTATAAATTTCATACCCTTCAAACTTACCGCTAAACAAATTTTTAAGCTGGTTTTTTAAAACATATTCATTAGCTACGGTTAATAGTTTAGGCGCGGATATTTTATTTTGCAAACAATAATCCAAAACATCAAAACTGTTTTGGGCAGTCTCTTTGAGTAAAGAATCCAATTTTTCAAATTCACCTTGCATAATATGTTCAAAAATATTTTTTTGATGGTCTATTAAAAGATCTTTTAAACCATAGGAATAATTACCAAATTCCGTAAACAGGGTTTGGATAAGTTGCGTAAGGGCTTGTTTTTGATAAATAGTAAATAATTTGGTTTTTAGACGTTGGTATTCGGCCATTGATTTATAGGGCAAGACCGAACAATAAAAATCAATACCTCCATAATATAAAACTGCAAAAACATATTCTTGGGTTTCTGCTATTAATTGCTGGGTAACGCTAACATTACCGATAATCAGGGTCGTATTGTTTTTAGCATAACGGTTTTCGTCACCACAAGTAATCTGATAAGTGTAAAAAGATTTAGATTTAGTTTTCGCGGCAAAAATCTGTTGAATAGCAAAATTTGCTACGACTCTAGAAAAATCTACCCTGGAGTTCTGTTCGTTTTTTTGAAAAATGGTACGGCAGTCACCTTGTTCTGGCAGATTAGAATGTGCGTTTGCTAAAAGCTTTAAAAAAGATTCTGTTTCATCCACACCAAAATCTTTTAAGTAGGCTAAGACAATGGCTGCGTATTTTAAAATTTGTAAAGTCTCAATGGTTGTAATGTCTGCAAAAAACCAGCCACAGGAAGTAAACATTAACATTGTATAATATTGCATACGTAAAAGTTTTAAAAAGACAATTTTTTGAGGCGAATTTAAACTAATATCTACCTTATATTGTGCACAAAATTGATCTTGCAATTTTTGATCGTTACTGTGCACTATTTGATAATAATTCTGAAAAACCTGCCAAGGCTCTTTAGTATACTTTTTCATTTCCTTCATAAAAACTGAACTACTATGATCTCTTAGAGAACTTAAAGATTTTCTTAAAGGTGCGCGCCATTTTTGGTTCCAGCCTGGCAAACCACCCACGGCACAGCCACAATCAGAGCGCCAGCGTTCAACACCATGTGAGCAGCTCCACGAACTATTTTCTATAATTTGCACTTCGTATTGAGGCGGGTTCTGCGCTAAATACGCGCCATAATTAGTAAGAATAGCTAAATTTTTTCTTTGAATTTCTTCTATGGAAAAAGCCAGAGTCATATCGCCAAATTTTTTATGATGTCCATATGATTCGCCATCTACGGCGATATTTACTAATTGTCGGCTACGCTTACCAGTAAAGCTATTCATTAGATTGGCAATAAACTTTTGTGCCGATTGCAAAGCATTGCCAAAGGAGATTTTTTGGGAAACCGGACCATCATAAAAAAAGATATCGATATATTTTTTATGCGGCAAAAAAACTCTATATGGTTGTGTGGTATCTATTTTTCCGCCTGACACATTTTCAAAATTAGTAGTTTTAGAAGACTTGCTAATTTTGCGAATTTTAGCTGCTTGATATGGTGACAAAATGGTAAATTTGATATTGTTTTCGGCTAGTAAGCTCAAGGTTTCTGTATCTACGGCTGTTTCAGCTAGCCACATACCCTCGGGCTGGCGCTGAAAACGAGCCTGAAAATCTTGAATTCCCCAGACAATCTGATTTATTTTTTCTTGTCGGGTAGCTAGCGGCATAATAATATGATTATAAACTTGAGCAAGGGCATTCCCATGCCCGGAAAAACGTTTTTGACTTTTTTGATCAGCCTCCAAAATCAGCTGATATGTTTCCGCATCATTTTTTTCTAGCCAATTTAAAAGAGTAGGCCCAAAATTAAAACTGATATATTCATAATTATTGATAAGTTCTAAGATTTTACCTTTTGCATCTGTAATTCTGGCCGCAGCATTAGGAGCATAACATTCATTAAGAATACGCTCGTTCCAGTCATGATAAGGTTTTGCGCTGACTTCTTGTTCAACATAATTTAACCAAGGATTTTCGCGGGGAGGTTGATAAAAATGACCGTGAATACAAAGATATTTATTCATAATTATTTATTATATAACAGCTTAGAAAATTAAGCACTGATCGAAAACCTTGTAGGGGGGCTAAATTAATCTGTGATTATGACAATGCACTAGGCATTCCTTTTGTTTATTAAATTCACAATTAATTTAATTATAATCTCCTTTTCTACTGACTTACTTTCAGCAGTCATAAGACAAATCGCGACCAAAGCATTATCCTCGATCCTTTTTTTACCATTTAAAGAATAGAGATAATGATTCTTTTCTAAAAACCAAATAAAAAGAAAGGCGCCAATTCTTTTATTACCATCTGTGAAAGAATGATTTTTGATTATAAAATATAGTAAATGAGCCGCTTTTTCCTCAACACTAGGATATAAATCTCGGCTCTCAAATGTTTGATAAATATTATATAAAGAACCTTTAAAAGATTTGTCTTTTTCTCGGCCAAAAAGAATTTTTTCGGCATCCCCAAATTTATTTTTCAACATTTTAATAGCGGCTAACGCCTCATTATAAGTAATCTTGAAAATTTCAAACGTATTTGTATTTTCGATTTCTAATGCTTGATGATCATATTTATCTAGTAAATCTAAGGCATATGTATAATCCGTAATAATTTCTAGTAAGCCAATGGCTTCATCTTTTTTTAATTGCTTATTTTTTACCACATTGGAAAGTAGGCCTAACGTATTTTCCAGTTCCCGGATTCTTTTTGTCTGTGTTTTTAGGCGCGTTTCATTGATAGCATATCCCTGGATTAAATAATTTTTGAGAATCTTGTTAGCCCAAATTCGAAATTGAGTTCCGCTTTTAGACCTGACACGGTAACCCACAGAAATAATAACGTCTAAATTGTAATATTTAGTTTCATAGTTTTTCCCATCTGCGGCAGTATGTCGGAATTTCCGACATACTGCTACTTCCTCTAATTCTGCTTCTTTAAATATATTATTAACATGTTCCGTAATAGTAGTGCGTGCTTTCTTAAAAAGACTGGCCATTTGTTCTTGTGTTAGCCAAACCGTCTCGTTTGTCAAATTAACCTCTAATTGGAATTGCCCATCTTCCGCTTGATAGATAACTATTTGCTTATCTTTATCCTGTATGTTCATAAAAAATTTCCTTAATTTAATTTCATCTTATCTAGGTCTCTTGCCCCGCTTTAAATATACTCCTAATTTTTTAGTTATGCAATATGTAGGGCAACTATAAAGTTTACGTTAGCTTTTGAGTTTTTATACCTGATGGAAATTAAATATTATTTTTTTTCGTGCTTGGAATTTTTGTTCTTAGGATTATTCTTTGATTTTTCTCAATGTATCTGAATGAGACGCGATTCATCGCACCTGTAAATTAATCTGTGATTACTTTTTTTTTAGGTTTACCGATATTTGGTTGATGCGAATAACGAGGGTGGGTATAAAGATAGTTTCCTTCTTGTTTATTTTTAAAATTATCCTGAGCCATAAAGGCCAAGGCAGAAGCGGCTAAAGGTTTCTTAATTATTTGCAGATTAGGGTTCTTTAATTTGAGAATTTGTTTTTCTAGAAGGGGCGGTATCAAGCCGATTAAATAAATTGTTTTTTGAAACTGTTTTAATTTTTGCAGCATGATCTCATTATCCCAAACAAAATCATCTGTAAGTCTAGACAACTGTTGATCAACAGAGCTAAACATTGCCGCATTCATTTCATTTTTACGCGCGGGTATTAAAGAAAAAAAGATAGATTCCATATCTTTACCTTGATAGGCCATGGC
>JABGVJ010000115.1 GCA_018646105.1 bacterium
AGTTAAATTCAAAAATGTTTGCCATTGCTTTGTATGATCAGGTAAAACTTGTTGAATTTCCAGATTAATTTTATTCGTTTTTTTGATTTTATATACTACTTCATCCAAAATGCGACCATCCGGAGTTTGGATTTTTCCTTCTTTATAAATCACTCCACCCATTGATTCGGGGATCTTGCAGCTAGGAATGTTTTGTTTATCAACCGGATAAATAAGATAATCGTAATCTAAGTATGTTTCTGCCCATTGCGTTAAGCCTTGAATAGCTTCTTTACCAAACCCATTTCCGTGCCCTGCTTTTTTTAACCATATTCCCAACTCAGGTTGTTCTTTTTTATTCTGAGTATGCAGGCCGCAAATACCTAAAAACTCCTTGGTTTGTTTGTTTAAGATTACCAAAACCAAATCCGTACATTTTTTTCTTTGTTTGATAGATAAGTTGATAAAGTCAATCGTAACTGAAATGTCGTTACTCGGGCTAGGTACCATAAATTTGGTAATTTCTTTAGTGAAATTTTCAAATATTATATCTTTATAGTCCAAGGATATAGGTTCTAAAATCAAGCGTGGAGTTTTGATTAAAACTTGCTCTAAGTCTAATGATTTTTTAGTTTTACTGTTTAATAAAGTGCATATTTGTTTTTTCATGGTTTCGGCTGGTGTTATTTTATATAAAAATTAAGATATTCTTTTATTTTTGAAGTTAAAAAATACGGAAGATTTATTAAAGTAAAAGGAGTTCCCTGTATTGTTTTTGTTTTGTCTAATTTAACAGTTCCTGCATATAATCTTATCGCATAGGGAACTTTAGTTTCTTCAATAAATTGATGGAGTGATTTTAAAGTCCCGGTTGCCCCGGCCTTCACTTCTATTGGTATTATATAATTTTTATATGGAATAATAAAATCAACTTCAGCGCTTGATTGTCTTTTTTCTCTAACCCAAAAATTTAAACTTCTATTTAAAGATAGGTCTAAAAAAATTAATTCTTGTCCAACAATATGCTCTGCGATTAATCCTTTATAAATGGCATTTAAATCACTTAAAGAATAATAAGCTTGTTGTAAACCAGCTAAATAATTTATAAAACCTGTATCAAGAAATTGTAGTTTAGGACTTTTTTTATAATCTGAAATAATAGGTAAAGAAGCTGAGGTACTAGGATAGATGAGTTTAGTTAGCATGGTTTTTTCTAATGTTCTTAAAGCTTCTCCTATTTCTCTAGATTTATAATTAGAATTACCAAAACCTTGAAACTTGATTCTTTTACCTGATTCATAAGGAGCCTGGTGTATGACGTGTCTTATAACATTAACCATGGTCTGGTTTTTGGCGTATTTTTCCACATCATCAAGATAGCTTGTTAAAAGGTTGTTATATATAGAATTTAAAGACACGATATCTTCTGGATCTTTAATGTGTTTTTTTATTACTTCAGGCATGCCTCCTAATAAAGTATATTTATGAAACAAGTTTAGCAATGTAGTATGGGCATAATCTGGAAAAGGAACAGTGTTGTAAACTTCTAATGCTTTAGAATTATTCGTAGCGGCTAAGAATTCTTGAAAAGTTAAAGGATGCATAAAAAGATATTCTACTCTGCCAACAGGGAAGCTTGTTTTGTTATCAAGTAATGTTTCTAAAAGAGAGCCGGCGGCGATGACAAATAGCTCTTTTGCATCTTCAAAAAAATAACGTAGCATTTTAATCGCTTCGGAAGAATATTGAATTTCATCAATAAAAATTAAGCAACGTCCTTTTTTTTCTTTTTGTTTGTATAAAAATATGCTTGAAATCAAATTTTTTATATTTAAGTTTTGTTCAAATATTTTTTTGTCATCTATATTTTCTAGGTTGAGGTAAATATAGGTATCAAAATTTTTAGAGAACATTTCAACCGTAGTTGTTTTTCCAACCTGTCTTGCTCCTCTTAAAACTAGAGGTTTTCGGTCCGGGTTATCTGCCCATACTTGTAATTGTTTTAAAATACTTCTATTAAACATCCTTTATAGAGTACCCTCTCTTTTTGATAAGCATTGTAGTCCCAGTTTAGATCCAATGTAACCCTAGTTTAAACTTCATTTTGGTCCAATGTAACCCCAATTTAATCAATAATACGAGTCAATGTCAAGGTAGTTTTTTTTCTATGCAATTCGTTACACACATTTTTGGTTTATCTATAATTCATCATCACGCCTATCTGTTTTAAAACCTCTTAATAAAAAAGTATTTATTCAATTTGGGATTTTTCTCATTTTTTCTCACAAATTCCAATTCAAAACCACATTTTTGATAAAAATCAGGGGCTTGAAATTTATAGGTAGCTAGGTTGAGATTATCATATTCTTGATTGCTAAACTTTTCCCAAACTTTATCTAATAATTGTTTGCCATAT
>JABGVJ010000117.1 GCA_018646105.1 bacterium
AGGCGCAAAAAACCAAATTGCACCAGATTTAAAAAACTACCTCAAAAAAATCCGCCGCTATATTTCCGTACCCATCGCCGTCGGTTTTGGCATTTCCAAACCAGAACACGTTCAAGCCCTCATTGGCCATGCCGATATTGCCGTCATCGGTAGCGCCATCATTGAAAAAATAAAAAAAAATGGGATAAATTCAGTTCAGAGATTTATAAAAGAATTAGCATGCTAAATATTTTGTGAAAATTAGGTTTTCTACAAATCTTGTTTTATCATTAAAAATATTTTTAAAAAAAAAGGAGCTAAAAAAATGACCAACAAAAACAAAGACTTCCAAAAAATCTGGACAAATATTGTAGCCAAAGCTTGGGCAGACGAAAACTATAAGAAAAAACTTATAAAAAACCCTAAAAAAGTCTTAAAAGAAGAAGGAATCGAAACCCCAAAAAACCTCAACCTACGTATCATTGAAGATACTTCAGTCACTCAAACTCTCGTTATCCCCACAGCAAAATACACCTTAGAAACAAATATCAACAAAATAGAAAAACGCCTAGCCGCCGGCCATAACCTGACAATAGCCTAAAAAGGCGTATTAAAAAAATTTATCAAGCCCTCATTGGCCACGCGGACATTGCTGTCATCGGTAGCGCCATCATTGAAAAAATAAAAAAAAATGGGATAAATTCAGTTCAAAGTTTTATAAATTCTCTAATTTTCTAAACAAGCTACAGCTTATACTCTCTATACCTCACCGCTTTAACTTTAGAAAAAGTTTGGCGAGACAAATTTATCAAAATCAAAGCAATCATGACCATACCAAAAATAGCCATACCCGAAAGATTTTCGCTATATATTAAAATTCTTCCGTATCGATACAATGGCCACACCACAAAAAACAAACTTACCAGAGCACCCAAAATTCCATAAATCCAAAAAATAATTTTATCTCTTTTGGTTGATTTCAAGGTTTCTTTTCTAGGTTTAATCCCAAAAAGCCTTAAAAATTGTTCTTCCAAATAATCAAAAGAACGCGCTCTTAAGTTCGGAAATTCCAGATAATCCATTAACATATAATAAGCATCCATCCTGATAAAAGGGTTAAAATTCATCACCAGCCCAAAAGCTTCCAGAATAATCAAGGTCACCAATACCGTCTCCAAAAAAACATTGGTTCCAGCCATCAGGCCAAAAACCCAACAAATAACTCCCAATATCGCAAAACTAATAATGGGCCCACCCAAAGAAACCATAACTTTTTCGCTTTTTTTCTTGAAATTCCAGGAAGAGGTTGTGTCACAATAAAAAATAAACATAGCCAAATAAAACATAATCCCCATCTTGTCTACACGTCCGTCATAATGCTTGCAAGTTAAACCATGCGCCAATTCATGCAAAACCACCGTGCCCAACATAATCACATAAATATATAAAATAGCTATGGGATATTCGGTAAAAATCCGGCCCCATTGGTTCAGCACTACCCTAAACCGTGCTTCATTTTGTATAAAAGGCCAAAACCCAGATACCCCTATCAACACCAAAACACCAACGCCCCATGGGTTAAACAAAAATTTAAACCTATTATAAACAAAACTCACCACTTCATTTGCATAAGGAATAGAAAAATCAGGACTAATCAAATTTTTTAAAATACGTTTAAAAATATTTTCTTTCCGTTTTCTCTTCCTTCTTTCAATCATCTTACTTTCTAAAAGTTTTTCATAAATAAACTGCAATTGTTCCGGCGAAATCAAACCAAGTTTATCAATGTGTTCAAAATAAATATCATTAAACGTATGTTTACCATCCATTTTCTGTATAATAAAAACCCCACTAGCATCCAATTTTAAAACATTTCCGGTTTTTTCATCAGAAAGCACAGCGTTTTCTACTTTTTTATGTTTGTCATATTTAATATCTAATTGCAAATCATCTCTTAGCAAAGGCGTAATCCCCATAATCCAAGCTTGTTTTTCTTGGCCTTTTGCTCTTTGATATTTTACCATTTCCAAAATCTTTTTAGCACCAGCCACCCTAAAAACACATATATCCATTCTTTTCTTAATCAAATGCAGCCACAACGCCTCCAAACTCAAATCTTCCATATCTTTCTGAAAAAGAGGCCCTTTATATGCTTCCAAATCCTGTGGATCAAATGGGATTTTCCCGTCATATATTATTTGAATTTTAATAGCCTTGTCTTTATAGTCCAGACTCACTTCAAAGTCTTTGACCCTACCCTTTTCTTCACTAATCCTTATCAATTCTTCGCAAGCTTCCAATACAGAGCCTATAATCATAGCTCTTAAATCCTGACCAAAATCTAAAGTCTTACAATAGCTACGAACCGTATCTTCCAACAACACCAGTTCTTTTTTATCGCAACTAAAAACCAATCTACCCTTTTCTGTATTCATAACCTTTATTATATAACAAACAAACAAAAATCTCTTATCTGTTTTTTCTAATTGCTTCTCACAAATCACCATATTATGCCATAACGAAAAATTTCTATGTATATTTCTAAAAAAAAGGGTGTATATATAGAATAAGGTAAAAATATAAAAAAGGAGTAAAAAAAATGACCAACAAAAACGAAAAATTTAATAAAATATGGACAAAGATTATTGCCAAAGCCTGGGCAGACGAAAACTACAAAAAAAATCTCATCGCAAACCCTAAAGAAGTCTTAAAAAAAGAAGGTATCGAAACTCCTAAAAACCTCAACCTACGTATCGTCGAAGACACTCCAGACACTCAAACCCTCATTATCCCCACAGCAAAAAAACATAACTCAGAAACAAATATCAACAAAATAGAAAACCGCATAGCTGCTGGAGGTATTGGAGGCGGTGGACTAGCCCCCTTTTCAAACCTTTAAATTTTTGACAAACTCATCTAATATCTGGAGAAACTGTTCTTTAACATTTTCTCCAGTTAATTTTTTATATAGCTTTCCTTTAATATATACCGGACAAATAGGCTCTTCCTGATTTCCCGGCAAACTAATCCCAATATCCGCATGCTTACTTTCCCCTGGCCCATTGACCACGCAGCCCATCACCGCAATAGTTAGTTTTTCCACGCCAGGATATTTCTTTTTCCAATCATCAAGATGCCGATCAATATATCCATTTACTTCTTTGGCCAGCGTGATAAATCTTTTACTGTCTGTCCGGCCACATCCCGGACAACTCG
>JABGVJ010000118.1 GCA_018646105.1 bacterium
CGATTCAAAAACAATTACCTCAAAAAATCATTTTTCCTGATTATACTATTTATGAAAAACATTCTACTCAAAACCTTTGGATCTTAACTGAAACCAACTTCAGTCAAATTCCCGACAACATCGCCATTATAAATACCACGCTAGCAGACAATCAAATCATTTTTGATACAGACGGAACACCTTATGAAGACCCACAATCAGATCTTCCACTACAAAGTCTGGAAGATCAAATCACAATCACCAGAAGCATAACTTTACAAGCTTCTTCCAATCTAGAAGAAATTATTTACATTATCCCGGATACTGGTTATGTTTTTTAAAAAAAAGCAAAACTCAGGCTTTTCTTTAATAGAAATCATCATCTCCCTAGCTATCATTTCTACCATTTTATTAGTAGCTATCCAAATGTTTGTCCCTACTAACCTTTCTTCCGCTTATCTGGCAGAAAACCTTAAGATAAATTTACTATTAAATACTAAATATGCCCAAGTTAAAAGCTTAGGATTTTGGATTCGTAACGTAGATACCTCTAATCCGGAATTTCCCAATAATCCTTATGATCCTGCCGTAATTTGGGCTAATGAATTCAGCAATGTCGGCTATAATCGCAAAGCAACTATCACTACTACATTTTTAAAAGAAAACGCCAATATATTAATTAATTTTACTGACAACGCAGAATTCGATGGACAGACACCACGAAACAAGGTCAAAATCGACCTAAAAATTTTTAATTCTAAAAACCAATCTATCACACGTACCTTTACCCTTTTTATGTATCCGGCTCCCGAAAAACTCCAAAGTCAACTTAGCCTTATCAAAAATGCTTTACTAATTTATGCTTATGAAAATAGTGCTTATCCCGCCAGCGATCATCTAGAAACTCTCGTACCTAATTATCTCGCGGAAATCCCCAACGATCCTTATACCCAACGCAAGGAAAAAACAACCCATACCGAAGAAAAAACTGATTGGAACTATACCAACACTGGCTCCACGATCACCTTAAGCCCTAATTCTCATCGCGAAAATTCTGATTTTATCGAAACTTGGAATTACTAATATTTTTAAAAAGTGAAATTTTTTTTTAACCGGCCCCGATAATTATAACAGAGGGTAAATTATAAATATTTTTGTTATTCACTTTTTTTATTGTATACTATTAAATTAGATTAACAGCGATTTTTTTTACAGTTACTATATAAGTACAAAAAAACACTCTAAAAAAACAACCTTAAAAGGACAAACAAACAAACATGAAAGAACAAAAACAAACTACTAAAAAAAACTTAGAACACTTAAAATCTATCGGTGCCGAAAACGGCTTTTTAACTCCCGAAGAAATCTTAAGTGTCTGTAAAAACCCAGAAAATATTATAGATAATATAGAAGACATTCTTAATCTTGGAGTAGACCTCATAGAAGAAAAACCTGCTGATTTTAATAATACCCAAACTAAGCCTAATAATGAAACTAATGAAACCGGAAATGAACCGGAAACCTACCAACTCGAAAAAAATATGGACATTGATGACTCTGTTAAAATGTATCTAAGGGAAATCGGCACCATCAATCTCTTAACACCTGCCGAAGAAATCTACTTAGCTAAAAAAGTTGATCTGGGTGATAAAATAGCCAAACAAAAAATAATCAATGCTAATTTAAGATTAGTCGTTTCCATTGCCAAAAAATACACTGGTCAAGGACTTTTATTTCTCGATCTCATCCAAGAAGGAAATGCCGGTCTCATAAGAGCCGCTGAAAAATTTGATCATACTAAAGGTTTTAAATTTTCCACATATGCTACCTGGTGGATAAAACAAGGTATCACACGGGCTATAGCCGATCAATCCAGAACCATCCGCGTACCAGTACACATGGTAGAAACTATCTATAAAGTAAAAAAAAGTTCTCGTGTACTTATGCAAGAACTAGGTAGAAGACCAACGGATGAAGAAATATCCGAAAAAACCAGTATTCCCGTAGAAAATATTACTGCTATCAGAAAATATTCTCAAATACCTCTATCCTTGGAAATGCCTATCGGCGATGAAGACTCCTCCCAATTAGGCGATTTTATTGAAGACAAAACATCTGATGCTCCCGAAGACATTACTCTAAAAACTATTTTAAGAGAAGAACTACTTAAATCTATGAAAATTTTAACCGAAAGAGAACAAACTATTTTAAAATTAAGATTTGGTTTTGACGATGGCCGGCCTCGAACTTTAGAAGAAGTAGGACGAGTTTATGGCGTTACCAGGGAACGTATCCGACAAATAGAAGAAAAAGCGATCAAAAAACTAAAACATCCTTCTAGGAAAGAAAAGCTGGAATCATATAGACAATATCTTAGATAAAGATCATAATAAAGAAGATCAAATCTTATATTTTTTTCAAGTTTAAGCAATTCTCGATCCGCTTGAATTTCCTATTATAAAATAATAAAGGAGTAACAACATGAACCCTTTTTCCAAATTAAAAAAAAATGATCCTCAAATCTATACCGCTCTCTATCAAGAATTAGATAGACAACGTTATAAACTAGAAATGATCGCTTCTGAAAACTTCACTTCTTTAGAAGTAATGGAAACTCAAGGCAGTTGGTTAACCAATAAATATGCCGAAGGCTACCCAGGTAAAAGATATTATGGTGGTTGTGAATATGTCGATATTGCAGAAAATCTGGCCATTGATCGTGCTAAAAAACTATTCAATGCCGAATATGCTAATGTGCAACCTCATTCAGGCTCTCAAGCCAATTTTGCCGTTTACTTTGCTTTACTCAAACCAGGAGATACCATTTTAGGTATGAATCTCGCCCATGGAGGACATCTCACACACGGCTCACCCGTAAATGTTTCCGGCAGTTACTTCAATGTTATCCCTTATGGTGTAAACAAAAACACAGAAATCATAGATTATGATGAAATGGAAAAACTAGCTCTAGAACACAAACCCAAAATGATTATTGGCGGAGCGTCTGCCTATCCCCGCATAATTGATTTTGCCAAAATGAAAAAAATTGCCGACAAAATAAATGCTTTTTTAATGATCGATATGGCGCATATTGCCGGCTTAGTAGCTACAGATCTACATCCGAATCCAATAGAATACGCAGATGTTGTTACCTCTACAACCCACAAAACTCTTCGCGGTCCCAGAGGCGGTTTGATTTTAGCTAAAGAAAAATATGCCAAACAACTTAATAAAGCTATTTTCCCTGGAATCCAAGGCGGCCCACTAATGCATGTTATCGCCGCCAAAGCCGTAGCTTTTCAAGAAGCTTTATCTCCAGAATTCAAAACATATCAAACTCAAGTTATTAAAAATGCTCAAATTTTAGCTAATGAATTAATTAAACTTGGTTTTAGAATCGTATCTAATGGAACAGACAATCATCTGCTACTTATAGATTTAAGAAACAAAAACATCACTGGAAAACTAGCCGAAACCACTTTAGATGAAATCGGCATTACTACCAACAAAAATACCATCCCATTTGACCCCGAAAGTCCATTCATCACTTCCGGAATCAGATTAGGTACTCCCGCTCTTACTACTAGAGGATTTAAAGAAACTGAAATGAAAAAAATCGCCCAAATTATTTCCTTATCTTTAAACAACATAAATAAGCAAGACAGTCAAAACCAAGCTAAAACTCAAGTAAAGGAATTATGTGATCAATTCCCACTCTATCCCGAGTTATCCTAACCAAAAAAATTTAAAGGAGCAATACTTATGAAAAAAAACTTTGGAAAATTAATGACCGCTATGATAACCCCCTTTAAAGAAAATGGAGACATAAATTACCCGGAAGTTGCCCGCATTGCTCAACACCTGGTAAACAACGGAACTGACACGATCTTAATTTCAGGCACTACCGGTGAATCCCCTAATTTAAATGATCTTGAAAAAGAAAAATTATTTGAAATCGTTTCAGATACAATCAAACATAACAGTTCCAAATCTGATACTCCTACGTATATTATGATAGGAACCGGAACAAATAACACAAGACAGGCTATCAACGCAACGCAAAAAGCAGAAAAATGGGGTGCCGATGTATCTTTACAAGTAGTACCGTACTATAACAAACCTCCTCAAGAAGGGTTATATCAACATTTCAAAACTATTGCCGAAAATACAAATCTCCCTATTATTTTATATAATGTACCTGGTAGAACTTCCAAAAATTTAGAACCGGAAACCGTAGCTCGACTAGCTCAAATTAAAAATATTGTTGGTCTCAAAGAAGCTTCTGGCAACCTAGAACAAATCAAACAAACCATAAAATTAACGCCTACTGATTTTATGATTTATTCAGGAAACGATGACCAAAACCTTGAAATAATGAAGCTTGGTGGCACCGGTGCCATTTCCGTCGCTTCTCATTGTGCAGGGGCACAAATAAAAAAAATGCTTGAAACCTATCAAAACGGCGATCTAGAAACAGCTACCAAAATAGATCAACAACTAAAAGAACTTTATAGAATCTTATTCATCACATCTAGCCCTATTCCCGTTAAAGCAGCTATGCAAATGATGGGGTTTGACACTCAAAAATTACGTTTACCATTAATAAAAGCAACAAATTCAGAAAAGGAACAAATAAAAACAGTTTTAAAACAATTAAATATTATTTAATCAGATACTGTAAAATCAAAGGAGAACAAACTATCAAAAATCTACAAATCATTATATTAGGCGGACTGGATGCCATTGGCAAAAACATGATGGCTATTCGCTACAAAAACGAAATCATCATCATTGATGCAGGAATGATGATCCCAGACGCCGAAATGTTAGGAATCAAAAAAATTATTCCTAATTTTAAATATCTTAAAAAAAACAAAAAATTGATCAAAGGCTTGGTTATTACACATGCTCATGAAGACCATATTGGCGCACTCCCCTATCTTTTCCAAGAAATAAACACACCTATTTATGCCACCAAATTAACCTTAGGTTTAGCCAGAAATAGGCTAAAATATAAAAATTTAGCTAATCAAACCAATTTTATAGAAATTAAACCAAAGGAAAAAATCAAAATAGGTACAGCTTTTGAAATAGAACCAATCAGCGTTTGCCACAGTATCCCCGACAGTGTAGCTCTCGCGATCAAAACAGATGTCGGAACTATCATTCACTCCGGAGACTTCAGAATAGACCCTACCCCTGTAGATAATGTCAAAACAGACTTGAATCGTTTTAAAGAATTAGGCAAAAAAAAGGTCCTCTTATTAATGTCCGACAGTACCAATGCAAATTTAAATGGTAAATCCAGCTCTGAAAAAGATGTGGGTAAATTTTTCTTATCCGTTTTTAAAAAAGCTAAATCCAAAATCATTGTTTCTTCTTTCTCTTCTCACATTCACAGAATTCAAATGGTAATTAATGCTGCCGAAAAACTCAACAAAAAAGTAAGTATTGTAGGTAAATCAATGGTCGACACCGTCAATATTGCTTTAAAATTAGGATATATAAATTTCCCGCCAAATACTAAAATCCCCGCCGAACAAATAAGTCGATACCAACCAAATGAACTTGTTATTTTGACAACAGGCACGCAAGGAGAATTGAATTCTGCCTTATGTAGATTATCCGAAAACGATTATCGTGACCTTAAAATCAATAAAGGTGATACAGTAATCATTTCCGCACACGCCATTCCCGGCAACGAAAAATTTGTCAACAAAACCATAGATAACCTTTTCAGAAGAGGAGCCGATGTTTATTATGACATTAATGAAAATATTCATATTTCCGGTCATGCTTTCAAAAACGATCAAAAACTACTGTTAAATCTTGTAAAACCAAAATTCTTTGTCCCCATCCATGGTGACTATCGCCATTTACTTTGCCATACAAAAACTGCTTTAGAAGCACACGTTAAAAAAGAAAATATTTTTATTATGGAAAATGGTGATATCTTAGAAATTTTGGAAACCGGCCAAAAAGCTCATATAGCTGGCAAAATGGGCTCTAGTTCAAAATTAATCGATGGCATCTCTTTTGTAGAACCCAATAACAAAATCATTGGTCAAAGAAAAGACCTATCACGTAA
>JABGVJ010000064.1 GCA_018646105.1 bacterium
AATCTACAATGGTTTGAGAATGCCGAATTGGTAGAGCACCTAAAAAATCAATATCCAGAATTCAAGGTGGCTATAGAATGGTTTCCAAAGGAACCTAAAGAGATGCCCCTCCTACTAGACCGAAATGAGATTCTGTTAACTGAATTTGAGACTATGAAACGTTTTTCCTCTGATTTTCGAGCTTTTTTGGTCGCCACTGAAGCTGAAAAAGACGATCCGCGGAGGAATGCTGTTAGAGAATGTTTCGAGGCGATGGATGAAAACCTTGTGCAGGAGATTTTATATTGGATGGCAGCCTCTAATCTGATTGTAGCCGATTTAACTGATGACGTGACCCCATATGGGAGGGAGAAATTTGATTGTTCTGGATCAGTTGATACAGCTGCGGGCATTTTGTGCAAACACTTGCGTTCTGAAAAGGCAGAAAGTGTTTTGAATGCTATGACGACTGAAAGGGATTCTAATGCGATTGATAGGTGTCCTAATCTGGGCTTTTTAAAGGGGCGATATAGAGAAAGTAGAAAGTTTTGTGGTGGCGGCACAGGCCTTTTATAGTAAGTTTGATTAGAACGGTGTTTTCCTAAAACACATACTTCCTACCACCAAAATTAGGTTCGGGGAGGGCGTTATCAAAAGAGAATTCGTCCTCCTCGTCATTAACCAAAATTAATTTTTCCGTATAATTATCAATGAGCGATTTTTCATCCAGAAACCGTGTGAGCTTAGAAAACTGCATGCCCGGGTACATATAAGAAGCTTTTTTGTTGGCCATATTAGGTTTGATAATAAATAAATTTTCTTTAGCCCTGGTAAGCGCTACATATAATAAGCGGCGTTCCTCTTCAATTTGCTCCATATCACCCAAAGATTGAAAAGAAGGTAAGAATCCATCAACCGCAGAAATGATAAAAACTGTGTGCCATTCCAACCCTTTGGCAGAGTGGATGGTCGAAAGCGTCATTTTTTCCTCATCTTCAGTTTCGGCCACACTATCAATTTGCGTGGTGTCCGGCGGTTCCAAAGCCAATTCTGAAAGAAAAGATTCCAAGTCTTTAAATCGTTCTGAAATAGTGATCAGAGAATCTATGTCAGCTTTACGTTTATTGAAGTTATCATATTTTTCTTCAAAATAAGGTTTGTATAATCTCAAGGCTGTTTCAACGATTTTGGTTGGTTTGCTTTGTGACTTATTTATAAAAATAAAAGCTAAAAGCTTTTTTAAAGCCGGGTAAAAAGCTTTGCTCTTGTATTTATCAAGGTTGAGCAGAGTAAGATTGTTTCTGTTTTGTAAAATCAATTCAAAAATATCAGAGGCCGTTTTAGGTCCCACTCCCTCCCATAAATTCAAGACCCGTTGCCATCCCAAAGCATCCGCCGGGTTTAGCGCTATTTTTAAATAAGCCACTACATCCTTGATATGCGCTGCTTCCACAAATTTGATACCCCCATATTTTACAAAAGGGATGTCCGCGGACTTGAGCTGTATCTCCAAGTCATTGGAATGCCACGCAGATCGGAATAGTACCGCGATTTTATTTAGGGTTTGTCCTTCTTCTCGTAAATCCAGGATTTTTTGGCAAATGAATTGTGATTGTTCGTTATCATCTTTGGTTTCCACATAAAGAGGTTTGATATTTCCTGATCTTTTTGTAAAAAGATTTTTACTGTATTTCTCTCTGGCCCCGTCAATCACCGCATTAGTCAGGTCCAGGATAGGTTGCGCACTACGATAATTTTCTTCCAAGGTGACAATGGTCGCTTTAGGGAAAATTTTTGGGAAATCCACAATATTTTTAAAGTTGGCCCCACGAAAAGAATAAATACTTTGCGAATCATCACCCACAACCATGACATTTTCGTCTTTACCAGCCAGGAATTTCACGATTTCGGCCTGGATCATGTTCGTGTCCTGATACTCATCTACCAAAATATATTGATAATAATTGTTGAGTTTATTCCTGACCTCTTCCTTGTTTTTGAGTAGTTCCAATAAATTGACAAGTAGATCATCATAATCCATTAAACCCATCTCTTTTTTACGGTTCGCATATGCTTTTTGGATTTCGCATATCTCATCTTTGTAGTCTAGAAATTGCGGGCATTCTTTGATTATAGTGTTTTCAATAGTAGATGATCTGTTTACGGCTTTTCCCAGAATATCCGCGATCGTCCCTTTTTTTGGAAAACGTTTGTCTGTTTTAGCCAAACCTTTCTCTTTCCGGATCATGCTGATCAAATCTTCGGAGTCACCACGATCCATGATGATAAAATTATCGGGGTAGCCAATCAACTTACCATATCTACGGAGGATGATGTTCGCAAAAGAGTGAAACGTCCCACCTGATACATTGCTGCACCTAGCATCTAAAAGATCGATCGCGCGTCTAGTCATCTCTGCCGACGCTTTACGGGTAAAGGTTAAGAGGAGAATAGATTTGGGATCAAGACCTTGATTTACCAAATATGCTACACGGTGTACCAAGGTTTTGGTTTTGCCAGAGCCAGCCCCTGCAATAACGAGCAAAGGCCCTTTACCAAAAAACACAGCTTCTCTCTGGCTAGGGTTCAAATCCTTACCAAATTCCGGATCCAGGGTTTTATTGTGGTTAACCACAGATTTTTTTAAAACGTATTTTTGCATAGGCAGAATTATAACATAAAAGACCGCGTGCCCTCACCCTCGGCGCTACACGCTACCCGTTTCAACCTCATCCCCTAACCCCTTCTCCTATTCTTAGGAGAAGGGGGATAATTTAATTTTCCGAAATTTCCCCCTCTTTTTGAATAAAGAGAGGGGGATGGCACCCTTGGTGACAGGGGGTGAGTTTCCGGTGATTACAAGGGCAGTACACCCTTTTTATATTTTTCACTAATAAGTTTCAACGCTTTTGGGAACGCGGAATTTGTACACCCGTTTTGTATTGCGATTTCAGCTTCTAGATATGCCGCCATATCGTCCGCGGCTTTGACTAATTTGCCGTCTCGCTCAGGTACGTCACTAAACTCATTTTCTGTAAAAAACCTTATTTCCAAAGATATGTTTTCCGGGATCAAGGTATGAACATATTTTTCCATTTGTTCTTTTTCATATTTTTTGATCAAGCTATCCAATCCTTTGACCGAACTTTTGATAGGGGAAAGGATGTCTCTGGTCAGTACTTCCGGTAAATCATGAAACAGTCCGGTGAAAAAGTTATTTATTTTTCGTTTCTGATTAAGTTCAAGATCCAAAGACGCAAGGTACACCGTGATCGCCACAAAAAAAGAATGTCCTAGAACCGAAGTTTTAGGTATTCTATGCGAATTTGCCCAACGAGCCTGAAACCTTAGTTGTCCACAAAGATCCATAAATTTTTTGTATAAAGGATTAAGTTCCAACTGTTTAATCCCTTCCAAATCACGAAACTTATTAATACTATTTTCAAAATCTTTTTTGATAATATCCAAGTCATAACTATGTTTATTCAAGTCTTCAATCCGGTCAAATTCCCATTTGGAAGCATAAATATGAGCGGCACTAAGTATTTTTTTATTTAAATTACTTTTTTTATTTTTAAAATAAGCATGGAATTTACCATAAAATTCAGGGGAAACACTTTTCAATAGATCAGCTAGTTCATTTAAAACAAACTCGTTCAGCTTTTCGTATTTTTCTTTATCTTCTTTAATTTTATAAAAAATTGGAGGTTTAATATCTGTTAAAACAATTTTTTGTAAAAGCTCAAAAATCCCGCCTTCAATAATTTCTATCCAACTAAACCCTTTTTCTTTTTCACTAAATTTTCCTATAAAATAGGCGATAAACATTTTATGTGCTTGTTTATCCAACTCAATCAAAGGCATCGGCCGGATTTTGTCGTTCCACCGTTCCATATAAAACGCTTCAAATATTTTTAGTAAAAAGTTTTTAGTTAGCATATAAGCACTCTCTAAATAGCTCCCTCAACCTGCGTAACAAGAGCGTCTTCAGCTTGTACTCCCACAATCCTTTTAATCTCTTGACCATTTTTAAAAAGGA
>JABGVJ010000042.1 GCA_018646105.1 bacterium
ATTGAAAGATTCATTCAAGTTGCTAAACAAAGAAATATCGATATCCGCATTGTTACACCAGAACAATTTGACCTTGTAGTAACCCATAACAATCAACAAAGCATCTTACTAGAAGGCAAACGCGCCGAACTACCTGACTTCTTTCTGCCACGTATTGGTGCTACAACTTCCTATTTTGCCTTAGCTCTTATTAGACATATGGAACGTTTAGGCGTCCCTACGTTTAATTCCTCCCAAAGCATCGACATCGTAAGAGACAAACTATATATGAATCAAATCCTGGCTGAACACAATCTCCCTGTCCCTAAAACAATGCTTGTTAAATACCTTATAGACGGTGACTTGGTAGAAAAAGAACTAGGATTTCCCGTCATCCTCAAAACCATTACCGGCACTTTAGGTATAGGTGTCTATCTTTGTAAAACAAAAAAACATTTTAACGAACTCGTCGAATTCATCACCGCATCCGCGCCTAATGCTAACATCATTATCCAAGAATTTATTAAAGAAAGTATTGGCCGTGATCTGCGCATATTTGTAGTAGATGGCAAAACAGTGGGCAGTATGGAAAGAATTGCTAAAAAAGGAGACTTTAAAGCTAATTTCTCCAGAGGTGGCGAAGTTCGCCCTTATAAACTCACTCCGGAAATAGAAAAACTAGCCATCACCAGTGCTCAAATATTAGGACTAGACATTACCGGTATTGACTTACTTTTTGATGGCGAAAAATTCAAAATTTGCGAAGCAAATTCAGCCCCTGGTTTTGAGGGTCTAGAAAAAGCCTGTAAAATCAGCATCCCTGACCAAATTTACGATTTCATAACCAAAAAACTAACTTAATTAACCTTCAAACCGCAATAAAATCTTCCCTAATCCTTGTTTAAAAAACTTTTTTCAAGCTATAATATCGGAGTACCTAACCAATACATCAATTTTTAGGAGAAAATTATTTTAACTAAAACTTTTTTAAATAAAAAACCCCCTCTCATTATTGGCCATCGCGGAAATTGTGCTCATTTTCCGGAAAATACCATAGCGTCATTTCAAAACGCTCTTGATAGTAGCTCTGATATGATAGAGCTAGACATCTTTTTAAGCCACGATCAAGAAATAATAGTTATACATGACGATACCCTGAACCGAACCACCAATGGCACAGGCTATGTTTGGGAACACACTCTTCCCCAACTCAAAAAATTAGATGCCGGCTCCTGGTTTTCCCCCAAATTTAAAAACCTTCAAATCCCCACCTTGCAAGAAGTTTTTGATGCTATAGGCAAAAAAATACTTTTAAATGTAGAAATAAAATTTGAAAAAGGAGGCGCTTTACAAGCATATCCCATTGAACAAAAAGTAATTGATCTCATTCTGAAAAACAATCTATTATCCTCAGTTATTGTCTCTAGTTTCGATTATCAGATATTAAGGACTCTCCGCGCCTTAGATCCGAATATTTTACTAGGCGTGTTAAGCAACGCTCTTGAAAAAAATCTCGATCAAGTTGCCTTATGTAAAGCTATTCAGGCCATTTCCTATCACCCTAATTGTAAACATCTTACAAAAACAAAAATCACCGAACTTCATCAAGCAGGTATCAAGGTTCTTCCCTGGGCCCTGCCAGAGGATAACACTCCCGTAATGATCCAAAAAATGCTTTCCCTAAAAGCAGACGGTTTTTTTGCTAATGATCCCGCTTTAATGAAACAAATAATCCAAAACAAAATTAAAAATGACTAAACTAAAACTAGGTTTTTTAGCCTCTCATGGAGGCAGCAATATGCAGGCTATTATAGATGCTTGTAAAAATAAAAGCTTAAACGCTGAAGCTTGTGTGGTAATTAGTAACAATAGTGACGCCTTTGCTTTACAAAGAGCCCAAAAAGAAAATATTCCTGCCTATCATCTAAACAGTAAAACTCATCCTCATAACCTAGATCAAACCATCCTGTCCTCACTCCAAAAACATAAAATAAATTTAGTTGTTTTAGCCGGTTACATGAAAAAAATAAGTCCTGTAATTTTAGCCGCCTATAAAAATCATATTCTCAATATTCATCCTGCTTTACTACCAAAATTTGGAGGGCCTGGTCTGTACGGTCTAAAAGTACACGCTGCGGTTTTAGCAGCCAACTCCACAGAAAGTGGCGCCACAGTACATCTCGTAGATGAAATATATGATCATGGTCGCATTTTAAATCAAGTTAAAGTCCCTGTTTTACCTAATGATACGCCCGAAACCTTAGCGCAAAGGGTATTGGTCCAAGAACACCAACTATATCCGGAAACACTCCGTAAAATAAGTAAAAACGAAATTATTTTGTAATCAATTTTTTTTGGCTAAAATATAGGTAAATCTATTATCCTGATATTTTACCGGAATATGTGGTTTTTCCTTAGTTATCCAAAAAGTATATTTAGGCAATACTAAACTTAACAATCCCGAAATAGCTAATTCTAATTTATAACATTCTACTTTCCCTAAAATACTATCTACGGTCTCTAAACCATCAACCTGAGCATTCATATTATACAAATGAGCCGGAGGTACAATAAGAGAAAAATCTATATTTTGTTGAGAACTAAAATCTAATTCCTGTATCAAATACAAAAAAACTTGCAATGTATAAGCACGCTTCGGAAATACCGTATCATAATCATCATATTCTTTACCTGTTCTTAAATCCTTATAATAAACATCCGTTTTATTGTTACCATTAGGATGCTTGATTTTCCACGCAAAAAAAGCATTATTATATTGATTATTAGAAGTTTGATCTACAGATAAAACCTCAAAATCCGCATCAACATATGTAACATTATTTTCTAAAATGCCTTTACCTATAACATCTGTAAAAATCCCTGTTTTTTGTGCTGTTTTTTTAACGACAAAATCTACTTTATAGATAACCTCATCATTGTTATAAACATCCCATTGCAAATCAATATCGGCGCCATAAAGCGTCGCCGCCACCATAAAAAACAACCAAAACAAGATTAGTTTAAATTTCATAACATTTTAATCATATCATAACTATTTAAAATAAATGCTAAAATACTAAGTATGCAAATAAACAAAATTATTTTTATGGGAACGCCCGGCTTTGCTTTACCAACCTTAGAAAAACTCTATCTTGAATTTGGTTCCCAAATCAAAGCCGTCTTCACTAAACCAGACGCCATTCAGGGTAGGGGACACAAACTATTATCTACCCCCATCAAAAAATATGCGCTTAGCAAAAACATACCCGTATTTGAACCTCATAATAAAAAAGAAATTACTCAAATTATCCAAAAAATAAATCCTGATTTAGTCATTATTATCGCCTATGGTATGATTTTAGAAAAAGATATCACAGACCATTATTTCTGTCTCAATGTTCATGCTTCGCTACTCCCAAAATATCGTGGCCCTTCACCAATCAATAGCGTATTTCTTAACCAAGAAACCGAAACAGGCATTACACTGATGCAAATCAATGAAAAAATGGATGAAGGCGACATTCTCCTACAACAAAAAATAAGTATCAATCCACTTGATAATGCTGGCACCATTCATGATAAATTAGCCCTTCTTGGCGCCAAACTAACCTCAGATTATATAAAAAACAATATTTTAAAAGATAACCTTAATCTCCAAAAACAAAATCACCAGCAAGCTACATATTGTCAAAAAGTCAAAGCCCAAGACTTAGAGCTTAATTTAAAAATGTCACCGGTCAAATTTTTAGCCCGAGTCAAAGCTTTTGCGCCTTACCCAGGTGCGTATATACTTCATCAAGAAAAAAGAATTAAAATTCTAGATGCTAAAATCACTGATCATAAAATAGAAATTTTACAAGTCAAACCAGCAGGTAAAGGACTAATGAGCCACGAAAACTATTGTAAAGGAAACTCTCCTTTAATCTAAAAAAAACTAAAGCAAGTTTTTCTTTAATATATTAATCATCTTGCCAAACATGATAATCGCCCTTCAAAAACAGCAGCTGGTTCAATTCTTCTTTCGCGTCTTGGCAAATGCTGTGTAATGCTGTTTATCTACTAAAGGAATTGATAGATACAATTTTTCTATAGCCTGAGAATAATATGTTTTTTTAGTGTCTTTAATTTCGTTTGTTATTTGAAAAGAATCAAATTCATACCATAATTTTTGGGCCAGATTACAAGTTAATGGATTATCAAGTAATAGAGATTCTAACTGAGAATCAATCATTTCTTTTAATTGTCCCATCGATAACACTTGTTTTTTTATTAACAATTCCACCATTTCTTTGATGACATTATTTGCAACAATATTTGAAAACGAACAATGTAATTTGGCCTCATTAATAATTAGAGACCATAATTGTTTTGCCGTAGTTACATCTGTGTGAATATAATTGTCACCCCGTCTTAATTTGCCTAAAATCTCAACAGGCGTCATAGTTAATATTCCCGATGCATACGCACTACGCACAAAAGAATCTAAATGATCTAGATGTAAATTGGAACTTTTATTCTGCAAGACTGTTTCAACTCTACCTTCAATTAAATCCATTATTCGTGAAGTATCTACGGTATTTTTCATTAGAAAAGAGGTTAAAGGTGATTTTGTAATTATTTCTTCTGTCCAGCGATGATGATCCACGCCTTTAATTCTCTCTACGGTATGACTAAACGGAGCATGACCAATATCATGTAATAAGGCAGCTAATCTAAGCTCTACGTTATCCGGATAAAAATATGCAACCAAAGAAAAAACGCCCAATGTATGTTGTAACCTGGAATGAATGTAGTGGGTATTTAAATAAGCTCCC
>JABGVJ010000120.1 GCA_018646105.1 bacterium
AAGAACCGCTGATCATCAAAGTTATCAAACGACGATATTCCTCAAGGTTGTTCTCCACAAGATACGATAGCTTTTCTGAAAGTAATAACGGGAATTCTGAGCCTGATTGCAAAGCAATTATTTTTTTCATTATATTCCTTCTTTATTTTTATTTTTACACGGTTACTTAATAATCGAAAGTTTGAATACAAAAATTTCACTTTTGCCCCTCATCTCATACATATATTCGTGCCTTCAAGTTGACTTTTTGGGTATTTATGGGTATTTATGGGTATACTTATGGGTATTACAGACCAGACCAAACTGCAAAATTATCAAACCGATGAAGCCGCTGCTTTTCAGGGACAGGCCACGGAATTGTATTTACCTAAAAACGAGCAAGAAATTTCCGCTATTTTTAAAGAAGCAAATAAGACCAAAAAATTAATCACCATTTCCGGCGGCGGTACTGGTGTGACAGGCTCGCGTGTCCCGGTTTACGGGGGAGCGGTGCTGTCCACGGAAAAAATCACCAGGCCACAACAGTCAGTACCTCCGGGATTTACCGAGGTTCAAACTCAAGGGTATACGATCTATCTAAACCAAATCGCTAAAAAAGCGCTTTGTCCGGCCTCTATTCCTTTGGCTGTCTTGGATACTATTTTGGCCGACTATGCATTGTCTTATCCTCCAGACCCCACGGAAATGTCCGCCACTCTGGGCGGTACGGTTGCGACCAATGCTTCCGGAGCTCGCACTTTTGCTTATGGAGCTACCAGAAATTGGGTGGAATGCTTACGTATGGTTCTGCCCACAGGCGATATTTTAGATTTGCCGGCAGCCCAAACAACCGCCTCAAAGCATACTTTAGTATATAATACAGAAAACCTAGAAATAGTCGTTTCTATCCCAGAACAAAAAGATTATGACATGCCAAAAACCAAGAACGCTGCGGGATTGTACCTGGGTTCAGATATGCGTCCAATAGATCTTTTTATCGGCTCCGAAGGGATACTGGGTGTGTTTACGGATATTACTCTTAAACTTATAGAACGTAATACTGATATTCTAGGCATTTTAACTTATTTTAAATCTCAAGCTGATACCCTGGATTTTGTGGATAATATTATCCAAAATAATCTATCGCTCTCTCTCGAATTTTTTGATGCTGCTTCCCTGGATTTTATGCGCAAACAACATCCGCATATCCCGCAAGACGCTCAAGCAGCTCTTTTTTTTGAGCTGCCTTCTGAAGATTCTTTGGAGATAGTTGCTGAAGCTATGGAAAAACACAATGCTTATCACGAAAGTCTGATCCCTTATCAAAAAGCAACTGAAATCCATCTGTTTCGCCATTCTTTACCAGAAGCTATCAATGAATATGTACGTGCCCGGGTAGGGAAAATTGCTTCGGATATCGCCGTGCCGCATACTCATTTTCGGGAAATGCAGGCCTATTATCAAAGCATTTCCAAGGAAACCGGCGTACCATTTTTAATGTTTGGACATATAGGAAACGATCATTTGCACTTAAATTATTTACCAGAGAATGCGGCACAATTAAAAAAGGCTAAGACTGCTTATGAGAAATTGCTGCTCAAAGCCGTGGAACTAGGCGGTACGGTTTCTGCAGAGCATGGCGTGGGTAAAAAACAAATTTTGCCTTTTCTTTATGGTGCAAAAGGTCTGGCCATTATCAAAAATATCAAACAACAATTCGACCCCCAACTGATTTTAAATCTTGGTAATATGATCAAATAGAGTATTTCGCAACAGACCCACATTAGACTACAATGCAATTTTATGGTCCCAAGACACGATAAGTAAATAGAGTATCATATTTTTTGGGAGAGTCTTTTTGTTCTATTTTTTACCTAAAATCATCAGCTTGGGCGCAGAAACTTTACGTCCTAAGCTAGGTTATACCACTTCGCAACCACTTTCTGCTGAAAAGCAAGCGGCTTTATTGGAGCGTTTGTTGAAAAATCCAATAGAGTTATGGCTACTTAGGTTTTTACAACAAAGATTAAAAAGTACCTTAATAGACATCAGAATCGTGGGCAGTTCCTCTTATGGCGCAGAGGCCACGGATCTTGATATTAAGCTTATTGTGCCAGATGAGTCCTCACCTTCTGTTATGAGGTATACTATTACTGAGTTTTGTAGGAACATATGCATCTCAACTGCTTTTTCTAAGGCAGTAGATGCCGGTGATTTAGCTGTTTATGCCTTAAAAGCTGTGCCGGATTTTGATTTAGTATTTATTAGAAATGCACACAATGAAAGAGCAGGTAATGTAAGTCTTTTTGATTCGCCGTGTATTTCGATTGCAAAGTTAGTTGAAGCCTATTCGGGCAAAAATTTTCGAGAAGATGCCGCTCGAATTTTAAAAACGCTAAAGGTAACAACTACACAGGCAAGTTTTCAGGAAATTAAATTATGCCAAGGTCATTGCGTCGCTACCAATCCATTTAATATTCATTTTCCGCTTTTTGCCTTTGGCCGTTTTTTGGTGCAATATCAGCAAGATTTTTTGCTTCAGCCAGGTATTTCCCATCTATCCACGAGACAATTAGCTAGTGATAACCCGGCCAAAAAGGAATTTATGCGCAAAATTGCTAATTTTTTAGAGCATTTTACAAAAACAAATCGTCAATTGCGGGCCCAAGGACTTACTTACTTACGAAATTTAATTACGGATTCCTTGTTTTTAAGTTCAGAGCAAAAAACGCGATATCAAGAGTGTTTAGACCACAGCTTATCTCAAGAATCTTCTGCCCTAAGCGGTGCCACAGTAAGCGTTCAGCCCATGCCAGAGCACCTCTTAACCCTGTCTGTACCAGACCAAACGCTTACCTTTTTTACATTACTGACCGATCTTATGAGGCAAGGCTTGCATTTACCCTTACACAAAACTCTTTTTGATGATTTCAAATCTTTAGCGCTCTCTCTTAAGCTAGAAGCTTATAAAATCAAACAGCCAGACAAAAGCAAAAATCCAGATTATATGTGTAGGCTCTTTGATAAAATTAGAGATGGAATCGAAGAAATATCGTCACCACAGACTAATCAGCAACTTATCCATTTTGTGTTGACTATTATTGGCCAGACTATACCTGAAATATTAGCAGAACCAGCGCTTTTAGATTTTTATTTGGCTTTAGACAAACGTTTTTTAGCTTTTATCCAAAAACAGCCGCTTCAGGACCAAGGTGCTTGGCAAGCTTTGCGGGTAAAACATGTAACCAGCTGGGCTATACATCGTTCGTTGCGCTGGGAGGCCATCAGCCAAACTTTGGAAACTTTAGATACGTGGCCTGGCTTTATAAATGCGTTAGCGCAGCAAACATCACGTGCTACCTCGCAGAGTTTTGACGGGCTCTGGCAAAAAATTTATTTTGAT
>JABGVJ010000107.1 GCA_018646105.1 bacterium
AGCTTCATTAACAGCTTGCTTTATAGATGAGGTTTTTGCCGAGGCTGGAAAGACAGTTGTCATTGAAGAGTTTTTACAAGGTGAAGAAGCTTCTATTTTGGCTTTTACGGATGGAGAGACGGTATTGCCAATGGTGGCAGCACAGGACCATAAAGCAATTTATGATGGAGATAAAGGACCTAATACGGGCGGAATGGGGGCTTATAGTCCGGCGCCTGTAGTTACTAAAGAAGTAGAAAAAAAAGTATATGAAAAAATATTTTTGCCAATGTTAGAGGGCTTTAAAAAAGAAGGTATTGTATATAAAGGCATTTTGTATGCTGGTTTAATGATTAAAGATGGAGAACCATCTGTGGTGGAATTTAATGTGCGTTTTGGAGATCCAGAAACTCAAGTTGTATTACCAAGAATGAAAAATGATCTGTTAGATATTTTGGTAGCGATTAAAGAAAATGATTTGAAACGGATTGTTTTGGAATGGAAAGAAGAAACAGCTGTTTGTGTGGTTTTAGCTTCTGGCGGGTATCCGGGAAAATATGAAAAAGGGAAGAGCATTACAGGTTTGAGTTTTTTTGAAAATGAAGCGGATATACAAGTGATTCAAGCGGGGACCAGAGAAGATGAGCAAGGAAATATTTTGACTAACGGAGGGCGTGTTTTGGGGGCGGTTGGTTTGGATCAGGATTTACGAAAAGCGATAGACAAAGCTTATGTAGGTGTAGATAAAATTGAGTTTGAAGGAAAATATTGTAGGAAAGATATCGGATTTAAGGCGTTGTAAATTTTAGGCCTCACCCCCTCTCCACTTGTGGAGAGGGGGGACTTGCGGGGCGCTTTTTGACAGGGAAGAAAGATTTTTTAAAAGGGAAGAAAAATGGAAGAAGAAATAAAAAAAATTATTGAATATGTGGGTGAAGACGTGACTAGAGAAGGGTTGGTTAAAACCCCTGAAAGAGTAAAAAAATCGTTTGAATTTTTGACTAGTGGTTATAAGCAAGATGTAAAGTCGGTAGTGAATGGGGCGATATTTGATTCTCCGGGAAAAGAGATGATAATGGTAAAAAATATAGAGTTTTATTCTCTTTGTGAACATCATTTATTGCCTTTTTTTGGTAAGTGTCATATAGGATATATTCCAAATAAACATATCTTGGGGTTTTCTAAACTACCCAGAATTGTGGATATGTTTGCCAAACGTTTTCAAGTACAAGAAAGAATGACGACAGAAATTGCGCAGGCCATAAATGATATTTTAAAACCTAAAGGAGTGGGGGTTGTGCTCGAAGCGCAGCATTTATGTATGATTATGCGTGGAGTAGAAAAACAGCATAGTATTGTGCGAACCGCGGCTACGCTAGGCAGTTTTGATAAATCGGAGTTTATGAGTCATATTAATTGAGGGAGTAAAAAAAATGAGTTATTCATTTAAGGAAATTGAAACAAAATGGCAAAAGTATTGGGCAGAAAACAATAGTTTTGCGGCTGAGGATAGTAATAGTAAAAAGAAAAAGTTTTTTGCATTGATTGAATTTCCTTATCCTTCTTCTAATGGATTACATGTGGGGCATCCCAGAAGTTATACAGCAATGGACGTGATTGCCAGAAAACGGCGTTTTGAAAATTATAATGTTTTGTTTCCAATTGGTTGGGATGCTTTTGGATTGCCTGCTGAAAATTATGCGATCAAGACAGGTGTGCATCCAGCTATTTCTACTAATAATAATATAGATAATTTTAGGAGACAGTTGAAAATGTTGGGGTTTTCTTTTGACTGGGATAGAGAAGTAAATACGTCTGAGCCGGAATATTATAAATGGACGCAATGGATATTTATTAAACTTTTTGAAAATGGGTTGGCTTATAAAGCAGAGATTCCTATTAATTGGTGTACTTCTTGTAATGTTGGTTTGTCTAACGAAGAAGTAGTAAATGGTAAGTGTGAAAGATGTCATGGCAGGGTAGTGCGTAAACAAAAAAAACAGTGGATGTTGAAAATCACAGCTTATGCTGACAGGTTAATTCAAGATTTAGATACAGTAGATTTTTTGGATCGTATAAAAGTACAGCAAAAAAATTGGATCGGGAAAAGCTATGGTGCGGATGTGGAGTTTGAGCTAGAGCCGGTACAAGAAAAAATACATGTTTTTACTACTAGGCCGGACACGCTTTTTGGAGCGACATATATGGTAATGTCGCCAGAACATCCGTTGATAGAAAAAATGGCCTCTAAAATTAAAAATCTTGATGAAGTTAAAAAATATCTAAAACATTCGGCGATGAAATCAGAATTGGAACGAACAGAACTTTTAGAAAAAACAGGAGTGTGTTTGGAAGGTATTTTAGCTAAAAATCCGGTTAATAATCAGAGAATTCCGGTTTGGATTTCAGATTATGTTTTAATGAGTTATGGTACAGGTTGTATTATGGCGGTACCAGGACATGATACTAGAGATTGGGAATTTGCCAAAAAATTTGATTTGCCGATTGTAGAAGTAGTGAAGGGTGGAAAAATAGAGCAGGAAGCTTATCTAGATATAGAAGAAGGTACAATGGTTAATTCGGGTTTTTTGGATGGATTAGCTGTGAAAGAAGCAAAAGATAAAATTATAGAATGGTTGAGTGAGCGAAGCTTAGGTAAAAAATCTATAAATTATAAATTGAGAGATTGGCTTTTTTCCAGACAGCGTTATTGGGGCGAGCCGATACCCATAGTTTTTTGTGAGAAATGTGGATGGGTTACTTTACCAGAAAAAGAACTGCCTTTGAAATTACCAGAGTTAAAAGAATATAAACCAGCGATTAATGGTGAGTCGCCTTTAGCTAGTCTTGATACATGGATTAATACAACTTGTCCAAAGTGTAACGGGCCAGCTACAAGAGAGACGGATACAATGCCGCAATGGGCTGGATCGTCTTGGTATTTTTTGCGATATGTGGATCCGCATAATAATAAAGCATTTGCTTCTAAAGAGAATTTGGATTATTGGATGCCGGTTGATTGGTATAACGGGGGTATGGAACATACTACTTTACATTTATTGTATTCGCGATTTTGGGGCAAGTTTTTGTACGATATAGGAGTTTTACCAACTAGTGAACCTTATCAAAAGAGAACTTCGCATGGCATGATTTTGGGTGCGGATAACGAAAAAATGTCCAAGTCTAGAGGTAATGTAGTTAATCCAGATGAAATTGTGGATAAATATGGGGCGGATACTTTTAGGGTTTATGAGATGTTTATTGGCCCTTTTGATCAAGCGGCTGCTTGGAATACAGAGGGGTTGATGGGGATATTTAGATTTTTGAACCGGGTTTTAAATGTTGGTGATAAGGTAAATAAAAAAAGTGTTTTAAATGAAGATCAACAAAGATTAATGCATAAAACGATTATGGGGGTATCACAAAAAATTGAAACAATGCGTTTTAATACCTCTATTTCGGATTTGATGACGTACACGAATAGTTTGCTGCAAATGGATAGTATTCCCCTAGAGTTGTTTAAGGTGTTATGTATTTTATTGAATCCGTTCGCGCCGCATTTGACCAGTGAGATGTGGGAAAAGGTGATCGGCGGAGAAAAACAGATTTCTGAGCAACCTTGGCCTAAATTTGAGGCTAAATTAGCGCAAGATGAACACGTTACTATGGCGATTCAGATTAATGGGAAAATGAGGGATACATTGGCAGTGGAACGTGGGATTAGTAAAGAGACTGTGTTGAATTTAGTGAAGCAGAATGAAAAATTAAATAAATATATTGAGGGCAAAGAATTTAGAAGAGTAATTTTTGTGCCTGACAAAATTTTAAATATTGTGGTTTAATTTTTTATAAATACACGACAGCTTGCTGTAAAACTTGAGTGCGGTTTAAGCTACTTCAATGATTCTAATAGAGTTAGTTCCTCCGGGTTCACCAATTGGGATGCCGGCGGTGACAACAATTAAATCGCCTTTTTTGATTAGTTTTTGTTGTTTAGCGTTTTTAACAGCTAAGTTGATCATTTCGGTCCATTTAGGAATACCAATAAATTTTTTAGATATTTTTAAAGGAATTACTCCTCTTAAAATAGACATGGCATGATAAATATTTTCATTATCAGTAGGCGCTATAATAGGTATAGCAGGATTTAGTTTTGAGGCGATACTAGCGGTAGCTCCGGAGCTAGTGAAAGCTATAAGGGCTTTAGCTTTTAGTTCGTCTGCGATTTGGTCAGCAGCTATGCAGCAAGAAATTGCTTTATTTTTTTGATTGAAAATATGTTTTAAAATTACATATTTTTGTTTTTTTATTTTGGCGATATCTTCATCAGTGACGATACATATGTTGCTCATGGTTCTAACAACGTTGCCAGGGTCAATACCAACGGCCGTTTCTCCGGAAAGCATTACCGCGTCGCAATAATCATAAATAGCGTTGGCAACATCGGAAACTTCGGCTCTAGTGGCGGCTCTGGAGTTGGTCATGCTTTCTAGCATTTGGGTTGCTACGATAACTGGTTTGATTTGTTTTTTAGCTTCTTGGATAATCATTTTTTGGATGTGTGGGACGTTGTATTCATTGATTTCAATGCCTAAGTCTCCACGAGCTACCATGATGATATCTGCGGCTTCGACAATTTCGATTAAATTAGTGACAGCCGATGGTCTTTCAATCTTAGCAATAATTTTGATGTTTTGTCCGCCATGCTCGTCAAGGTGTGTGCGAAGCATAGTAATGTCTTCTTTTTTTCCAACAAAAGAGAGCGCGACAAATTGCATCTTGTTTTTTATAGCTAGGAGGGCATCTTTTTTGTCTTTTTCAGTAACGGCAGCTAATTTTATGTCGGTCATAGGAAGATTGATTCCTTTATGGTCACAAATTTTGCCTCCTTGGAGGATTTTGCAGAAAATTTCTGTGGAATTTTTTTTATAAACAGATAAACGAATTTTGCCGTCGTCTATATATAAAATATCGTTAATTTTGACATCTTTAACAAGACCAGGATAATTGACGGAAACGATATTTGGGGTTCCTAAAATGTTTTTAGAGGTTATAGTAAAAGTATCTCCAGTTTGAAGAGTAACAAATTCGTTTTGAAATTTACCGATTCTTATTTTGGGACCTTGTAGATCCATAAAAATGCCTACTCCTTTATTCATTTTGGCCGCTGCTTTTCTAATTAATTGTACTCTGTTTTTGATGACGCTAGGGTTTGATTCATGGGAGGCGTTAAAACGAAAGACATCGACGCCGGCTTTTATGAGTTCTAAGGCTGTTTTAGCGTTTTCAGAAACAGGGCCCATGGTAGCGATGATTTTGGTTCTTTTTTTAGTAATAATAGAATGTGTTTTTGTAGACATAGTTTAGCTCCTTTTTGTATTTACAGCTTTATTATAATATTAATGTGCTTTTTTATAAAATGATTTTAAGGTAATCATTACATTTGTACGAATTAGCACAAAATTTTATACTTATTTAGCTTTGCTAAACATGCATATTGCAATTTTGCACTACTTCATTCCAACTGGAATGATTACAATGTTTTCATACAGCTGAAGGCATACATTTTAAGATAGCTATGCGGTATAATGCTTTATGATTTGGTTTTTGTGTAAGTGCTTTTTTTTTAAAAAAAGGAGTTAACGTGGGTAAAATAGAGCCTTTTTCTAAAGTAAAACTTTTTGTGGGATGTCTATACGCGCAGGAAGAGTTTTTTAGTAAAGCATGCGCTGATTTAGCAGGTAAATACGGTAAAATAGATTATGTTTCCCAGCAGTTAAAATTTGATTGTACAAATTATTATACAGAAGAGATGGGCCACAAACTTTTTAAAAAGTTTGTGGGTTTTGAAGAGTTATGGGATCCTCAAAATA
>JABGVJ010000049.1 GCA_018646105.1 bacterium
ATCTATTAAGTTAAGCATAAAGTGCCTTAAATTGTCAGAATGAGCCCTGCTTAAAAAATCAACAAATGGTTCTATAGCTTGATCTCCTAGCTGTTGTAATTGCTCCAAAACTCCTAGGAAAAAAGATTCCCCGCATCGTTCTATGGGCCACAGGTCTGAGGGGTTGGCATATATTACAGGGCTCATTATCTCCCAAACTCTTTCTCTCATTGTCTTTTCAGTCATAGCAATTATTTTTTTATTCATCTCTTTACCTTCTTTTTATTACTCAAGAAGATGCCCAAGGGCAGTCTTCATTATTTTTATTTAAATTGATTTTTTTGGATTTTTTTCGTTTGTTCGTGTATTCAAGCCAATTATAGGGAAATTGGGTGTAGTAAAGTACCGCAATTTGTACTGCGGTTTATTTTTTTACAGATTAAAACTCTTATTTCGTTACTTTTTATTTGTTTTTCTTCACTCATATTATTAGCCTTTAAAATACGTTGTTACAATAATTATCATAAGTTTTTAAAAAAAGATTTCACTTTTTTTTAAAAAAAAATAATTATGATGAGTGTTAGCTTTACAAAATCTCTAACAACTCTATTTTGACCAGGGCATTTTGGCCCGCTAACGGATGATTGAGGTCTAAAATCAGGTTAGACCCTTTGACTTCTTTGATGACGGCTTTGATTTTTTTTTCGTCTGGGGTTTGGACAACTACTTGTTCTCCAACTGTACAATGAACATCCGGATCCATGATTTGATCTTTTTGAACTTCGATAACTCCTTCTTCATAATAGGCGCCATAGCTTCCTTCTAAAGGAATTTTGATTTCCTTGGTTTCACCTGCACGCATACCAATAATCTCGTCTTCCAATTCTATGGGTAACGCACCGTCTCCGATATAAATATCCAAAGGTTCTTTATTTTGTTCCTGTAAAATCAAACCACCTGGTGTGCAACTACTATAATTAATACTGACCAGATCACCTTGTTTAGCAATATCATCTAACATTATCTAAAACTCCTAAAAAAACTTTTTAACGTAATCCAAAATATTCTGTGGTTTTTGAAGTTCGCCTCTGGCCGCAGCAATTTCTTTGACCAAATTTTTCTCTTGTGAACTAAGAGTTTTGGGAATTGCTACTTTAACAGTTACTTTTTGGTCTCCACGTCCATACCCACGTAAACTTGGAATACCTTTATTTCTTAATCTAAATACGGTATTTGGTTGGGTACCTGAAGGAACTTTTAACGATGCTTTACCGTCAATAGTAGGGATTTCTATTTCTGTACCTAAAATTGCTTTGGTAAAAGGAATTTCTATTTCTAATAGCAAATCAGACTGTTCTCTTTGAAAATATTTATGTTGTTTAACAGTAATAAAAACATAAAGATCCCCGCGAGGACCTCCATTAACACCTTGATTTCCTTCGTCTGACATTCTTATTTTAGTACCTGTTTCAACCCCAGCTGGGATATTGAGCAATACTTTTTTTCTCTTTTTTTCTACGCCTTTACCAATACAGGTACGACAAGGATTTTTAATGGTCTGCCCTGCCCCATTACAATCCGGACAAGTAGAAACCTGTGAAAAATTACCAAAAACTGTGCGTTGTGTAACTCGAACCTGGCCACTCCCCTGACATTTGGCACAAGTAGTTTTACCAGTACCTTTGTCAGCGCCACTACCTTGGCAAGAGCTACATTTTTCTAGATGAAAAATCTCAATTTCTTTGGAAAAACCAAGAGCTGCTTCTTCTAGCGTAATCTCCAAATCATAGCGTAAATCCTCACCTCTACGTGCTCGACTTCGGCTACCGGACCGCCGAGTATTACCGCTAAAAAAACTACTAAAAATATCATCGATAGATTCAGAAAAACCACCAAACCCTTGACCAAAATCAGCACCTTCAAAACCACCAAATCCGCCAGCACCGCCGCCACCTGGAGTATCGTCGGTGATACCATATTGATCGTATTGCGCTTTTTTTTGGGCATCTGAAAGAATAGCATAGGCTTTTTGACCTTCTATAAATTTAGCTTCTGCTGTGGGATCTTTTTGATTAACGTCTGGATGATATTTACGTGCTAACTGACGATATGCTTTTTTGATCTCTGTCGCACTCGCGCTTCTAGCCACTCCTAATATGTCATATAAATCTTTACTCATTATTTTTCTTTTCCTTTATCCCAATACGTTTCGTATATATCGCAAAATCTCCCCCTCTATAGAATAGAGAGGGGGAGAAAGCACGAAGTGCAAGAGGGGGTGAGTGTTATTTCTTTTCCTCTTCTTTTCCCTCTTCTTTTTTCTCGTCTTTCACGTCTTGATATTCTGCATCCACGACGTTTTCATCTTTTTTTTCTTCTGACTGAGGTTCGGCACCTTCTGCTCCAGGCTGAGCTTGTCCTTCTGCGCCTGGCGCTCCACCTTGAGTTTGGTAAAGTTCCGAAGATACAGCATAAAGCTCTTTTTGAAATTTTTCAATCTCTGCTTTCATGGTTACCGCATCATCTAAGTCTTTTACTTTTTTAAGTTCTTCAAGTGCTACTTTAAGCTTTTCTTTAGTTTCATCTTTAATTTTCTCTTCATTTTCTTTAAGTAGTTTTTCTGTAGAGAAAACCAAATTTTCAGCTTCATTTTTAGCATCAATCAAATCTTTTTTCTTTTTGTCTTCTTCCGCGTGTGTTTCCGCATCTTTTTTCATTTTTTCTATGTCTTCTTCAGATAAGCCAGATGAAGCTGTAATGGTAATCTTTTGTTCTTTACCCGTAGCTTTATCTTGAGCTTTGACATTTACAATACCATTGGCATCAATATCAAAAGATACTTCGACTTGTGGAACGCCTCTTGGTGCTGGTGGAATCCCGTCTAGCATAAATCTACCTAAAGATCTATTATCTGCGGCCATACCACGTTCACCTTGTACAACATGAATCTCTACGGTTGTTTGGCTATCAGCCGCGGTTGAAAAAATCTGACTTTTAGAAACCGGGATAGTAGTGTTTTTTTCAATCAGGTTTGTAGCAACACCGCCTAAAGTCTCAATACCTAGCGAAAGTGGAGTTACGTCCAATAGAACCACGTCTTTCACATCACCGGAAAGAACACCGCCTTGAATCGCAGCACCCAGTGCCACAACTTCGTCTGGGTTAACCCCTTTGTGCGGTTCTTTACCAAAAAAGTCTTTTACAGCTTTTTGGATAGCTGGGGTTCTGGTAGTACCACCAACCAATATTACTTCATTAATATCATTCACAGTTAAACCTGCGTCTTTAAGCGCTTTTTTACAAGGATCAATGGATCTTTTTACAAAAGGCTCTAGCATTTGTTCAAACTGTGCTCTGCTTAATTGATAATTAAGATGTTTTGGTCCTGAATTGTCTGCGGTAACAAAAGGTATGTTGATATCAGTGGTCGTAGTTGAAGATAATTCAATCTTGGCTTTTTCCGCAGCTTCTTTTAATCTTTGTACCGCCATTTTATCTTTAGATAAGTCCACGCCTTGATCTTTTTTAAATTCCTTAACTAACCAATTGATAATTTCTTGGTCAATGTTATCACCGCCAAGATGGGTGTCTCCGTTAGTAGATTTAACTTCAAAAACACCATCCCCAATTTCTAGGATAGAGACATCAAAAGTCCCGCCACCAAAATCATAAATCGCTATTTTTTGGTCATGCTTTTTATCTAAACCATAGGCCAAAGAAGCCGCTGTTGGTTCATTGATGATTCTCATTACTTCCAAACCA
>JABGVJ010000119.1 GCA_018646105.1 bacterium
AGGATTGAAGATGATTTGTTGGTGACAGCTAAAGGGTGTTTGAACTTGAGTGAAAGCTGCCCAAAAACAATAGAGGAAATGGAAAATTGAGAATGGGGAAGTATAATATTATCGTTGCTATGGACAGCAAAAACGGAATTGCCAAAAATGGGAAAATCCCGTGGGATTTAGTGGAAGACAGGGTTTATTTTAAAAAAATTACAACCGAAACAAAAGATAAATCCAGGCGAAATGTAGTGGTTATGGGCCGAAAAACTTGGGAGAGCTTACCTAAAAATAATAGGCCGTTGTCTGGAAGAATAAATATAGTTTTAACAAAGCAAAAAATGGACGCGGTGGAGACAGTGGCGAGTTTTGAAGAGTTGGAAAAAAAGTTAGTCAAAATCGCTGAAAAAATTGAAGAGGTTTTTATTATTGGTGGGGAACAGGTTTATAAACAAGCTTTAGATAAATTAAATATTCATAAACTATATATTACTCAAATTCAGCGAGATTATGGGTGCGATCAATTTTTCTCGGAATTTAGAGATAGGTTTGAGTTAGAGCAACAGGAAAAACATAGGGATTTTTATTTTTCGAGGTTGACCAATAGAAATCGCGGTGTATAAATTATTTAAATAAATTTTTGATTTTTTGTAAAAAGGAAGGCTTTGCTTCTGGTTCAGTATCGTGGGGGCTATCTTTTTTTTCTTTATCTTCAGTTTTATTTGAGTTGCTGGTTTTAGCTATTTTGGTAGCATAAGGGTGGTAAAGGGCAGCGGCGGAACTGATGTCTACAGTTAAGCCTGGATAATCAGCTTTAGAAGGCGATTTGGTTTGGGCTTTAAAGGTTTCCTGAATTAGTTCTTGAACTTTATTTCTATCAAAGGTATCTTTTATTCCCAGGTTTTGTAACTTGGTAGTAAGTAAATCAGCTTTGCTTTTTAAGTCTTGTTCAGCTGTACTGGTTTTGAGAATATCAAGTTTGGTAAGTGCTTCTTGAACATTAAGTTTTTGAGTTGTTTTATCTAAGCTGGTTTCTAAACATAGCTCACAGTTTTGTTGAAAAGCTTCTTGTTTAGTATTGGTTTGTTTAGCTTGATTATTTTGCGTAGATATTTGTTGAAAAGCAGACTGTTCAGCAATAGGATTTTGCGCGTTCATTTTAGAGGTTTAAATTATCGAGTTCTTGAGGCTTAAATCCTAGTCTGTTTACTTGAGATTTGTTTTCGGACGCTTGATCCGGAACGTTTTGTTTTGCTTGAGGAGAAATTTGTACAGATAAAGGTGCACTGAGTTCGTTTGCCGGCTCTTCAGATAATTCGGAATTGATTAATTCACTTATTTTGGTTAGTTCTTTTAAAAATTTGGTTTCTTCTGGATTCGTTTCTTTTGAACGAGACGCATCTCTACTAGAATGAATGTTTTGGTTCTGATTAATACCTTGTCCTGCTTCAATAGCCATTTTATGCACCTCTTTCTTTTCTATTTTAGTAAATTTCTCACTTTTTTTAAAGCTTTTAAATTTGAACTCTTATTTTAATTATCGTTTAAACGGGGGAAGGAGTTGTATGGATAGTTTTTGATGGGTTGAATTTTTGAGTGATTGTCAAAAATTATGAGGGCAGGTAATCTTATAGGAAATGAATAAACAAGATAAAGAAATTTATGAAGTAATTGTAGTAGGTGCCGGGCACGCGGGATGTGAGGCGGCTTTAGCTGCTGCGCGTATAGGGTGTAAAACACTTATTCTTACCAAAAATATAGAGTTTATTGGGCATATGTCGTGTAATCCGGCGATAGGTGGTCCGGCCAAAGGACAGATTGTGGGGGAGATTGATGCTTTGGGCGGGGAAATGGGCCAGGCAGCGGATGCTACCAAAATCCAAATAAAGGTTTTGAATAAATCACGAGGGGCTGCGGTTCAGTGTTTGAGGACCCAAAATGATCTGGAACAGTATCGACAATATATGAGAACAGTTTTGGAAAATGAAGCTCATTTGGAACTTAAACAAGAAATAGTTAAAGAAATTGTGGTAGAAAAAGGGCAAATTAAAGGTATTAAGACGGTTTTGGATAAAATATATTGGGCGCAGGCGGTGGTAATTACGCCAGGTACTTTTTTGAACGGGAGAATTTATGTAGGGTTAAGCTCGTTTAAGGCGGGCAGGATGGGCGAAACTAGTATTGAAAATTTGTCTGAAAGCCTGGTAAAAGCGGGATTGAAATTAGGACGGTTGAAAACAGGTACGCCGCCTAGACTAGATAAAAGAACGATCGATTATGCGAAAATGGCAATTCAGCCTGGAGACACTGGTTTTTTGCATTTTTCATTTAAAACCAAGCTAGCCAATTATCATAATGCGCAGATTCCTTGTTATTTGACATATACAACTCCAAAAACACATGAAATTATTTTAAATAATTTGGATCGTTCACCGTTATATCAGAAAGTTATTAAAGGGATAGGACCTAGATATTGTCCTTCTATTGAAGATAAAGTTGTGAGGTTTAAAGACAAAGAACAGCATCAGCTTTTTATTGAGCCAGTAGGAATTAATACAAATGAAATATATCCACAAGGTTTGAATACGTCGTTGCCGGAAGATGTGCAAGAAAAGTTTTTGCATTCCATTCCGGGATTGGAAAAAGTGAAG
>JABGVJ010000028.1 GCA_018646105.1 bacterium
AAAGCGCAGCGAAAAGTGGATATATATGAGAAAAAGTTGGAAAAGATGGTGTGTTCCGAAGAGCTGGAAGCTAAAATTCAGACAGGTAAAGCATATTTTGATTTGAAAGCAGATATTGAGGAAAATGTTTAGGAGTAGCTAAATGCATATGTTGAATTTTTTGAATAGAATAACACAGTCGCCGGCTACTACAGAGGCCGCAAAACCAGATGGGTTGGCAGCTCAGGCTAAGGCGAAGAAGAGTAGTAAAGCAGGAGGAGTGTCGGATAAAGCTAAATCTGTGCAGATGGCGGATCAAGAGATAACTTATCAGGATTTAGTGAAAGAATCTCAAGATAAAGCAGCTAACTTGGGGGTTAGTTCGTTTAAGCAAAAAACCAAACAAAAACTGGAAAAAGAAATGCGGTCGGTGGCCAAAGAATTGATGAAGGAAGAAACGTCTTCTAAGGATTCGGTAAAGATTTCTGCAGGGTTAGTGAGCCAAAAATCTGATGAAATTAAAAAAAAGCAGGAACAGCAAAAAGCTAAGGTTTTAAAAGAAACAGGAAAACAACAGAGTGCGGAAGAAATTTTGATGGAAGATACGGCGCAGGTAGTGCAGGCATATAGTGATGAAGCTCAAAAACTGATGAATGCAAAGCAGAAAAAAGAAAAAGCAGGGGTAGAACAAAAACAAGCTAAGGTTGAAGGCGAGGTCGAAGGTAAAACTAGAGATTTGGTGCAAAAGTATTGTGGTCTTTTAGCTGAAGATATTATTAAAAGTACGCCCCAAAAAAAAGAAGAAATTAGAAAATTAAAAAAAGAGTTGTTGAGTAAGGGGTTTTCTAAAGAAAAATTGGCTAATGTAGAAACTGTTTTGAAGCAGGGGTTAGCAACAGAATTAAAGCAAAAAGTGAAGGATAGTTTTTTAAAGTATGCCTTAACTTATACTTCTGATAAAAAAATGAATGCGGCTACGAATGAGTTTTTGAAAAATTATAAATCATTGAATGCCACGATGGCGATGGTGGAGGAAATGGGTGGAGATATGGGGAAAGATGCGAAAACGGTTTTGCGGGAAGAAGCCAAAGAAGTGCGGCGTGAAGTAGGTTCTTTGATTAAAGAAGAAATGGAAAAGGGATTAGTACAAAAGTATTTGCAAGGAAATCCGACTAACGAAGAGTTGGATGTTTTTTTGAAAAAGTTTGCGGATTCGGTAGCTTTTACAGGTTTTAATTTCGAGGAGTTTGTTACTACATGGCCGTCGAAAGCTCAAGAGCTGGGACTGACTTTTTTTCAGAATCCGGAAAGCGATACGCTGGGGTTGTCCGCAGGGATGGCTGGTGGTGGTCAGAAAAAAGATCAAAAAAAAGAACAGGAAAACGTTGGGGAAGAAGCGGAAACACTTAGTTTGTTGGAAGATAATTTACGTGGTTTATTGATGAGAAAATATTTGAACAGAGATTTGAAAACCAGGTTAGTTGTAGAATTTAAGATTAGAACTTTGAAAAATGGTTTAAAAAAAATAGGTGTATATAAAGAAGATTTGATGAAGAGGTTGGAAGAAGAAGGTAAAGCAATTGCGAAGTTTAAGTTTTTAAAGATGTTGGCAGAAGCTTTTGAAGAAAAAGCGACTTTAGTGAATGTGAAGACTGCGGCGGGAAAATTGGTGGAAAATAAGATTAAAACAGTGTTGCGAGGATTGAAGTCTATGGGCGACCCTATGGATAAATTGGCTTTGAAAAGTATGCGAAATAAAATTAATCGAGATGTTTTTATGGTGGTACGGGAAGAGTTTTTACAGGTGGATACGCAAGCAGAAGCTCATCCTAACCGAGTTGATTTGGCGGCACGTAGAAAAGAACTTTTAAGTATTTTGGAACGGATAAAAGAGGAAAGTTCTATTCCAGAAGATATTAAGCCAGGAATGTTTGCGAATAAGGGAATCGTAGATACGGATAAAAAGGTTAATGAGGCGGCCTGAGAGATATAGGTTATTAAAAGTGAAGAAATATGCTAAAATATTTTATACTCGAACCGAAATAAAAACTAGCAATTCAAATTTTTTTCGTTGTGTATAATTTATACACGGCATTTAAAAATTTAAAATTCATTTTTCATTTCGGTTGATGTATATAT
>JABGVJ010000024.1 GCA_018646105.1 bacterium
ACGAACTTGAAGCTGTGTTCAAATCTACACCCACAAAATTCACACAAAATTCCGTAGTAAAATCCAAAGATTCCTTTAAATTCACTTGGTTAACATCATGCTGATATTGACCCACTCCAATAGCCTTAGGGTCAATTTTAACCAGTTCGGCTAATGGATCCTGCAACCTACGCGCAATGCTTATAGCCCCTCTAACCGTCAGGTCCAAATTTGGGAACTCCTTTTGTGCAATCTCCGAAGCAGAATAAACCGAAGCACCTGCTTCATTCACAATCACAGGTATAACATCCAGCTTATGATCTTTAAACATTTTTTTTATGAATTGCATTGTTTCTTTAGAGGCTGTGCCATTCCCAATCGCTACCAACTTTACCTTATAATCCTTGATCAATTTCAAAACTATTTCAGTAGCTTCTTTTATCTTATTAAATGGTTCTGTCGGAAAAATAGTAGCCTTACCTTGATAATTTCCCAGATCATCTATAGCTGCAACTTTACACCCTGTCCTAAAACCAGGATCAAGTCCCAAAATCTCTTTCTGACCCACTGGCGAAAACAACAACAAATTCTTCAAATTTGTAGAAAAAACTTTAATAGATTCTGTTTCTGCTTCCAAAACTTTTGTTGTAAAACATTCTGTTTGAATTGAGGGAAAAATCAATCTTTTATATGCATCCGCAATAGCTTCTTTTAATTCTTGAGCAAAAACAAACCTTGGATTCTTAACAACTTTTGATTCCAGATAATTTATAAGTTCTTCATCTTTAACTACCAACTTCCAGCTTATAACTTTTTCTTTTGTACCTCGTCGAATCGCTAAAACTCGATGACTAGCAGCCTTAGCCAAATTTTCCGAAAAATTATAATACATCTCAAATTTAGATTTTTTATCAAACCAATCCTTAGTCACTTTACATACAATATTTGCCTTACAAAAAACATATCTCCTGATATATTGCCGATATTCCGCCGTATCAGATACCTGCTGTGCCATAATATCTTGTGCGCCTTTTATGGCATCGGGCCCAGCTTCTAAATTCGTAGTCCCATTTTGTGCCCAAATAAAATCTGCTAAAGGTTTATACCCTTTTTCAATCGCGATATCAGCTTTAGTTTTACGTTTAGGTTTATATGGAAGGTAAATATCTTCTAATGTTTGTTTATCAAAACACTTTTCGATCCTATTTTTCAGTTCCGGTGTCAGTTTCTCTTGTTCTTCAATAGTCTTTAAAATCGTCTCTTTTCTAGCACCCAACTCTTCATAATAATTGTATCGTTCCTGAATTGTTTTAATCTGAACCTCATCCAACCCCCCAGTTTTCTCTTTCCTATACCGCGCCACAAAAGGAATCGTCGCCCCCTCCAAAAACAACCCTACCGTAGCCCTTACCTGCTTTTCCGCAATCCCTGTTTCCTTTGCAATGTGGTTAATGATGATTTGATTTTGCATGGATTACATTTTAACCCGTAGTCCTCGTCTGCCGCAACACAAGTGCCCGCCGCAGGAGGGGTTAGGAGGAGGCGCGATCTAAAAGCACCAAATAACACAACCCATCCAACAATTTATCAGACTTAGTTATAGGATATTTTTCACAAAGATTTGCTTTTTCTTTTTCCAAAAGATTTTTAAAATCAGCACTTGAAATTGCTAATTTTTTTCTAACCGTTGTTGCAGCTAATTCTAATAACTCTATATCATTTTGGTTGCAAAACAGGTTCAACATTGCCTCATTTGCAAACCTTACCTCATCAATTTTCCCTCTCATATTTGATACTGCAGGCGGATATGCAAAAACATTAGCCGCATATTTATCTGAAAAACGAAATAATTCATCCAATATTTTTTTATATTTTTCGCCACTACTACTTGTACCCTCTAAAGATATCTTTCCTTTTTCACCCAGAATTAACTCCCCAGAATTTATCTCACATTCTAAAAAATTAATTTTTTCCTTTTCAAACCTAAATAATATAACTTTCATGCTTTCTCCTTTTACAAAAACTCCAATCTCACTTCATGCCCAGTTTTCTCTAAAAACTTCTCTAAATACTCTTTTGCAATAACTAACGTACTTGTATTTACCAACGGATGACACTGAAAAGCCTCTTCCGGCCAAATCTCCTTATCTATGATCAATTCTACATTATGATTAATATCATTTAATAACGCTAAAATCGTAACAGAACCCGGTTCTATATCAAGATACTTTTTCAATCTCTCAGGAGAAGCAAACCCTAAACGTTTAGCGTCAAGAAGAGCAGACAATGCTTTCAAATCAACTGATTTGTTATAACCTACAACTACTAGAAAATGACGTTTCCCTTTTTCATCACGCAAAAAAAGGTTTTTAATTTTAGCACCCGGTAAATGAGAAATCTGCTCCAAAGCTTGCTCACAAGTAAAAACTGCCGGATGATCATGCCGTTCGTATAAACTTTTATTTTTATTAAGAAAATCATAAATATTCATATGTTTTTTAGTTTTTTCGGAAAAAATATTAAATTATTTTTCCACCCCATAAATCAGCCAAGAAACGCTTCCAGGGCAAAAATAGTATATTGTTATAGATTCTAGGTCTTGTTTCATTAGTAACAACAATAGCTTTTTTAGGTTTAAATTCTTCTGTAAAAGCAAACAAGCCTTTTAAGTCTCTATTATCTACCCGCTTTGAACCTTTAATTTCAATAGCCACAGCTCCTTCGTTTAAAACAAAATCAACTTCAAAACCAGATTTTGTTCTCCAATAATTAATCTCAAAATCTAATTCCATATACTCTTTATATGCTAAAATCTCCATAAAAATAAAATGTTCAAAAGCTTTCCCAAATTCTTCGCCTCTCTCTTCTTCTATACGCCTTTTTTTAAGAATGCCTGCAACGCCAACATCAAATAAATAAAATTTAGGGGCCTTGCTAATAACCTGCCTACTTTGTCTTTTTTTAAATGGAAAAACCATATTCCCTAATAAAGTATCTACTAAAATTTGATAATATTCTTTAACAGTTTTAGCATCTACGCCGCAGTCACTGGCAATATTAGAATAATTAATTTGTTCTCCATGTGAATAACCAACAGCATCTAAAAATCTGGAAAATGCAGGAATATTTCTTGATAACCCTTCCGCAAATATTTCTTCTTTTAAATAATCTTCTACATAGGCCTTTAAAGATCTATGATAATATTTTTCGTCTTGTAAATAATGAGTAGGTACCATTCCATGGTTTAATATTCTTAATAAATCTAAATCTTTAAGTTCAGGGGTGATAAAAGGACTCATTTTATAGCGCCAAGCTCTTCCGCCTAAAAGATTAGCATGCCCTCTTTTTAATTTTCTAGCGCTTGAGCCACATAAAATAAAACTTAAACCTTTATTTTCAATTAACCAATGAACCTCATCTAATAACTGAGGGATTTTTTGAACTTCATCTAAAATTATAGGGTATTTAAGTAGAGTAGCTGGCATTGCTAAAAGTTGTTCTCTTAATAAAAATGGCTTTTTTGAAAATTCTAAAAATAAAGATGTTTTTAAAAAATCATATACAATACTTTTAGGAAATCTTGTTTTCAAAAAAGTACTTTTCCCTGTTTTTCTTGCTCCCCATAAAAAAGCTGATTGATGGGGGGGTAAACTTATTTCTAAAAACCTTTTAATATCTCCCATATAAGGAATCTCCTCCGTAAAAGTTTAACTATTATGGAGTATACTCCTATTTTATATAAAAATCAAACGCCTTTTTAATATCTCTATAAATGAATTCTCTTGCTTCTTTTAATTTTCTCATGAATTCAGACTCTATCATTTACGCCACCTCTTTATAATTTTCACACTCCCTGTATAACTATCTAAGTATTATTCTTTTCCACCAAAAAATCAAACTCTGCCTACCTAAAATAGAAGCGCCGTTCAAAATTAGGGCCTTTGTTCCTAATCTATAGTATAATTAAGCATAAACTCAACTTAAAACCGCGCCTTAAAAACGAAAAGAGTTCTAAACTATGTTAAAAAACAATTGTCTTATCCACCAAAAATCTTTATTTTTGACCCTAAAAAAAAGACCTTTTAATAGGTATCCTAATGAGCATTAATATACCGTCAAATCTTCCGCCACCGCTGCCTAGTTTCGAATCATTAAAAAATATTCAGCCCAAACAGCCTTCTTCAGAATGGAAAGACAAAATTAATTTTGACGGGACAACAAAACAACCGGCTCAAATAAAAAAATTAGCTGAGAATAGAGATGGTTTTAAGATAAAGCCGCCTCAGTATTATAATCAAATACAAGATACTTGCGTTATCAAAACCGCCCTAAAAAAAACAGATGAAAATCACTTAAAAAAGAAACAAAAAAAAGAAAAACCTAAAAACCAAAATAAAAATCAACAGCAAAAAAAAGATTCCAAAAAAGAACCCAAAAAGCCTAAAAGTAATATTGATCTAGAAATTTAAGTATTTTGTTTACTAGTGAAATATTTCTGCTAGATTATCCGATAATATAAATGGGCAAGTAAAAAAATTAAAAGACCCAAAATATGGATAAAAAAACAATAGCCGCAAAAACAGATCTAAACTGTTTTGGACAAATTGATGTTGCCTTAACTGGCACAATAAACGCTTACTTGAAACCATTTGCAGAAAATGGAATTTGTAGTGGCTGTATAATGGTGATCCAAAATGGCCACGCTATTGTTAGAACAAGCTTCTCCTTTCCTGAGAATGCACCTAAAAAACTTAAACCAGACACCCAATTCCAAATTGGGTCACTAACAAAACAATTTACAGCAACCGCTATCATGATAATACAAGCACAAACTCAAACTCTTGAGCCAGCCCAAAGGCTTACTGTACAAGATCCCGTGAGCAAATGGATTCCTGATTATCCCAGCGGCGATGAAATTACCATTGAACATTTATTAAGACATACCTCCGGCATACCAAATGGCACGGACCTTCCTCCAGAACAAGATGCCCCCACAAAGACGCTTGATGAACTCATTGATAGATTTAAAGATCGCCCTTTAACTTTTACGCCCGGTTCTCATTTTGAATATAGTAACTCAGGCTACATTTTATTAACTAAGATCATAGAAATAGCATCAGGTCTCGATTATGACTCTTATTTACAAAAAAATATTTTTGAGACCTTAGGCATGACGAATACTGGCGTTATCAACTATACAAAACCCAACCTTGCTACAGGTTATATACTTTTAGAGGAGCAGCGCGTTCCTGCTGGCCAGCAAAGTGAAAATTATTCCGGTGCTGCTTCATTGGTTTCAACGATAGACGATCTATATAAATGGGATCAGACACTATGCCAGATTAGGTCTAACACTAGCTATCAAGGAATTATTTCTCAAGAAAGTTTAGAGGAAATGTATACTCCTGGCCAAAAACCTATATGGGGAGTTACCCCCCAAGAACCAAGTCAATATGGTTATGGTTATTGGATAATTGCCAGCACTAACCAAGTGATGCATACCGGACGTGTACCCGGATTTTGCTCAATGATTACTAGAGATTTAGCTCAAAATCGCACAATCATAATTCTAATAAATAATTACGATAGTTTTTTTATGTTTGAGGATATAAAAAACATAGTGTCTGGGAAAAAAGGCCGTCCTCTAGTATTACCTGAAGAAGAAACAGATTTAACCGCGGATAGAATAGCTCAATATGACCGGCATTTAGGTAAATATAAAATAGAAACCGTCAAAGAACGATACGTTTCAATATCCAGAGAAGGAACTTCTTATTATGCTCAATTTACTGGAACACCTAAATTTCGTATTAGACCAGAAAAAGGCTCAACTACTAAATTTTTTAGAAAAAACACTGTTTATCAGCTTGAAGCTATCGTAGATAAAACTAGAAAAACCACTGGACTTGAATGCTTAACATATCACGAGCTATCCCCTAAGGTGCAAGAAGACGCCTCTGCTCCTTATGAAAAATAATTTTCCCATAGGGGTGAGAGCAACGGGATGCTATAATTAGTTCTAAACTATGTTAAAAAAAATTGAAATTTCAGAAGTTAAAAACCCCCAAGAAATGCCTTATGCTTTGTTGTTACTAGCAGACCCGTCCAAAGAAGTAATTGATAAGTATCTAAAAAAATGTCTAGTTTTTACGGCGTGTTCTAAAAATAAAATACCATGTGGTGTTGTTGCTCTATACCCTCACAACAACAAAACCATCGAAATAAAAAATATCGCCGTAGCCACTGATCATCAAAATCAAGGTATAAGCTCTAAATTAATCGACTTTTCTATTCAACAAGCCAAAAAATTGGGATATGAATATATTGAAATTGGTACTGGCAATAGCAGCTTAGGACAACTTTATTTATATCAAAAACATGGTTTTAGAATTAAAAGAATACTCACAGACTTTTTTGTCCTTAATTATGATGAACCCATTATAGAAAATGGTCTTGTATGCAAAGACATGCTCATTCTTGTCAAAAAACCGTAAAAACTAGAGGATAAAGGCCATAGGATGGTATGATATGCATATGCCAAAATTAAATATAAAAAACCTAGAAACAGCACTAAGCAAACGAAAAAAAATATTAGCTAAGGATCGTCCAGATACATTCCGACTTTTTAATGGATTTACAGAAGGCTGCCCCTCATTAGTTGCCGACGTTTATCGTCACACCTTACTTTTATACAATTTCCACAAAAATCCACAATTGGGTACAGAGATGACTGACGCAGCCCAAAATTTCTATCTACAAAAACTACCATGGTTAAATGCCGTCGTAATCAAAACCAGAAAAGGGGAAACCAGAGACCTTAAAAGGGGAGTTTTGACTTATGGTGAAAAGGCAGATATCCAAATCACGGAACACCAAGTACATTATGCTCTAAATTTACGTATAAATCAGGATGCCAGCTTTTATTTGGATACTCGAAACCTGCGGTCTTGGCTCAAACAAAACGTAAAAGATAAAACCGTTTTAAACACTTTTGCTTATACAGGCAGCCTTGGGGTAGCAGCCCTAGCAGGCAAAGCCACTAAAATTATGCAAATGGATTTAAGCCACAAATTTATGAGTATTGGCAAACGGTCATATAAATTAAACGAATTCCCTGTTGAACATAAAAACTTTATAGTCGGTGACTTTTTCTCATGCGTAAAACAATTAAAAATTGCTCATAAATATTTTGATTGTGTTATTTTTGATCCGCCGTTTTTTTCCGCCACCAAAAAAGGCCGTATAGACTTAGCTCAAAATACCAAACAATTAATAAATAAACTACGTCCCCTAATTAATGATGGTGGGTATTTAGTGGTGATCAACAATGCTTTATTTTTATCTGGAACCGACTTCATGTCCAGTATCCAAGAATTATGTTCAAGTGATTATTTGTCAGTTGCAGAAATAATCCCTGTTCCTCAGGATATTGTGGGCTATCCACAAGCTGATTTCAAACCGCTAACAGACCCAGCGCCTTTTAATCATTCCACTAAAATTATTGTACTGAAAATTAAACGAAAACAGTAAAATATTCTATTTCTTCTTTTTTACCGCCGCTTTTTTAGAAGCCACTTTTTTCACAACTACTTTTTTGGCTTTTTTCGGAGCCGCAACTTTTTTAGCTTTTTTAGCTTTTTTCGGAGCCGTTACTTTTTTCGGAGCCGCAACTTTTTTAGGTTTCTTAACAACCTCTTTTTTTACTTCTGTATAAGTTGTTTCTGCTTCTTCCGGATTTACTATTTTTGCACTAATCGAAACCAACGCCTCTAAAATCGTATCTAGTTTTTTATTTAATTGAGACAACTGTTCTTTGCCAATCTCATTATTATAAACTGTTGTTTGTATTTTATTATCTTCAAAACGAGGTTTTCTTGATTCTCGTTCTCCACCAAATCGTTTAGAATCCACGTTTGAATTTCCTTTAAAACAAGAACTACACAAAACAGGCTTGCTGCCAGTAGGCTTAAAAGGAACTTCACACTCACGTCCACATTCATCACATATTGCTTTGTGCAACATAGACCGCTCAGAACCTCTATTCCCAAAACCTCTTCCACCAGAATCTCTTCCGCCAAAATTTCTCTCTCCAGAACTTCTTTCTCCAGAATTTCTTTCACCAAAATTTCTTTCCGCGAAACTTCTGCCACCAGAATCTCTTCCACCAAAATTTCTTTTTTTACCAAATTTATTATTTCGATTATAATCCATAATTATTCCCTCATTCTATTTTTATTATTAACAAATTTGAGTCTATCCTGTTCACACCTAAAAAGCAACGCCTTCAAACCAGTTTTTGAATCATCTTCAAAGTTTCATTCCAATATTTTACCGTACCCCATTCCGAAAAATGATGTTTAAAACCAGGTTCAAAACTTTGAATCGCGCACCAACTAGCAAAATGAATAATTCTCATAACCCTTAAAGCGGGAATCAACTTCAGACTTTGCCTAGGAAAATCACAAAAAGTTTCATACCCCTCTATAAACCAAGCAATTTCATTCTCACATTTATCTAGCGTATCTGGCAAAAGCATCCACAAATCCTGCACTACTGGCCCTATACACATATCATCAAAATCAATAATATAAATTCCTTCGCCCGGCCGATAAATAAAATTGCCCGGATGACAATCTCCATGCAATAAAATAAATTCTTTTTTATTAAACAATGAATCATAATTGCTAATAAAAGATTTAGCTGTATTAAAAAATACTTCCTGATAATCCTGAGGAATCACTTTTAAATCCCCCAAAACTTCCAAATGTTTGCTAGTCGCTTTTTGTGGCCGCCATACAATTCTATCCGGATGTTCAAGCTTGCTGCTAATAGCATGCGTCCTACCTATCAGTCTTCCTATTTGTTGCCACTGATCTTTATCCAGCTCATCCATAATCCGGCCACCTTTTTTAGGGAAAACCGCAAAAAAAATACCTTCAAATTCAAAAAGAGTCTGTCCCTTAAAATTTAAAGGCTGAATTACAGCCAATTCTTCTATAGCAAGCTTTGATAACAAATCGTGCTCGGTCTGAATCATAGATCTAGTCCAACGTGCTGGCCGATAAAATTTAACTACAATACGCTTTTTAGAATCCGCTAACTCTAATTCAAAAACACGGTTAATATAACTATTACGCGGCAAAAACAAGTTTGTAAGCTTTTGCCCAATAGTGTCTTCCACTACATTCAAAACATTATCATGCGAAATTTTCTGCCAAATATTTGTTTTCATTTTTTTCCCTTGTTTTATACATCAACCAAAATAAAAAGCTCCAAAAATCTGACCTGCTTAAAACAAACACAAAAAAAATAAAGGGCATTAAACTTCCAGACCTAGCCTGGGGTTCAACACCCTTTATCACATTTTAAAAAAGCAAAAATTAAT
>JABGVJ010000023.1 GCA_018646105.1 bacterium
ATCTAAAAAATTAATGTTAAAATACGCCGCCGTCACTAAAGTGTAAGCTTTGCCCACCCCCTAAATCCGAACGAATACTAAATTATTACTTCAATAAACCCAAGAATGCCTGGTATAATGAGCCCGTTAACCTAAAAAAACAAGGAGAATTTCTTATGCCTCAAAAACATCTTCAAAAAAAATTATTATCCGACAATTCTTTATTTCAGCTTATCGATAAAGTTTTAGAAATCCAAAACAACAAAATTATTGTACTTAAAAATGTTTCTCTCAACGAACCTTTTTTCAAAAATCAAAATTTTGATGAACCTCAAATGCCCAACATTTTAATTTTAGAAGCCATGTCCCAAACCGGAAAACTGTTATTATCGTCACGTGACGATCTTTCCGGTCGCCGTTTTTCTTTAAAAAATATCAAAAAAGTCGAGTTTCAAAGACCAATATATCCGGGCGATACTTTACGTATCGAAACCGCTATTGAGAAAAATCAGAAAAACGCTCTGGAAATGAATTCCAAAGTTTTATTAGAAGGACAAATTGTATGTGAGGGAAAACTAGTTTTTGCCTTAACCGCTGTTCCCACTAGACCGCAAATCCATCCTACGGCTTCAGTACATCCGTCAGCTGTATTGGGCAAAGATGTGGTCGTCGGTCCTTATACGATTATTGGCGAAAATGTAGTTATTGGTGACCGTACCGTGCTAGAAGCCCATATTATGGTAGAAAAATGGGTTAAAATTGGCGCGGATTGTCATATTCATTTTGGCTGTGTTATTGGTTCTGCAGCTCAAGATGTTAAATATACCGGAGAAGAGGCTTGGGTCGAGATCGGTGACCGTAACGAAATCAGGGAATATGTTACGATCAATCGATCCACTGGTAAAAACTCCAAAACCGAAATTGGTTCCGATAACCTGATCTTTACCAATGTCCATATCGGACACAATTGTAAAATCGGTAATAAAATAGTTATTGTAAATATGACGCATATCGCTGGGCATGTAACCATTGAAGATGCCGCAATTATTGGCGGAATGACCGGTATTCATCAATTTGTCACCATTGGTAGCGGCGCTATGATTGGCGGGTATTCCAGGCTATCTCAAGACGTGCCTCCGTATATGTTGTGTAGTGGCAGTCCCGCTTATGTGCGCAGCTTAAATATTATTGGTCTTAAAAGACGTGGCGTTTCTTTGGCGCATATTAAAGAAATTAAAACCATTTATAAAACAATGTTTAGATCCGAGTTAAATACTTCGCAGGCTTTAAAACAAATCAAAGAATTAGCTTATAAATCACCAGGAGCCCAAAAACTTGAAGCTTTTTTAAATAGAGATTCTAAAAGAGGTTTTGCCAAAAAAGGTAGCGAAGACAATATTGTCATCTAAAATGAAAATTTTAATTATTGCCGGAGAAATATCCTCTGACATTTATGGGGCACAATTAGCCCGGGCTTTATCCTCAAAAGCCCAGCCGCCAGAAGTGTACGCGATCGGGGGCCCGCATCTCAAAGCTGTGGCTACCAAATTTTTGTATCAAGTTAGCGGCCAGCATGCTATAGGTATTTATGAGATTTTTAAACAAAAGAAATTTTTTAAGAAATTTTTTAAATTATTACCCCAAATTTTAGAAAAGGAAAAATTCACCTGTGCCGTTATTATCGATTTTCCATATTATCATTTTAAAATAGCGCATATTTTACGCCAATACCAAATTCCGATTACGACCTTTATCACGCCTAATTTTTGGATTTGGCAAGATCAAAAAAAAGCTCTAAAGTTAGTCCGTTACAGTACAAACATTATCACTATTTTTCCGCAGGAATATGCTTTTTACAAACAATTCACTAACCAGGTTTTTTATTTTGGGCATCCACTTCTGAATCTCTTAAAACCAATGCCGCCCAAAACACCGACTACTTACAAGGTCATAACCCTGTTCCCAGGATCTCGAAAACAGGAGATAGAATATTTATTACCTAAAATGTTAGAAACCGCCCTTTATTTAACTAAACAAGATATCCCGTATAAATTTTATTTAGCTGTATCCGACCCTGTTTTTTTACCTCAAATTCAAGCCTTGTTAGATCGTCAAAACTTAAACATAGAACTTTGGACCAAGGATATTCACGATTTATACCATATTTCTGATTTTGGAATTTGTGCTACAGGCACGGTTTCGCTAGAAGCTATTTTATATAAAACCCCGGTCGCTGTTTTAGGCGCAGTATCTTTTCTTACTTATTTTCTGGCCAAATACATCTTAAAGCTAAATATCAAGTTTGTGGCTTTACCAAATATTGTGGCGGACTATCAAATTGTGCCAGAATATACCCAAACCAAAATCCAGCCAGCTCTTATTGCCCAGGAGATCCGGGATTTCTTTCAAGACCCATCTGCCCAAACCCGTTTTTTGACCCAGGCCGATCATATAAAGCAAGCCCTATCCCAAAATCACAATGTATTTCAGGAAATCAGTAACTTACTACTTAGTAGCTAGCTAGCGTATATATTTGTGGAAGATTTTTTCCGTAACTTAAAACTAGATTTTGCTTGATCAATTTTTGTAATGATTTTTCTAAAGCTTGCTTTTCAATCTGGGTTTTGAC
>JABGVJ010000021.1 GCA_018646105.1 bacterium
AATAGAAAAAGAAACTACGTTTGAAAGGATTCCGGTTATTATTTATAAAATAAATTTAAGATTAAGATAAAATTAAAAAGGATTAAAAATGAAAATTGAATATACCGAGAATATTGGCAAAGAAATTGAGGACGCGCTGAGTAATGTTTTTTGTAGTTATGCGAAGAAAGAAGGAATTGAAGTAAATTATAAAAGTTTTTCTTTTTTAATTAGAGACAATAATGAAAAATTAATCGGAGGAATTGTAGCCCGTGCAATATACAAAGAAATTCACGTGGAGGATTTATGGGTAGATGAAAAATACCGAGGACAAGGATATGGTAAACAATTATTAGATAAAGTTTGGGAGAAATTTAGTAATCAAGGATATGACAATCTCAACCTAGATACCTATAGATTCCAAGCCCCAGATTTTTATCAAAAATATGGTTTTAAATTAGACTTTATTAGAAAAAATAAAACTAATTCTAAATTAGATAAATATTTTTTTGTAAAAGAATTTCAACATGAAAAGCAACCTCAATTTCAAATAAAAGCAACAGATGAAAAAGATCAAAAATGGATTGCTGAATGGCTAATAGAACATTGGGGAGCTGCTAAAATTGTGACCCGCGGCAAAATCCATTATGCGGACAAACTCCCGGGGTTTATCGCTTTGATGGATAATGAACCTTCGGGTTTAATTATTTATCATATTAAAGACAAAGACTGTGAGATTGTTTCCTTAAATAGCATGTGCGAAGGAATCGGGATTGGCGGGGCTTTGATCAATAAAGTTAAAGAAATCGCTCAAAAAAATCTATGTCAAAGACTCTGGTTAATTACCACTAATGATATGATTGATAACGCGATTTTTTATCAGAAAAAAGGATTTGCCTTAGTAGCTATTCATAAAAATGCGCTGGATGTAACACGTAAAATCAAACCGCAAGTACCGCTTATGGGCGAGCATAATATTCCTTTGCAAGATGAAATTGAGATAGAGATGCGGTTGTAAAAAATAAAAAAGGAGTGAGTAAATGAAAATAGAATACACGGAAAATATAACCCCTGAAAGTGAAAAAAAAATCAGTGCAGGGTTTATCTTATACGAAAAAGAACATGGGGTGGAAATAAATTATAAAAAATTTGGGTTTTTAATGGAGAATGAAGCCGGTGCTTTAATTGGCGCATTGACCGGATATACTGCTTTTGCAGAGGTTTATATTGATGATATATGGGTGGATAAAGCTCATCGCAAAAAAGGATACGGAAAACAGTTGCTAGAAATGGTGGAAAAAAAGTTTGAAAACAAAGGGTATGATAATATCAATCTAGTTACTAATGAATTTCAAGCTCCCAAATTTTATAAAAATTGCGGGTTTGAATTGGAGTTTGTGAGAAAAAAGACAAAAAATCCTAAATTAACTAAGTATTTTTTTATCAAAAGGTTTTCATAAAACGCGGGGCTAGACATATCTCCTGATATCATCAATTAATTTTCTCTTTTTCGGAGGGATTTCCTCGGATTCGGGGTAGCCAACGGTGATGATGAGGGCTAACCTTTTGTGACGTGGGATTTTTAAAATGTTTTTTATCTTTCTTTCATTAAACCAGCCCAACATACAGGTACCTAAGTCTAGTTCTGCAGCCTGCAAACAAAAATGTTCTGCGGCTATCCCAATATCAATAAGGCTATAATGTCGGCGTTTCCAGATGCCTGCAAATGTAGCCAATAATGTAGAAGCCTCTTTTACAATAATTACTAAGACAGGGGCGTTTTCTGTAAACTTATTCATGGGTATTAGCTTACTGTAAGTTTTTTGAGCAATCTGGTTTTTTAGATTTTCATCAGTTACCACAATAAAACTCCAAGGTTGAGAATTGCAGGCAGAGGGAGCTAAACGGGCAGCTTCCAGACAAAGCTCGATCTTTTTTCGTTCTACTGGTTTAGAAAGATATGACCGGACACTACGTCTTTTTTTTATAAGGTTTAGAAACATTTTTTGCTCCTTTTTTAAAAAGTATATACTCGAACCGAAAGAAAAACTAGACAAACATGCTTAAGCAGGTAGACGGAAGGTTGGACAAAATTTTTCTGTCCAAATTAACAGCCGATACATTATTATGATATTATTGATTTCAAAATAAAAAATAACACTAAGGAGCGCAAAATGTATACTATTATTAATGTGAAAAATTATTCTGGTGGTATTGAAGAAGCCACTCGCTATATACATGGAAAATGGGGTGACAAAAAAAACTTTGAGTTTTACCTTGATTCAATAATCCACTCTTCAAATGACAAAAAAGGTCTGCCAAAATTTTTTTTGATGCTTGAAGACAAAAAAATAATCGGTTGCTATGGATTAATTACAAATGACTTTATAAGTCGTCACGATCTTATGCCTTGGTTTTGTTGTTTGTTTGTTGAAGAGCACAAAAGAGGACAAAGACTAGGCGAAAAAATGCTTATTCACGCTGTAGAAGAAATGAAAAATTCTGGGTATTCTAACCTATATCTTACAACTGAGCACGATGGCTTATATGAAAAATTTGGTTGGCAACGAATTGAAGATGGATACTCTTTTTTTGGCAATAAAGCGAAAATATACAAAATGAGCCTAACGGACTAATAGCGTCTTTCCTCCGACACCTTTTAGTAAATAAAATTCCCCAAAACTTTCAAATGGAAACTCGTTTTGATTATAAATCTGATTTTTATATTGAAGCTCAGATTTGGGATTATGCTGTTATTGATAAATATAATTAAATCACTAAATTAATATTCTGATTTTTAAACAAACTGAGGCATACTTTTGCTTCTCACTTAGTTTTAAACGGCATAGGGATTTAACGAGCGCACATAAACAGGAGATTGTGAGGGCGTTGCGCTATTAAAGAAGGCCCATTTTATTGAAAAAAACAGCAATTACATATATTGTAAATAAATGCTTAAACTTAAATCAATTATCAATAAAATTTATATGCTTGATACGCATAATCGCTACACAGCTCTAGAAGGGCTTAGGGGTTTTGCAATATTAAAAAATTTTTAACAGGGAGAAATAAAGTGAATCGCTTAGATTTATTTGATAGTTGGGCTTCTTTTTATGATCAGAGTATTGGGAGAAATCCTCAAGGATATCCTTTCGAAGGTTATTATACTGTTCTAAATACTATAAACGACAAAATAAACATCTCAAAATCAACTAAAATTTTAGATCTGGGGATTGGCACCGGGCTTCTAACAATGGAGTTATATAAAAGAGGAGCTAAAATATACGGAATTGATTTCTCAGAAAAAATGATTATTGAAGCTAAGAAAAAAATGCCAACTGCCACTTTTTATTGCAATAGTTTTGAAGAAGAATTCCCATCTGAACTAAACGATATTAAATTTGATTATATAATTTCCTCATATGCTTTTCACCATTTATCTTCTCCTAAAAAAATTGTTTTTATTAAACAATTATTGCCAAAATTAACAGAGCTCGGTGTAATTTATATTGCAGATGTTTCTTTTGAATCGAAAAGTGATTTGGAAAAATGTAAAACTAAGTTTATTAATGACTGGGATAATACCGAATTCTATTTTACAGCTGATGAATTTGTAGCCTACCTATTAAAAAATAATATTAAGTCAAAGTATTCGCAAATCTCTTCTTGTGCAGGAATTTATGAGATCAAAAGCTAATCCATAAAGAGATGAGGTTGTTAAATTCTAAAAAAAATAAGAGAAAATTAAATTCATGAAAACAGATCTTTTTATATATAGATATTTTAAACCAGGGATTGATCCTTTAAAAACCATTTCAGATCTACCTGATGATGAAATTGTTGCTTTTATGAAAAAAAACTTTCCTGATCATAAATGGTTTCATGCTGATCCAAAGAAAAGAATAAGCACTAGAAGAAGAGTTGAAAAATGGTTACATGAAAAATTTACGGCATCCGGCGGAGAACCAAAAACAAAACATCCTTGCTATTTTACGCTTGGTGAATGTTCCTTTTTAAAAGAAAGGTATGGTTTTGATAAGCCCCCTGCTGAATTAAAAATTCCATTAACCTCGTTTTCTTCTGGAAACATTAGCTTTACTTATCCAGACAGTTTTTTTTCTGAGCACCTTCATGAAAACAAGGATCACCCCCTATATAACGAAGAATTAAACGGAAAAGTTTTTACCCTAGATGAAGTCCTTAACTTATTAGCTCAAAATAAAATTCCCCGAAATACTGAAATGGATACTTCATTTGGTTATAAATATCCTTTTTATATTGAAGCTCAGGTTTGGGATTATGGTATTCTAGATAAGCCCTGGACCCTGGTTCCACAGCAATCTACGGGGGATTTAAACCTCCAAAACTTTTTACTCAAACACTCTTAATCAGAGTATTCTTTTTATTTTCTCAATTAAACTTGAAATAGTCTGCATGCCAACCTCATCTTTTTCAGCGCCACCAAACTCATGGGCATTTAAGATTCCGCCAAAATGACTTGTGGGCTTACCATCAGCAAAAACATTCATATCATGAATAAACATCCAATTATGAATTGTTTGGATAGTATGTTCTTGGCCACCATTACGAGAACCGGCGATGGCAAGGGCGCAGCCAAATTTGTCAGCAAGAGTAAACCCATTTCTACGGAGCATTACAGTCCTATCCATAAATGCTTTAAGTTGAGCTGAAACAGTGCCAAAATATACTGGCGAGCCCACAATAATAATCTTTGCTTTTTGCAGGTCAGGAATTAGAGAAAGAAAATTATCTTTAATTGAGCAATCTAATTTTGTTCTGCACATGCCACAATCAGTGCAAGGCTGGATAGGAGATTTTGCTAATTCAATGAGTTTAGTATTAAATCCTTCTTTACTACATTCTGTAAGAATTTTTTGTAAAATAGCAGTTGTATTGCTTTGTTTTCTAGGGCTTCCCGAAATTGCTAAAAGCATAAAAAAACCTCCGTAATAGATTTATTGAACATAGTATAACATTAAAAAATACAAATGAGATACGCAACATCGCGCAACTTTTTCAAGGAATTACTTGCGTGATGTTGCGGGATTATTAGAAAACCAGCTTATATCGTGAGGCAGGTCCCTTGCCGAACTTTTGAAGAAATTCAAATTTTATTAGTTGATTTAGAGAGTATTGGATCGTTCTTTTGGGTATATTAAGTTTTTGAAAAATATCCTGTGTTTGGATGCTATGCTCTGGCCTTTCTTTAAAAAAGGTAAGAATTTTTAAAGAGGTTTCTGCTAATTGAATATAGTTATCATATTTTTTTGCATAATAATGTAAATTATCTACGCTTTCTAACAGCAGTTTTATCATATAATCTAAAAAATATTGTATTTTATATGTCTTTGGATCCACACTAAATTCCCCATCTGAACATTTTCTTAAAACTAAATAATATTGATTTCTTGTTTTTTCTATTATTCTATCAAGCGCAACAAAGGGAACAACCTTTTCAAAAGTTGGATCAGATAATAAGGCTAATTGAAACAAAAGTCTTGATATCCTACCATTCCCATCTTGGAAAGGATGGATGGCCAAAAACCTAAAAACAAGTTCAACGGCAAGTGGCAAAACCCAAGTGGTTTCTTTAAGCGTTGCATTAAACCAATTTATTAATTCAACCATGCTTGTCTCTGTGATTATGCCTGGGTCAGCTGTTTTGAGTATGATCTTTTTTGTTTTTGTATTGTGGTTGGTTTCTATGACAGAATTAGAGTGTGTTTTATACTTACCTAAGTAATGATTTGCTTTTGGATAATATTTCAATATTTCTCGATGCAATCCTTTGATATCAGCCGCGCTTAAAGGAACAAAATCTTGATATGAATCAAAAACAATTTGAATAGCCTCTCTATAACCAGCCACTTCTTCAATGCTTCGTTCTTTATCTTTAGATAATTTATCTTTGATATATTTTTGTTGATATAAAAATCCCGTGTTAAGAGCCGTGGCAATAGATGTGTCTATCCATTCAATTTCCGTATCTGTTAACAAGGCATTTTCAATTCTAGTCGAAGCTCCGATATTACTAATTAAGGACTGTTTTTTTATAAAGTTTTTTTTATCTG
>JABGVJ010000020.1 GCA_018646105.1 bacterium
ATTAAGTTAGCTAAAGATATTGAGCTTTGGTTTATTTATCCTTTTAAAGATTATTTACCCGAGCATAATGAAAACAATAATTCGCTTGTAGTAAGACTGAGTTATAAAGATATTGATTTTTTGTTCACGGGAGATTTGGAAAAAGAAAAAGAAATTTTATTAGCTAATATTTGGCAAGAAAAATTAGATTCAGAAGTTTTAAAATTAGGGCATCATGGTAGTAACACGTCTAGTAGTAGTGAGTTTTTAAATATGGTTAAACCGGAATTAGCTATAATTTGTGTAGGTAATAAAAATAAGTTTGGACATCCGTCCAAGAAAGTTTTACAAAAATTGCGCCATAGAAATATCAAATTTTTAAGAACAGATCAATCAGGAGCGATTGAAATTATTACAGATGGTAAAAAGATTTTTTATAAAATCATGTTTAATAAAGGATTGATAACAAAGAAAAGTATTTTTCCTAAAAAACCAAAATAAGCTAAAATAAAAATCAATAAAAAACCGTAAGGTTCCAATCTTAGTAATTTGACTTTTAAATCATAAGGTAAAAAATATAAAAGTACTTTGGACCCATCTAAAGGTGGGATCGGAAACAGATTGAAAACAGCTAAAACCAAGTTTAAAATAATGGTAGTTTTAAGAATTGTTAGTAAGAAATAAGTAAATTCCGGAGAAATAATGATGGTATTAATAAGCAAAAAAGCTTTAAACATGATACTAGCAAGGATGGCTAAACTGAGATTTGTGAGTGGCCCGGCTAAAGAAACGATCATCATATCTTTTAAAGGGTTTTTGAAATTAGCAGAGTTTACTGGTACGGGTTTGGCCCAGCCGATCATAAAATGACTGCCGGATAAAATAAAAAGTGCTGGTAAGATAATTGAGCCTAAAAGGTCAATATGTGAAATAGGGTTTAAGGTAAGTCGGCCAGCGTATTTGGCGGTTTTGTCCCCAAAAAGATAAGCTACATAACCGTGAGCAACTTCGTGAAAAATAACAGAGATTAGTAATACGATGACCATGATAAGAATATTCATTTGTTTTCCTTCTTCTAAGCGTGTGGATGTGCTTTATTGTAGATTTCTTTAATTTTAGCTCTGGAGACACTAGTATAAATCTGAGTAGTGGATATGTCACTATGTCCTAAAAGTTCTTGGACATCTCTTAGGCCAGCACCATGTTCTAATAAATGAGTGGCAAAAGAATGTCTTAGGGTATGTGGAGAAACACGGGGGTTGAGATGGGCTTTATGAACATATTTTTTAATGATATTAAATAACCCTTGTCTGGTAATAGCTTGACCTGATTTATTTAAAAATAAATTTTCTGGACTATGCGTACGAGCTATTTCTGGTCTTTCTTTTTGTAAATAATTTAAAATAGCGGTTTTTGCTTTGCTTCCTAAAGGTACAATGCGTTCTTTGGATCCTTTGCCAAAAATTTTGATGAGTTCAAAATTGTTTTCAAAAGCGGTTAGTTTAAGATTGGCTAGTTCAGAGGCTCTGAGACCACATGCATAAAAAAGTTCTAGAATCGCGGTATCTCTCATAAAAAAGGGGGTGTTTTGTTCTGGGGCAGAGATTAGTTTTTCTATTTCCTGAAGACTTATAGCTTTGGGAAGTTTTTTTTCTCTTTTAGGTTTGACGTCTATTAGTTGCGGTTCCTCTGTGAGAATTTTTTCAATATAAAGATACTTACAAAAATTTTTGATTGCGGATAATTTACGCGAAATAGAGGCCGGACTGTATTCTCTATTATGTAAATAAACGGAAAATTTAGCGATATTTTGAGGTATTAGGGCTAAAGCACCTAAAAAATCTAAAAATTGTTCTATATCTGAACGATAGGCTTCAATGGTGTTTTCGGAAACACCTTTTTCGTAACGGAGGTAAAGTAAAAAATCGTTGATGTGTTGTTTCATTAGGCCTCACCCCTTCCCCCTCTCCACATGTGGAGAGGGGGAAAGTCACTTTTTTAAAATATTTTTAACCATTAAGAGCATTAAGATGGTTTTGGTGTCTTCAATTTGGTTGGTTTTGATCATATGGTCAATGTCGTCTAAGGTAATGGTTTCTAGGGCAATATGTTCATCGTGGTCGAAATTGGTGCTGCCTGGTGTTAAATCTTTTGCTAGGTACATATATGCGTATTCCTCACAAAAACCCGGGCTAGAATATGCTTTGGTTAACAATTGCCAGGATTTGGCGGTATAGCCTGTTTCTTCTTGTAATTCTCTTTTGGCGGCAACGAGAGGGTCTTCCCCATGGTCAATAATACCTGCGCAGGCTTCTAGAAGTTCTTTTTCGATGGGTTTACGGAATTGACGGACAAGATGGATTTTATTGGGTTTTTCAAAAGGGATCACCACGACACAGGGACTATGTTCTACAATGTCTCTGGTGGATTCGCGTCCGTCTTCTAGCCGTACCCAGTCTTTACGTACATTGAGGACAGTTCCTTTGTAATAGTATTCTGATTTAATAGTTGTTTCTTTCATAGTTAAATTGGCTTTAAAATAGTGCCATCCTTACTATCTTCGATGCTAAAACCTAATTTTTTAATTTGGTCTCTGATTGCATCTGCTTCTTGATATTTTTTTTGTTGTTTTAATAAATAACGGTGTTCTATCAATTTTAGTGCCTTAAATTCTTTTTCTAAATATTTTTTGTCCTTAGAAATAAGATTTTCTTTTTTGAGATTTTCTAGGTTTGATAGTTGCGTACGGGCATTGGCTAGGTCTAGACCAAATACTTTATCCATATGAAAAAGAGTAGCGGCTTTTTTAGAAGCGTCTTCTTTACTTTCTAGGAGTTTCCAGACAACCGCTAAAGCTTTGGCCATATTGAGATCATCATAAATAGCTTCTTCAAAATTTTTGATATAAGGAGCTAAAACCTCACAAGCAGGAGCTGGTAACTCAAGACAATGTTTCCAGAGTTTGACTAAAGCGGTTTGGGCTGCGTTTAAAGCTTCCCAGGTAAAATTAATAGGTTTGCGGTATGAAGTTCCTAAGAAAAAATAACGTAGAGCAAGAGGAACAAAGTCTTTGCCGGCTAAATCTTGGAGGGTATACAAATTACCCAGAGATTTGGACATCTTGGTGTTATTCACATTAAGGAAGGCTGTATGCGTCCAATAATTTACAAACTTTTTACCAGTTGCGCATTCTGATTGTGCGATTTCATTGGTATGGTGAACAGGGATATGGTCGATGCCGCCGGTATGAATATCGAGCGTTTCACCAAGGTACCTCATAGACATGGCCGAACACTCAATATGCCAGCCAGGAAAACCTTTACCCCATTTACTATCCCATTGCATAAGATGATTTGGTTGATTGGTAACCCAAAGTGCGAAGTCCCAAGGGTTTTTGCGTTCCTTGTCAATTTTGACACGCGCACCCGCTTCCTGTTTGGCTAAATTTAATTTAGCAAAGTTCGGATATGCAGCAAATTTTGATGTATCAAAGATCACACCAACGCTGGTTTTGTAGGTATAACCATTTTTTTCTAATTGTTCAATTAAATGTAGCATATCTGAAATATGTTCCGTAGCACGGCAAATAGTGTTAGGTTTAAGGATGTTCATTTTAACGGTTTCTTCCCAAAAGCATTTTTCATAGAAACGCGCGATTTCAGCAGGGGTTTTGTTTTCTTTTTTTGCACCTACAATCAATTTATCTTCGCCTTCGTCCGCATCGCTGGTCATATGACCTACGTCGGTAACATTCATAACGTGGCGGATGTCATAGCCAGCATACTCCAGGACACGTCTTAACAGGTCGCTGGTGGTGTAGGTGTATAGGTGGCCGATATGGGTGTAATAATAAGCAGTGATACCGCAACTATACATAGAGACGTATTTTTTATTTAAAGGTTGAAAAGTTTCTACTTTACGGGAAGCAGTGTTAAAAAGTTTGATAGGCATATTTTTCTCCTTCGTTTTACTAAATAAATATTAGCATATATAAAAATATTTGATAAATATTAAGCTAGAGTGAATTTTTTTGTAAAAATTATCGATAAGTTAATAAAGGGTATTAACCCTGTCTTTTCGGCGCTCACTCGGTCATGAAAATCTCTACGAGCTTTTCGTGACTCTCGTTTCGCTTGAAAATAGAGTGTACTGTCTTTTCGGCACTCACTCGGTCATGAAAATCTCTACGAGCTTTTCGTGACTCTCGTTTCGCTTGAAAATAAAATGGAGCAAAAATGAAAAAAATAATAGCTATGATTTTGAGATTACCTTCAAGAGCAAGTTCGACTTCGACGTCCCCTTTGCCAACCCCTAAAGCTATGGATTGGGAATATTCTACGAATTTGTTAATAATAAAAATTAATAATGGTGATTTTGATAATTTTGTTGGGTTAAAGCAAGTGGATGATTTGCAAGAGTTGGCGACTGATTTAGTGAAGAATCATTTGGATAAAGTAGATTCTGTGATGAGTCAATGTATACATGTTGGTTTCAAACTAAAAGTAGGTTTAGGATTAGAAACGTTAGCAATAGATCTTGCTTTAAAAAATGATAAAGAGATATTAGATGAAGTTATTAAATGTAGGTATACTTTATTTTTACAACATTTGGTGACCGCATTGATACAAGCAGGTAAAATCGAATTGGCAGTAAAGATTACAAGGTCAACTAGTTAAAAAAGTTTGGAATGAGGTTTTCCTGATTAAAATAAGTTAATTCTTTTTTTATGGCTGATTTGGATTTAATAAGGTTTATATGTTCTTTTTTATAGTATTTAAGTAATAGGGGTAAAGCTTTTGTTGGAGCAGATTTTTGCAGGATGATACTCAAGGCAGCATTGATTTCAGCATAAGTGCCGACACATTCAAAGGGTTTAGTAGTGGTAGCCCCAATTAGTTCCTGAAAAACACTTAATAGTTTGGCATTTTCAAATAGATTATTACCAAAAATATGCAATAACTCTTCAGGACTTAAAAAAGCACTAAACATAATATAGACGAATAAACATTTGGGACAATTACAACACCAAATACCGTTTTTACTACCTTTATTACAACTACGAAATACTGTGAAATACTGTTTATTTAATTGAGAAAATTTTTGTGCTATTTGAAGCTCATTAAACCTTCTTAATAAACTAAAATAGTGAATATGGTCTACTATAAAATTAGCTACATAATTTTTAAAATCTTTTTCAAATTCAAAACTTTTAGAATATTGATGATTGATGCTGGTGCCTGGGATAGTAGCTTCATTAGCACTAGCTTCATTAGATAAAACAATGTATTCATAACCAAATAAAGCAGCACAAAGCAGGCTAGTAAACGCGAGTAAAGCAGAAAATGGCGTATGCCCGTTTAAAAATCCTTTTTGATTTAAATCAAGTAATTTAGGATCAATGGTTCTTTGTATTTCTAGAATATTTGTTTGTTGATAACCAGCGATAAAACAAGTTTTGAGACTGGCTTCACGAGGATTAAGAATTAAAGGCGTATTAGATGATTTGGTTTTGACTAATGTTTCTAGTGTGACGATAGAATCTTTGCCGCCACCGATAGGAATTAGATTTTTATGCGTGGGTTGTAAATTTTGTTTTTGGAATTTTTTAGGGTTTTTAATTTCAATCTCTACAAAATCATCTACATTATTTTGAATTTTATTTTGGTAAAAGAACTCCCCTAGCCCTTTGAAATAAAGTTTTTTCCACCATTTGATTTGGGCTGTATTTAAAGAACCTGGTGCTTCAATAATTATTTTAGGCGAACAAGTGGCTTTCCAATAACTAATAAGTTCAATTAACCCTAAATTAAAGACCATGTTTTGGATAACGTCAGACTCTAAGTCTATTTGTAGCTTAAAATCTTTTTTAGGGATGGTGATTTGCGGATGGAATTGGATTTCCTTTGTAAGGTAAAAATGGAAACTGATAATAATATTTTGTCGAATTTTTTCGATTTTATAAGATTTATAAATAAATTCTGGGTACTTCATAATTTAATATTATAACAAGTTAGTTTTTGAGCGTCGAATATGCGTAAAAAAATCTTTGAGTATATACGAACATTTAGGATCGTTTAAATAAGTAACGATTACTTGATGATTGAATTTATTTTCAAACAAATTTAGCACAGAGCCAGCTGCTCCACCTTTAGTATCGTGAGCCCCGAAAACGACATTTTTAATCCGAGCTTGGATGATGGCGCCGGCGCACATAGGGCAAGGTTCCAAGGTGGTATAAAGCGTGCAGTCTTGGAGCCGCCATGTTTTAAGTTTTTTAGAAGCTTTTTGGATGACCAGAAGTTCGGCGTGGGCAGTGGTGTCTTGTTTGGTTTCTATCAGATTGTGGGCACGGGCAATAATTTTATTATCCTTGGTAAGGATAGCACCGACAGGAACTTCGTTTTTAAGAAAAGCTTTTTGGGCTTCTTTATAAGCTAGATCTAAAAATTGTTGTGTCATATTCACTAAATTTAATTAACGCTAAATCCTAAGCCGCTAGTATCTATATTGGGAAATCTTTTGGTTTCGGATAGTGATTCGTATTTTTCTTCATAGCTTTCTATGTCTTCTTGGAGCATTTGAGCTAGTCTTTTAGCATTAGCCGGATTTAAGATAACCCTGGAAAAAATTTTCCCCTTAGCTATTTGCGGTTGTAAAAAGGCAAAGTCTAAAATAAATTCTTCTTTATTAAAATTAACCATAACCAAATTGCTGTAATTACCAGAAGCTATTTCGTTATTAATGTCTAATTGGATTTGTAATTTTTCTTTTTTGGCAAGTTCGTTTAATTTTTTTAATTTTTCAGCTAAATTTTTAGCTTCATCTTCATTATTGTTTTCTTGGTTTTCCTCATTAATATTTTCGATCATTTTTAGACTCCTTTTTATTTTACTCTTTCCAGATATTCCTGGGTTTCGGTATTGATCCTGACCATATCTCCTTCTTTAATAAAAGCAGGAGCCTGGATAGTAAGGTTGTTTTCTAAAATTATAGGGCTAAGAGAAGCTGTAACCGTGGCTTTTTTGATGACGGGTGGAGCACTTATAACTTTGAAATCCATGGTTTTGGGAAGTTCGAGATCCACGGCTTTGTCTTGATAAAATACAACTGTATAATCTTCACCTTCCTTTAGAAAATAATCAAGATCGTTAAACATCTCTTTGGAAAGCATATGTTGTTCATAATCAGAATGACTCATAAAAATATAATGGTCTTCATCTTTGTAAAGGTATTGCATTTGTTGGTTTTCCAAGGCTGCTTTTTCGACTTTGTCTGATGATTTAAAGCGACGTTCCATATTTTTGTTATTGATAATATTTTTGAGTTTAGTCTGAATACAGGCATCACCTTTACCAGGTGTTCGATGCATCATCCAGGTAACACGACAAAGCGTGCCTTCTAAGTTTAAAATCATGCCTTTTCTGATTTGGGTCGCATTGATATACATTTTTTTTTCTCCTTGAGCGATAGCTTCAATTTTTAATAAATAAAGTTTTTTATATAATAACTGATAATGGTCTTTTTTTTAAGGTATACCTTCAGAATTAGGGGAAATTATTTCTTTAGGCCTCACCCCCTAGCCCCCTCTCCATAAATGTAGAGGGGGAATTAATGTTTTATTTTTTTTTAAATACATAAAGAGATATTCCTTCAGGACCTTATGTTATAATTAATTTATGTATTTAATCGTATGCTTAGGTAATCCTGAAACTAAATATAAAAATAATCGGCATAATATAGGATTTAGGGTAGCTGATTTTTTGGTTAAACAATTTGTTTTTTCTACGAAAAAGAAAAAATTCAAAGCTTGTTTTTATGAGGGATTGATCGCTGATAAAAAAGTATTGTTGATCAAACCACAGACCTATATGAATAATTCCGGAGAAGCTGTGATTTTAGCGGCTAGTTTTTATAAAATTCCTATGGATCAGATATTAGTTATTTATGACGATGTAGATTTGTTATTTAAAAATATGCGTCTAAAACCAAAAGGTTCTGCGGGTACGCATAATGGACTAAAATCAGTTATTGCGTGTTTGAAAACTACAGATTTTGCCAGATTAAGACTGGGTATTGGCCCAAAGCCAGAGCACGGGGGGTTACATGATTTTGTTTTGGGGGATTTTACGGAAGACGAAAAAAAAGAATTACCTGCTATTATAAAAAAAGCCGGAAATGCGGTGGAATCTTATGTGGTGAATGGTATTGATAGTGCTATGAATAATCATAATCAAGGAGATTTAAATTTGCACGATTCCTGCTTGAAAGTATAGAGTATGGTCTTTTCGGCGCTTGCTATGCCGGTTAATACCATTTATAATTTTTAGATATTAACTTAAAGGAAGTGAATTAACAGTGAGTAACTTGGATCTAGATCAATATATTAAGTTTTTTAAAGCATTAGCTAGTGAAGAACGTTTAAAAATGTTGATTTTATTGATGGAAAACCAAGAGATGGTACCACAAAATATTGAAAAACATTTTTTTCTAGAGCAATCTACTACTTCACATCATTTGAATACTTTAAGAAGAGCGGGTATTGCCAAAATAAGAAAAGAAGGTAGATTTATCTATTATGCGATTGATTATGATAATTTTAGAGATATGTTGGAAAAGTTTAAAAAAGATTTTTTAAGCAACAAAAAAAATAAATACATTTCAGAGTCTGATAATCCCGATAAAACAAATAGAGGTTAAGAATACAAGATAAGGAGCGTTAATATTGACAGATAAAAAAGTCAGAGAATTAGAAACGCAAAAACAAAAAAGATTTTCGCTTTTAAAAAAGAAAGAAGCGGCTAAGGCTAAGAATACTTTTTTATCTCCACATAAACGATTTCAAGAAATATTGAAAAACATTTTACCTCATATAGGTACAGATGAAGAAAAGGTTATTCAAGCGGAAGTTTTATTGGCTTTAAAATTAGAAGGTATTGTCGGTGAAAATCTAACAAAATCGGATACTAAACTAATTCGGATTATTAAAGAAACCATATTGGTGGACGCTAATAAAAAAGAAGAAGCGCTTTTAGTGGCGGAACGGTTGAGGAGATAAAATTATGGTTGATATAGAAGGTGTACAATCAGAGTTTTTTAAAAACCAACGACCAAGTGAACAGCTTGCTGATATGACTCAGCAAGAAATAGAGCGTTTGCGTAAACAAGGCGTAGATGTACCTGATTTGAAGCTGGACGGTAAAAAAGCAGCTCATTTAGATGGTAAAAAGATCAAAGAAATTACTGTGGAGCAAGCGAAAATGAATGAAAATACCGTGGTTTCTACAGAAGGTGTCAAAGAAGAAACGTCTAGTGACCCTAAGCCATCAGGACATATTGATTTTCAAATTTAAAAAATAATATTTAACAATTAATTTTATGGAATATAACGCAATAAATCAATTTATTAAAGTTGAACAAATAAAAAATACAATTACTTTTAAACCTCAGGTTAAAGCAACTGTTCATTTTACCCAGCTTTTAAATCATGTTATTTCCAGAAACCAAATTGTGGCGGTAATAGCTAATGAAAAAACTGAAAAAGATAAGTTGAAAAAAGAAAAAGATGTTTTGGAAGATGGCAAGAGTCTAAAAGAAGAAGATGATGATGGGTTGACGGTATATAAGACTGTGCAGAAAATAGAAGAACGTTTGACGCAGTTAGCTAGAGTTGAAAGACAATTTTATTTAGGGAGTCAAGTTACTCCTACTAAGCAAGATCATTAAGTTTTTTTACCATTTGCATATTTAAGGCATGTCCGGATTTAATGCCAATAAAATGACCAATAACAGGTGTGGCTAAAAGAGATAAATCTCCGATAAGATCTAAAATTTTGTGCCTTACGAGTTCGTCAGGATAGCGCAGTTTATTTAAATAACCATTATCTTTAATAACTAGAGCGTTATCTAAGCTACCTCCTTTAATAAGTCCTTTTTGTTTGAGTGTTTCTATTTCCTGATAAAACCCATAAGTTCTGGCCGCAGCAATTTCTTTGCTGAATACGGATTCATTAATTTCAAAAGAATGAATTTGAGTACCGATGAAAGAATCCGGATATTCAATAATAAAAGTAATTTTGTAAGTTTCTTCTGGTAAAACCATGAGGGATATATTGTTTTCTTGAATTAAATAAGGTGTTTGAATTTTTAAAACTTTTTTTTCTGCTTTTAGTTTTTGAATACCGTTTTTTTGGATGATTTCTAGAAATGCTTTGCTGCTTCCATCTTTAATTGGAAGTTCCGGAGCATTGATTTCTATACGTAAATTATCGATACCTAGTACGGAAAGAACAGCTAGAAAATGTTCAGGCGTAATTATCTGACAATTGTTTTTCTGTAAAATTGTAGCTCTTTTGGTGGAATGGATAGAATTGATATTAACAGGTATTTGAGCCATTTTTTGATCCGTGCGGATAAAAGTAATACCCGTGTTTTCAGGTGCGGGTAAAAGAGTCATACTTACTTTTTGACCTGAATGAAGGCCTATACCGGAAATATGACAAGGTTGTTTAATGGTTTTTTGATATAACATAATTAGATCCTTTAGGTTTAATTTTAACTAAATAATACAAATTTTTAAAGTAACTCTACTATTTATGGAAAAAAATGTGCCCTCACCCGTTGAGAAGATATTTAATACGGTTTTTGATTTAGAAAAGAAATAGGTTATTATATAGATATGTTTTGTTCATGTTTAAATGGGGGAAAATCAAATGGGGATCATCACCTAAAAAAGAGGAGCTATTCTAATGGATTGGAATGATATTTTGGATTTGGTAACTAACGGGGAAAATAAAAAAGTAAAATTTATGGCTAGGGTTATGAATGAAAATGAAATTGGTCCCATTATAGCTGCTATGTCGAATAATAAATTAGGTGGGTTAATCGTTATAGGGTTTGATTTGAAGAATTATCACCTAATAGGTAGTAATATCGATTTTAAATGGATTGAAGATAATGTTTTGGTTAATTGTTATCCTAGGGTGCATTTTGAAACAGATACGATTTTAAAAAATGAGAAAAAAATATTAGTTTTAAAAATTTTCGCAGGTAATTCAACTCCTTATTTTTTTAAAAAGAAATGTTATGTTTGTGATGATAAATTTGGTAGATTAGCGTCGATTGAAGAAGAGAGTGAATTAAGAGATAGACAAAAAGTAGATCCGGGTTCAGAGGAAATTAGTCAGCATTCTTTTTTTACGAAGACAGAAAAAGAAGTTGTGCCTGAAACAAATGAAATAGTATTTAAAAAAATAGAGAATCCTGATTTGAATATCCTTAAATACAATAATAATAAGTTAAGTACAAATAAGGTTCCTACAGAAATAGAACTGGATTTAAATGAGCGGCAACAAAAAGTTTTGGATTATTTAAAAACTAATTTTAAAATAACCAATAAACAATATCGAAATATGCATGAGGTATCACACAAGACAGCTCATAAAGAATTGGCTGATTTAGTGAATAAAGGGCCTCTGGGGACAAAGGGCGCGGGCAGAAGTACTTGTTATGTTTTGAATAAGTCTACCTTGTTTTAAAAGACTGTCGTAAAACTACTCGATTTTTAATTGTTGATATAATTCCCAGTTTGGTTGAGAGACTAGTTGTGGGAATCTTTGAGCGAGAGATTGGACTAGTAAGAAATCGTTTTCTTGAATTGATTTAGGATAAAAGCCAAACACTTTTTGCCACATATCCCAGCGTTCCATACATAAATAGATCCAAATAGGGTTTTTAGGTGCAATTTTGGCCTCTTGTTTTCTTATTTCCTGATACAAGTGCTGATACATTTTGACGCGTAATGGTTTTACATAACGCATTTTACGATCATTGCCGGTAATCATTTCCGGGGTGGTGATTTTGGTGGTGGGAAAGTTTGCCTCAATGGTTTTTTTCATTTCTGGGTTAAAGCGTAAACTTCCAATAGATATCCAACTGATGTTTTGAGGCGAGACTGCTTGAAAAATAGCTTTCACTAAGCGGCTATAAGCTGTTTCCCAGCCTTTAAAATAAAGCATAGGATCAAAATGTAAACCAATGAGATAACCGGCTTTAATAACTTTTTGCATAGCTTGAAGACGTTTTTTTAAAGAGGCGGTACCATGTTCTTCTTGTTTTATAATGCAATCCGGACTGACGGTCCAGGAAACTATGGTTTTTTGTTGGTGATTTAAATCCAAAATCTCATCTACGCAATCAGATTTAGTACGTAACTCAAATAAAACGTTAGGGAAATTTTTGATGCCTTCAATAAGCTCGTTAGTTTGTTTGGTGATGGGATTGAAAACCAAACTATCTCCTAATTCCCAGTTTCCTATGCGATATAAATACCAAGAGTTTTGGCTAACTTTAGATTGGATTTCCGCTAGAATTGCTTTGGTATCTGTAATTAAGGTGGTGGTGGTATTGGTAAGATAATTTTGTAAAAAGCAATAAGAACAATCAAAAGGACAGTTGCTAATACTATGAATGACATGAAAATGACAACATAAATAACGTTCATCTAAAGAAGCACATTGATTAAACACTTCTCCTTTTTTTGAAGCTAAATAAAGAGTTTTTTTTCCTTGTCTATAATCAGCAAGCGCAGGTGCTTTAGTGCATTTTTTTAAATTTAAGTGATGTTTTTTTAGTTCAGTGACTGAAGCGCTTTTTTGTTGGCTTTGATCAACGATTAAGTTTTGTAAATTTTTATTACTATTCATAACTTGTTTAGTATTTGGCCAAGTTTAGTTTGGTTTTTTTTAGCTTGTAAATATTTTAGAATGGCCTGGAGTTGGTTTGTTTCGGTTAGGTTTATTTGTATAGTTATAGCTTTGTTTTCCAGGGTTTGGTCCCAGGTCAGATTTAAATTTGAGGGAAGCTGCATAGTTTCTTTTATTTTATTTAGTTTGGCATTGGTTTGGGTGAGGATGGGGAATCTGAGCTGTTTGATATAGGTTCTTAATTGTGTTGTTTTTTCATGATTACTAAGATTAGAAGACATGATTTGTTTTAGTTCTGGTTTATTTAATAAAGTGTTTAAAGTTATGTTTTGTCCTCTTAAATAATCATTGATATTTTCCACAAGTTCTAAAATGATCGAAAGAGTAAGGTTGATGTTTGATTTCCAGGATAAGATTGTAAGCAGTAAATTTTGAGGTAAGTTAAACAAATGAATACATTGTTTGAGTGACAGTTGTTTTTCCGCGCAAAATTGGAGTGCTTGAAGGGGTAAATTGCTTATTTTGAGATATTTGGGAAGCATAACTTTATGATTATCAAGATCAAGGGCGGACAGAAAATAGGATTGGATGGTTTTTTTAGGGATTTTGAGTTCCTGTAGTTTTTTAATAAAGTATATTTTGCTAGCCAGTGATTGAGTGATTTTAGTTTTGTTTGCTTGTAAAATCATATCTAGGACTTTTTCTAAATCAGTACAGGTATGGTAAGGAGTGTCTTTTGAGGCATATTTTATTCTTTGAAACCCGTCAGCGAGGTGAAGAATATTATGTGCATCTTTATAAAGAAGTATAGGGGTGTGGATACCGTGTTTTTCGAATGAATTTTCTAGGTTTTGTTTGGACGCATAAAGATATAAATTGTTAAACAATATAGTTTTTAGTTTTTTGATCATTTTAAAAATAACTGTATCCTTGAGCTGTTCTAGTGCTATCGTTGTTTTTAATGTTTTGGAGAATAGAAATACCAATATCTACATGTTTTTGTGTATGTTCTCTAAATATTTTTTTTGCGCTTTCATCAGTTTTAATGCCTTCTTGTTTTAAGGGTGAATCTGAAATAAGCATTAAGGCACCGACGGGTATTTTTTTGGCATAACCAGCTGTAAAAAGAGTAGCGCATTCCATATCAATAGCTTGTACTCTTTCTTCTTTTAAATTTTTAATGAATTCATCGTCAAATTCCCAAAAACGAATATTGGTAGTATGAATAACACCGGAATAATAGGTGAGATGCCTTCTTTCAAGTTCTTCGGCTACGAAACGTTGGATATAAAATGAAGATAATGAAGGTATTTGAGGTGGCATATAATAATCTGAAGTGCCCTCCCCTCTAACCGCGGCTACAGGATTGAAAAAATCACCTACTTTATATTTTCTACGGAGTCCGCCGCACATGCCTAAGATAAGTACGCCTTTGGGTTTAACGAAACTTAAAAGATCTATAATAAGGGCTGCTACGGGTGATCCAACGCCAAAATTAATGGCGGAAATATTGAGTTTGTCTGAATGTACGGTTTCCATAACCGTACCATGGGTTTGGGAACCTTCTGAAATATTTTTGAAATGTTCCATGTAATGTGGGAAATTTATTAAAAGAATATAGGGTTTGAAATCAGAAATACTACTACCTGTATATCTTTTGAGTGTGCTAAGCCCTATTTCTTCCTGATATTTATTAATTGGTTCTTTATGCATTTTTTTTTCTCCTTATGCTTTAAAAATTTCTAGTTCCAAATACGAGTGCTGTGTAAGTATAAATATCGGCTGTACCATCTTGCCAACAAGTTTGTGGTAAACCTGATTTGTGTTCGCAAAGACTGTTCATCATTTGCGATCTGTCCCAATTTTGTTCTGGTGCGACCTGAGGCAAATAAGTTCCTCCCTGAGCATTGAGCTGGATGAAAACGCCATGTTTTCCAGGAATAATTTCTAAAGGGTCGCTAATTTTTTTACGCGCAGAAAGGATAGATATTTCGATGTCTAATTTTGTAACTTCTTCCTGGGTTAAAGGATTAAATCTAGGATCTTCAAAAGCTGATGATAGTGCCATTTGAGATACTAATTCATAAAGTGGCTGGGTTGGTTCAAAATTGCCGATACAGCCTCTGAGCTGCCCTTGTTTTTTGAGCGTAACAAAAACGCCGTAAGTAGTTTTTAAGGCGGGTGAGATCTGAAAATTTTTGAAATCTATTTTTTGATCTAAGAAATGTTTTTGTAAAGTTTCTTTTACTATGTTTAAAAGAGTTTGTTTGTCTGACTTATTTAAATATGGCGTATCGTAAAATTTTTCTTCAGCATCACTATAATAAACTAAAGCCCCGTAACCAACGACTTGTGATTTGTCCCCAAAAGGAAAATCGCCGGAATTGCTATAATGTAAGAGTTCTGCTTGATGAAGATTAAGTTTTTGTGCTAAATATAAGCCGCTTAAAATAGCATTTTCGCCACAAGCAAAACAAGGACAGTTTGGAGGGGGATTTTGGCCTAGGTCTTGAAGTTTGGTTTTGAAGATATCTGGGTCACCTGAAAGTGCTGCTTTAATCGTTTCTTGATCAACTTTGATCGCATCCTCATATGTTGGGTAATGAGAAAAATCAGAAGAAATGATGATAAGATCGTCTGGAGTGATAACTTTATAAAGATAGTCAGCTAAGCTTTCCGCTTCTTGTGCGCTACTGAGTAGACAAGGGATGATTTGGATATTATCGGGAAATATATATTTGATAAAAGGAAGTTGCATTTCCAGACTATTTTCATTTTGATGTGCTGTAGGAACAAAAGTAAATTGTGGGTCAATTTTTAATAAATAATTTACGATATCTTGATTTACTTTGATATTGCCTAGCGGGGTTTCATATTGCTGGTAATTACCAATAGAAACACCGGGGAAACCCATGAAATGCGAAATACCAATCAGGAAAATGTTGCGATATTGATGTGTAGCAGCAGCTTTATATGCATAAGCTGCGGTAGGTCCGCCAAAAGCAAGTCCGGGATGCGGAACTACAATCATTCTGGGTTTAGACGTTTCTTTTAAAGCAGGTACTTGGTCTAGGTGTTTTTGCAAAGTATTAGCCAATTCCTGAGCATCGGCAGAATACCAGGATCCTGCTTTGGCTGGTTTGCGAATATTTAATTGGTTATGATTAAAAAACATCTGATTAGCTCCTATTTTAGGCCTCACCCCTCCTACGCTTTTCAAGCTTCTGAGGGCAGGCCCTCCCCCTCTCCATAAATGTAGAGGGGCTTAAGTTACTTTTTATTTTATATATTAATTCTAGCATAGGAATTTTTCTGCTAAAATGTTTTTATGACAAACAAACAAAAGTATTATGTGGTTTGGCAGGGAAAGAGCCCTGGGATTTACGATAACTGGCAAAATTGTGAAGCTCAAGTAAAGGGGTTTAACGGGGCTAAATATAAAAGTTTTAAAACTTTAGGTGAAGCAAATGACGCTTTTAAAAATAGTTATAAGGATTATTTTCAATATAATAAAAAATATTCATCTTTAGAACTTTCTTTACCACCAGAAGTGCTTAAAAACAGCATATGCGTAGACGCGGCATGTAGCGGTAATCCGGGAATGATGGAATATCAAGGGGTAGAAACAGGTACCAAAAAACAGATTTTTCATTATGGTCCTATATGGGGCACGAATAATTTAGGAGAGTTTTTGGCGATTGTGTTTCTTTTGGCAATTTTAAAAAAAGCAAACGATGTTACGACAAGGATTTATACTGATTCTGCGGTAGCTATGAAATGGGTGAAAACAAAGCAGGTAAAATCAAAGTTGATGAAAAATGCAAAAACAAAAGAAGTTTGGGCGTTAGTAGAATGGGCTATTGCTTGGTTAAACGATAATATGTATACGAATAAAATTTTGAAATGGGAAACAGAAAAGTGGGGCGAAATACCAGCGGATTTTGGGAGAAAGTAACTCAGCCTCACCCCCTAACCCCCTCTCCACAAGTGTAGAGGGGGGATTTGTTTGGAAAAAAAGTTAAGGAAGGTTAATGCATAATACAAGCAGAAGCGTAGCGATAATTGATTTGGGGGCGATGGGACATAACCTTGCTGAGGTAAAGAGATTAGCGCGTGATAAAAAAATTATAGCTATGGTCAAAGGAAACGCCTATGGGCATGGGTTGGTGGGAACAGCAACCTTTTTGGCTGATAAGGTGGATTATTTTGGTGTGGCTTTTGTGGAGGAAGCTATAGAACTCAGGGAAAATGGAATTAAAACGCCGATTTTAGTTTTTAACCCCACCCTACCGGAACAGTTTGATGATTATTTTAAATATAATATTGATCATACAGTGGCTTCTATTTCGGCTTTACATGATTTGGATACTAAGGCTAAAAAAAGAGGGATTGAAATAAAAGTTCATCTGAAAATTGATACGGGTATGATGCGTTTGGGTATTAGATATACAAATGCCCAGAATCTTTTAAGAAAAGCAAGCGAGGTAAAAAATTCTCAGGTGGTATCTGTGTTTTCCCATTTTGCTACTAGTGACGAAGAAAATCTTGATTTTGCCAATTTGCAATTGGAAAGATTTAAAAAGGTTATTAAATTTTATGATGAGCAGAAACAAAAGCCTTTATTTCATATGGCTAATTCTGCGGCGATTATAAGATTGCCTGAAAGTCATTTTGATATGGTGAGACCAGGGATTATGATGTATGGGTATCATCCTTCTGAATTTACCAGATCATGTGCTAAGCTCTGCCCTGCCCTAACTTGGAAAGCTAAAGCTACATATTTTAAAGTAATTTTAAAAGATCATCCGGTGAGCTACGGGGGGACTTGGGTAGCACCAGAAAATGTGCGCGCGGTAACGATTCCGATAGGCTATGCTGACGGATTTCGACGTATGTTGTCCAATAAAGGTGATGTTTTGATCAGAGGAAAAAAGTATTCGGTGATCGGAAATGTATGTATGGACCAGACTGTGATTAAAATTGGTGAGGGTGAAGCCTATAAAGGTGATGACGTGGTGATTATTGGTAAACAAGGTGATCAGGAAATAACAGCTGAGGATATGGCTGCTAAATTGGACACTATTTCTTATGAAGTTTTGACCGGGATTATGAAGAGAGTGGAACGGGTGTATATATAGGCCTCACCCCAAACCCCTCTCCATAAATGTAGAGGGGCTTAAGTTACTTAATATTTAGATATACAGGTCCCTAGTACCGGATTTGATTTTTTCGTAATTATTCAGCATAGAAGCATATAGTTCCGGGGAGTATTTAGAGGGGACTTGGGCTTTTACTTCTGCGATTTCTTGAGCAATGAGTTTCTCCCCTATTTTTTTAGTTTGGGGCGAGGCAAAGTCGTCTAGCCATTCACGAAATGTAAGGATTGCATTGATTTTGCAAAAATGACTTTCTTGCCCGCATTTGAGCATATCCATAATTTTTTCACCGGTACGACCACAGCGATATCCAGAAGTGCAAAAAGAGGTAATATAGCCCATCTCGGCTAATTCCCGGACTACAGTGTCTAGGTCTCTGGGATCACCTATGGTGAATTGTTGACTATTCATTTTTTGTTTTTTGGCAAGCTTAGCATAGTCCCCAATACCGATTTTGGTTGAGGCGTCGGTTTGGGTACAGCCTAAGGATAAAGCTTGTTTTTTGATTTGGTCTTTTTCTCTAGCGGTGATGATCATTCCTGTATAGGGAACAGATAATCTGATGATAGTGACGAGTTTTTTAAAATCTGTGTCTGACACTTCATGTTGCGGATGCGAGGCAGGGGCGTTTTGAGCAGGAGTGAGACGTGGAAAAGAAATGGTATGGGGACCCACTCCAAATTTGTTTTCCAGCTCAATAGCATGATATAAAAGTCCCATAACTTCAAACCGCCAGTCATAGAGGCCAAAAAGAGCACCAATAGCTACATCATCAATACCCGCTTCAAAAGCACGGTGTAGTGCATACAAACGCCATTGATAATTACCTTTGATAGTGTCTTGCGGATGCATTTTTTGATAAGTTTCGTGATGATACGTTTCCTGAAAAACTTGATAAGTACCAATCCCAGCTTTTTTTAGAAGTTTGAGATCTGCTACGGACATAGGTGCTGCATTGACATTGACCCGGCGGATATTTCCAAAGCCGTGTTTGGTTTTTTCTTTGACGCTGTAAATCGTTTTGATCGTGTCAACCATATAATGAATGTCAGAAGATGGATGTTCACCATAAACCGCAATAATTCTTTTATGCCCTATTTTGCCAGCTATAGCCTGAGTTTCAGCACGTACTTGTTCTAAAGTAAGCTGGTTTCTTTTTAGGTCTTTGTTATCTCTTCTAAAGCCACAATATAAACAGTTGTTTAGGCAATGGTTAGAACAATACAGAGGAGCAAAAGTAACAATACGGTTATCATAGACTTTTTTTTTGATTTCGTCTGCGGCTACAAACATTTCTTGCCAGAGGTCTGGGTCCTGGACATTGATGAGGGTGGCGGTTTCGTCAGGGGTGAGGGTTTTGATAGCCAGGGATTTTTGGATAATAGCGCGGACTTTAGTTTTGTCTGGTTGTATATGAGCCTTGATTTGCTGCCATATTTTATGGTCATCAATAAAGTCTTGATGGTTTTTTAAATATTTTTCATATTCTGCTTTTTTTATAATAGGTTGCATGGCGTGATTATGATAACAAGGGGTGAGGCTGGCGGCAAGTCATATGCTACCGGAGAGAAATACGTGCCTTTACCCCTCGCACTTCGTGCCACCCTTTTTCCACCAGTAGAGAGGGTAATGTAGGTTGATTTTTTAGTTTAGTTACATTATAATGTTATTAAAGATCAAATTTATGCTGATGTATTATTTTTTTAAGGTTTAATTATTTTGGTAAATGGGAGGGGTAAGGTTGCTGAAGAAGGTTGTAAGTTTAAGGCTTAAAGATGTTACCTTTGAAACAACTTTTAGTACGATTCTAGATGCGATAGCAAAAAAAATACCACCCGAAATTTTAACCAAATTAAATGCACAATATAGTAATGCTAGTTCAAAAGATAAACTAAAAAGGCTTTGTTTTCCTTATACGGTAGGGGTACTAGTAAACGGGACTTTACCTTCGGGTGATCAATTACCTAGATTACAAACCATTTATGAAGCATGTGAAAAGAAATTTGATGGTTCATCTGGAATTTTACCTGAAAAATATCAAATAGAATTTGGGGTTAATGAAGAACCTAGGTCTGTAATGGAGCCAGTTGCTAAAGAGCAAATTTATGAAGAAGTCAGGGATTTTTATAAAGAAATACAGGATAATATAACTGGTCTTCTAGCAATGCTGATTGAAGGCTCTTTTTTGATTTTTAATCTGGCCCATGGGCCTCAAAATTGTCATTCTATAGGTTTAAAAAAAGCTGAAGACGATAAATATTTATGGGTAGATACAAATATGAGGGATAAAAAGATGCTTATACCAAGAACTAATTTAAGGGCAGTTTTGTTTTATGTTTTTACTTTATATGCTTTGCATTATGAAAACAAACTTTCTCATTTTTGGCCTATTGGTTATTCTGCGAGAGTGACTGCTCCTAAAAAACGGATGGCAGTTGCTCTTGCGGGGGGAAAATAGAGGCCCAGATTTCCTCTAAGTCTAATAAAGGACTTTGGCTTTCAATGTAACCCTGAAAAGTACTTATTAATTCTGCGGATAGTACTGGCCTATCTCCAGCAAGATAAAGGTTCATATAGGCTAAGACAAATAGTCTTAATTGATCTAAGTGGTTTTGGCTATCCAGTTGACTTGCTGTGGAACTAATTTTACTTTCTAACTGAGATATGGCCTCTGAAATTTTGTCGCTTGCTGTTTCTGGATTGCTAAGTTGTTTTCCTAATTCTATGGCGTTTTCCAATATATTCTCGCTATCAAATACCTCAAAAAATAGAATATTATATAAAGTAGTTAATGTTCCCCAGGTATCATCTGCTTGAGTTATGATGAATTTAGGGGATTTGATTTTCCTTTCTTTTTGTTCAAAATATGATACGGCTCTTTGGGGAGGAACGTTTGACGTTGAGCCAAATTTAACATTTTTTATCGTGCATCCTTCTGGACGTGCTATTCCTAGATCGGCTATTTTTATTCTAAATGGGGAATGAGTACTTTGACAAACTAATAAATTAGAAGGTTTAAGGTCGGCCATTATTATTTTGCCTCTTACTTTATCATGCTCCATTTCTGATTCATGTATTTCCTGTATTCCCTTTAAGACATGGTCTACTATGGTATAAAGTAGGGCATATACTTGATCAGGGGGTGTTTTTGTATTTTCAGAGAAGCTTTGAAGCTTAGGTATTAAATTTTCGACATCACCATACTGAGCTAATTGCATGATAAGTTGCCCTGTTATGTTTCCTTCTACTCTAATTACATGGTTAGCTGTTTGAATAGCTTCAAGAGCCGTTTCTTCTGCGGGGGTTGATTGTTTTATTGCGAGAGCTGTCTTCCTTCCTGTACTATCTTGAAAAAGAGCCCTCCACACAGGGCTTTCTTGTCCTCCCTCACCAATTATTTCTTCCATAGTAATCGTAGGAGCTTGAAGACTATAGGGTGACGACTTAAATTTAAAATGTTTTCCGCCTGGGGTTTTTTTGGGGTTTCTGTATTTACATAGTGTTGACAGCCTGGTGTATGGGGTAATGGGGCTAGCGGAGCTATCTGGTATTGCAGTCTGAGTATCTGGCTCGTCTATCTCTAATCCTAGGATAGTTACCATTCTATTATAAATTTCTAATGGACCTGGTGGTGATGCGGCGGCTGCGATGTCTGGGGAGGTAGTATCTGTTGTTGATGTATCTTCTCCTAGAAGGCCCCAAATATCAAGATCGTCACCATCACTAGAGTCTGTAGTGCATGTAGAATCTGTAGCTTTTGTATTTGTTGTTAATGGTTCTAGGAATTGAACGACTGTCTTTCTTAAAGTTGTTGTTTTTCCAGTCATACCTGGAAATTTAGTTTTTTGTATAGCCATAATTTTTAATTTAATAAATAACATTAGTTTTCCCCCTAGGATTTTTTTTATTTCTATCTAAGTTATCGGATATAGTAAAAAAAAATTTCAGTTTATTTATTTAGATGTAGGTGCCGGGTGTTATTTTTTCAGTTTGAGCATAAAAGGGGTCGGTGCAAAAGTGTTTTGTGTTTAAGTTTGACTTTTGATTTTAGTTACATTAGAATGTTATTAGAGTTAATAATTGATCTGAAAGGATAAATATGCCAATCTATAAATTTAATCCTTGGTGGCAAACGCTTGAAATTGATGAGGATGTAAAACCAGGAGTTGAACGACCTGTTTTGAGAGAATTACAAAAAGAATTGTCTAACCGCAAAATTGTGGTTTTGTCTGGTTTGAGAAGAACGGGTAAATCTACTTTGATGCAACAGATGATCCAATTTTTGGTGCGAAAAAAAGGAGTTTTAGCGAAACGTATTATTTATATGGCGTTTAGCCAGGAAAATAATGAGCTGGAAAATATCATTGATCGTTATCTTAAAGAAGTTTTACGAGGTACGGAACAAGAAAAGCAGAAAATTTATATTTTTTTAGATGAGATCCAGTATGTACCACAATGGCAAAAAGTATTGAGTGTATATTTTGCGAAACATAAAAATTTTAAGTTTTTTATTTCTGGATCCATGGTTTTGCACGTAGGTGAACATACCCCGAAAAATATTAAAAATAAATTTAAAGAAATTGAAGTAAAACCTTTGGATTTTGAAGAGTATCTGAATCTCAAGGGTATACAGATAGACGCAAAACAGGAAAAAAAATATGAGCAGGAAATGAAAACGTATTTTAGAAATTATTTGTTGCACGGAGGTTTTATAGAAACTCAAAAATTGGATGCGGGTATGCGTAGACAATATATTAAAGAAAATATTTTGGAACGTATTATTTATAAAGATATTCCGCAAAATTTTCGGGTTTCAAAACCAGGGGTTTTAAATAGATTGGTCAGGCTGATTGCTTATGAACCAGGGGTTTTTGGGAATTTTAAACATATTGCCAAAAAGCTAAGTTGTGATCAGCGTACGATTGCTAGATATGTCAGTTATCTGGAGAAGTCGGGATTAGTGAGAAATTTATATAATTTTGGTTTATCTCCTTTACAAAAAGAAAAATCTTTAAAAAAACTATATTTGACGAATACAGCTTTTAATCTGGCTATTTCTCCTGAAATTGATTTTGAAAAATTATTAACCCAATTTTATGTGAATTTGTTTGAGGCTAACTTTTTTAGTTTGAGTGCGCAAAAACAATTAATCAAAGTAGTTTTGCAAAACGAAGACAAAATAATTCCTTTGGAAATTGATTTATCAGAACAGGTTTCTAGTTTACTGGTAAAAAAACTTTTTCTTTTTATGCAAAAACATCAGCTGACCAAAGGGTATGTGATCACGCTAAACAAAAAAAATGTTTTGAAAAAAGCAGATATGAAAATAGAGCTTATACCCTATTGGCGGTATGGAACAGTGTTAAAGAAAATAAAATAAAAAACATGGGGGTTTTTTTAGATGCGAAAAATGATTGCGGTTAGTAACGAAGTAGCACAGCAGGCAGCAACGGCGGTTTTGTGTAGAGAGGTTGTAACCAGTGCCTCTAAATATAACGCTATGCTGAGATGGCCGCCTTTGGCTGCGGAATTTCAAAAGTGTTGTTTGGGATTTGTGATGTTTATGCAGTTTTATAATAGGCCACCTAACACAATTGAGGATTGGAAAGAAGTAAAAAGGCTACAGACAGATATTAAAAACAAGCTTTATAACGGTTCTCCTTGTATGCCTCTAGAATATCAAAATAGATATAAAATATCAGAAGTATTTATTAATAAAGTAAATTTCAAGTCTGGGGATACTCAGGCTGATTACTTGAAATATATAGGTGTACTTTTAGATAATCCACTCATAATACTAAGGGGGCAAAATGGTTTTTGTGATTTTTACTTTACAATTTTGATTACGTCTAGCGACCATAAAGGTGTAGTAATAACAGAATTTATACCGCATGTGATGAAACTTAAATTTACGATGTCTGATCCGATGTGTATTTTTGATTTGAGTTTTAGAGAGGATACCGGAGAAGTTGCTAGAGAAAATTTAGATCAAGAAGTTTGGGATAGGATAAAATTTTATATGGGGCACTATAGTCAGAACTATATTGATAACGGGTTTAGTATTGAAACTTGTTTGGTGAGGAATATTTATGCGGTGTATTATACCCCAGAGCCGCGCGTAGGCGCGGCTCTGGGGGTAGGTTGATAATTCTTTAGATTTGAGAAGTCATACTTGTGTCTGAGGCATAATCAGCAGCCGGCGCTGTTTCTACTTCTGCCATAGTGGCTTCAAAACGTTGTTGCATTTTGCGGACTGTCTCTGGCGCAGTTAATTCTGTATCTCTTCGAGGTGCTCTAGGCGCGTCTGGTGTAGCGCCGTACCCTCTGTCGGCATGACGACCTTGTAGTCCTAGGCCTTCTTCAAGTTTTGTTTGCCTTGCACGCATTTCTACGTCATTTTGTTCTGAGAATGGTCTTGGAGCTAGTTGTTTAGGTGCCCTAATACGCTCCTCAGCGCTAAGCTGTTTTCTGTTTACCCATGGTGTATATTCGCTTGGTGATGGTTGTTGCTTGCTATATCCTGCGAGATCACCCGTTGGTTCTGCCGGTGCAGCTACCGCTGCTTTTTCTGGAGCAGGTGCATCTCCTCTGGTAGATTCAAATCTTTGTGGCGTTACTGAACTGTTTCCTGTTACTGATTTTAACATTTAATTTCCCCCTTTTTTTTGTTTTACTACTAAATACTCGAAGTGATTTTGAAACTTATTGCAATAAAATTATATTGATCTTTTCTGGTATTTAAAACAGGCGTTTTTTAAGCGAGATGATTAGGTTGTCCCTGTGAAATCCAGACTTAATTTGGTAGTTTTTCGATGCCCAACCATTTTAAAATTATTTCATTCGCACGGATTGTTTTTATCGGCAAGTTTCTATTGGTTAATAAAAGCCAGAGAACGTTTCTTAAACTTCCACTGAATCCTTTTTGTTCAAGTTGAATAGTCGTATCCAGCGCATCTAAAAAGGCTTCCACCAAGCCATTAAACTGGGCGTCATTTAAGGAATAAAGCTTTTTGAAGAAACTGCTATTCCTGTTCAAAATTCCGGAAGGGAACTGCTTTCTTTCTAAATGATCAAGAATTAACTTATTGTAATCGTAGCATGTTGCGGGTGAATCGTTTAAAACCTCTTTAACAGTCGCTACTTCACAGTCTTCAGATTTAATTCGAAACAAGGGATGGTCTCTTTCGAGATGGACTAAGCGTTCATCTAAGTCTTCTGCACTCATTTGCTTAACATTACCAAAAAAACCAGCCAAAAAACGTTCCACCGTTTGAACTTTTTTACCTGTACGTTGCATAAGCAGTCCTGCTCTGGGGCCTAATATAGTGTCTAATTTTATTCCTTGACTTAATTTTCTAAAAACTTCTCTTACATTTATTACCGGAGACCTTTTGCCTTGGGCATCTACAAAAAACGTGCTATCCGTTATATCCAAACGACGCGGTAAAACACCAGCCTCTATTAATGGCCTGCTTAAAACCTCTGTCGTCAAACATTCCTCCAAAAGTGTTTGACAATATTCATCTGGGTTAAAACGCAATCTTTTTACTAAACCTCCTCTATCTATTACTTGGCTGTTTGTCTCTATCACTCTGAGTTGCCTTGGATGAGAACCCGTCCTTCTTTTTTTTCTGTGTGAGAGGCTTGCTAGACCTGCGTTTGAAGTTGATCTGACTCTAGTCTTTAATGATGGTGCTTCTTGTGCTTCATAAGAGAGTTCTCCTTCATTTTTTTCAACTATGGCAATAATCTTTAATTTAGTAAAATACATTTATTTTCCCCAATAATAATTATAGTCTCTATATAATACTCGAAAGTTTTAGAAAAAAAATTCACTTTAATTTCAGAACAACGTGCCCTCACCCCCTAGCCCCCTCTCCCGTTGAAAAATTATCGTATCTCTCCGTAAGGCTATAGTCGGGAGAGGGGGAATTAAGATAACTAACTAATCTGTGTGAATCTGTGATCGTGGTTGTTTTTTTATTTTAGTTACATTATAATGTTATTAAAATTAATATTTATGGTTATAGGTTGATTTTTTATTTAGAGAGAACTGGGAGGGGCAAAGTTGAGAAAGAAAATTCTTAGTTTGAAGTTATCAGGGAGGCCAAGGGCGGCAATCATTGAAGGACCTGCATCAAAAAAACCTCGAAATAAAAAAAAACCTGGAATTTGTTTTGGAGATAGTTATATATTCATAACAGGTGCTGAACCGACGGATGCTCTGTCTATTCAAAAAAAATATAGTCGGATGTTAAAAGACACAGGGAGTAATATTGTTGTTTTTGGGGAATTTGGATTGCAAGTTAATACAAACCAAGAAGGTAACCCTGAATATGTTAGAATTGGGACTATGTATCCAAACGCTATTAGTATACAAATGCAGACTGCTCAAGAAAAAGAAAAAGAGCATGGCGTGCTTTACTACTTAGCTTTTGATGATGAGTCAGCACATTTTATCGCAATAAAGACCAAGGGTTTAATAAAAGGAACTCCTTGTTATGTATACAGAAATACTCATCTTGAACCTGAGTATGGAGTAAGAGAAATATATATCCCAATTAAAGCTTCAACTTATTTTTATGTACCGGAAGGGAATGGTTATAGACGTGAAACGATGCTTGATTCAAAAAACATGGAAGAAAGAACAGCTTTGGAAAGAATATCTGATTTTATTTGTGATTATGTACAAAACGAACGTAAGGGTGCATTTGTTTGTCTACAGCCTTATTTTTACGACCCCGCAAACGACAGTATGGCGAAAGAACTGGCAACTTGCTTTAGTGTAAATCTTTAGGTAGTGCCTGTAAAATCCAGACTTAATTTGGTTTGAAGGTTGGTAATGGCCGTAAAAATATCTTTGAGGATTTGTTGTTCTAAGACAGTGAGTTCTTTGGGGTTAAGATAGTTGTCTGGTTTATGTTGCTGGGTTAAAAGCTCTATTTGATGAGCTAATCTTATTTTCATTAAATAATCATAGGCTTGGAGCAGTTCCTGTTCATCAGATTTTGGAAGTAGTTTTTGTGTAAAAAGGATTTCTAATCTTTCCTGCGTATTGGTTTTTTGGATATGATGTTTGAGCGCATAAATACGGGCAAAGGCTACAATACCCATAAGTGCTTTTTTGAGACTAAATTCTTTTTTGTGTTTCCCCTGATGCTCAACCAAAATATTTTTGAATAAACCTATAGGTGGTTTTAAATTCAAACAATTTTTAGCTAAATGCAAGAAAAAAGGTGCTTGATTTTGAGTAAGTTGCGCGACATATTGCTGTAATTGTGTTGCTAACTTTTGATCCCCTGCTATGGCTCTAAAATCAAAAAAAATAGTGATATCCAAAAGACTTTTGGCATCTGCTTCTTTGATCCAGGTTTGGAAATAGTTTTTCCATACGGACATGGGTTGGCACCATTTGGGGTTTTTAGCCATAATCCGACCTTTGCAATACGTATATCCTACTTCATGTAGCCAAGCACAGACTTGTTTGCTGAGCGCTAAAAAATATTTTTTGGTTTGGGCTAAGGATTCTTTGTGTACATCGCTAAAGATAAGCGCGTTATCCTGGTCAGCTTTAAAGGTTTGTTCTTGCCTGCCTTCACTACCCAAAGCTAAAAAAACAAATTTGGTTGGTGCCGGGCCTAGCTTTTTTTGCGCTAGGTCTAAAAATCGTTTGGTAATGTTGTCAGTGATGATAGTGAGGATATGCGTAATATGATAAGTGTTAATACCATAGGCGAGTAAATTGTTAATTAAGGGTGGCAGCTGTTTTTTTAGCTCAAAAATTTCTGTTGCGTGCGTTGCGTTTTGAATTTGTTTGATTATAGACACCAATGGTTTGAATTGTTGGCTATGATTTTGAAAAAACGTTATATCTGAACTATTTTTCATTTTTTATCTTTTGGAAATAATTTTTTTAATACAGACCTTTTTTGAATTGGTTTACCTAAGAGTACATTAAGATTGTTTACTGCCGTGTCATTATCTGCCCATAAGCGTACGGCCTTTTCATAATATAGTTTAGCATTTTGACGATTATTTTCATATCTGCTTATTACCCCTAAATTAGTATAGCTGACGGATAATCTGCGTAGAGTTTCGGTTTTTTGAGGGGTAATTTTTTGATATTGCTCAATACTTTTTTCAGTGTAATAGCGAGCTTGTTTTAGGAAGTTTTTTCGATGTTCTAAAATATTAGGACTGAAATTTTGAGGTTCTAAAAACGTTTTTTCCGCTTGTACTAGATAGACAACGGCTTGATCATTTAAAATCACGCCTATTTCATAGGAGTTTTTATAATCTGGTATTTTTTGATAACTAAGTTTTATTTTTTCTAAAAGTTGTAGAGCCTCGTCATATTTTTTTTCTTTAAGCAAATTTGGATATTTTTGATACTCTGTTTCAAGAGCTCTGGTTCTGGGGGCAGTGGCATCATTGAGATTTTGGTAATAGAAATAAGTACCGATGAGGGCGGCAATGGTAAAAACGGTTAAGGCTAGGATTAATTTTTTCATGATGCCCTCACCACGGCCGCTAAATTATGCACCATGGACATTAACAGCGAGAAATTTTTTGATCTCTTCTGGAGTGTCTTTGGTAAATAGGGAAACAACAATATTGACCAGGATGGCTAAAGGAGCACCAAGCCAGGCAAAGTACCAGGGATTGAGCCAATAATTGATGAATTCGTATTGGGGTAGAAAAATACTAAATTTACTGGCTACAAAGTAGGTAATAGAAACCATGGCGATAGCTAGTCCTGTACTTAAGCCAGCTATGGCGCCAGCTTTATTGGATCTGCTCCACCAGATACCTAAAAGAAATAAAGGAAAAATGGTGCTGCCGGCAAGTGAAAAGGCTACCGCTACTAATTGGGCAATTAAAGCTAACTTTAAAAGTGCTACAGCTGCAACTGAGACAGCCATAAGAATGGTGCCCACTCTGGCCATAGTCATTTGGGTTTCAGAAGAAGCGTTTGGGTTGATGACTTTATAATAAAGGTCATGTGAAAAAGCAGATGCTCCGGCAACCAATAAGCCCGACACAGTAGAAAATGCCGCGGAAATAGCGCCGGCTGCTAGTAATCCTACTATTAACGGATTGATATTACCTAGCTGTGCGGTATACACCACAATAGCGTCTTTGGCTAAATTGCCTATTTCTGGCGAAGAAGACAATATTTTGCCAAAAGCGGAATAGACTGGCGCGCTCCAATATAAAATAGAAATAAAAAATAAGCCCCAGACTACGGACCATCGGGCATCATTGGTTTTGGGTACAACATAGAATCTTTGGATAACATGCGGTAAGCCTGCGGTACCTACCATTAAAGCAAAACAAGTAGCTATCCACTGAAAAAAGGTTTTGCCCGTAGCGGTGTCCCAAGGCATAGCGTATTCCGGGCTGGCTACGATGGCCACGCTTTGGCCAAAAGAATTAGTTAGTTGTCCACCAGGAATGCCAGCGACAATATCGGATACGACCTGACCATACCCGATTTGTGGCAATAACCAAAAGTAATCAAATTTGAAAGTTAAAATAAAAAGAGGGATTAAAAAAGAAGCAATGATGATCACATATTGGATCTGCATATTTTTGGTTACGCCCAGCATACCAGAGATAAGGGTATAAGCTAAAACTACGGAAGCGCCAATGATTACGGCCCAAAAATAATTAATACCTAAAATCCATTTGAACATTAAGCCAATACCACCAAATTGACCAACGCAATAAGAAAAAGAAATGAAAATGGCCACTACAGCAGCGGCTGCTCTTAATCCTTGAGAATAATAACGGTCTCCAATAAAATCAGAAGCGGTATATTTACCAAATTTTCTGATTTGGGCGGCCATTAATACTAATAACAAAACATAGCCTCCGGTCCAGCCTACGACATAAGCTAGGCCATGATATCCTGACCCATACATAATTGCGGCCATACCTAAAAAAGAGGCGGCACTCATCCAGTTGGAGGCAATGGCCATACCGGAACCAACACGGGAAATTTTGCGGCCGGCAGCCCAATAATCCTGGGTGTTTTTGGCTTTATTCATTAAGCCTACGATAATAAATAAACAAAGGATGGCGATTAAAATAATGGCAGGACCTAGCTTGAAACTGCCGTCTAGCTGCACGTTGATATCCGCCGCATAACTGATAGTAGTTAAAGCTAGAAAATTTAGAACACTAAAAAATAAGACATTAATTTTTTTAAGCATAGAATTTCTCCTTTTTTTAATCTATTTCTACTTGATATTTTTTGTTTATTTTTTCTAGCATTAGACAATAAGTAAAACAAATTAAAACAAACAAAATTAGGAGAAAGACGGCAGTGTAAAAATAATGAAAAGGAAACCCTAAAAATTTAGTATCTGTAAGAAAAGATTGGTTATGCACCAAATATTTTTTCATTAGAACCGGGATTTGAGCTAATTCTTTTTGAGAAAATGAAGTTTGAGGATTGGCAATGAATTTTTGCAGGATCGGATTTTGACGCGCTTTGCTGGATTTGGCCATAACACCGCTGATAGTTTTGGTCATGATTTGTAAATCAACGTTCGTATGAGTGTCTTGTTGCAGCTTTTCCCAAGCATAACTAAACTCGATATAAGATTTTTCGGGCACAGGTTTTTCGGTAACTTTGAGTAAAATTTGAAAGCCGAAGACCGCAAAAGCCCAAATCAGGATTGCTGTGAAAATAAGAATAGCATTGCTTTTGGCATAGGGGGTTTTGGGCCTAAAAATATTGATGTGATAATTTTTGTCCATGTGTTCCTCCTTTTATTTTTTGATATTATTCATTTATAGTACCTTAAAAAAATCAAGAAACAAAATTGAAAAAGAAGTGCCCTCACCCCGGCGCTTCGCGCCACCCCTCTCCCGTGGAAATAGAATTAATTACTCAGTTAGTTCATATTCGGGAGAAGGGAATTGCTATAAAATTTTAGGTGACGTATAATATTCTTGCTAGAAAAAAAAGTTTATCCTAAAAAAGTTAAATATTATGCAAAAAAAGTTTAAAATTATAAATAGTTTGTTACTCTTTTTTATATTTTGTCTGGTTAGTAACCTTGTTTTAGGGGCTAACGACAAACTGGTTAACTTGCAATTTACGAGAGTGGTTGAGCAAGCTTTGCAAAATGATTATGATTTAAAAATCGCGGAACAAGATATTAAAATCAGTAAAGCTCAACACAATGAAATAAGAGCTGAACTTTGGCCTAAACTGTATTTACGAGCTTATAGTGACTACACTTCTGATTTAACCACTGATCAAGCTGAAGTTGTGGTTATAGGTGATCAGGTTTTTGGGGATGAATCAAAGTTTCAGACCGCGACCACATTGAAATTGAATTATTTGATTTTTGATTCTGGGTTATGGAATGATAAACAAAATTTTTATGAAAAAGAAATTTTAAAACAAAAACTTAATAAACAGATTATTGCTCAGCAACTCAAGATACAAATATTGGAATTATATAAAAATATCTGGCTTAATTTCGAAGCATTGAGTACACAAAAAAAATTATTAGTTTATAAACAGGAATCAGCTGATTTTTATCAAAGATTGTATAAAGCAGGTAAAATTTCCAAACTAAAAGTAGCAGATGCTAAAATTGATTTAAAGAATAGTACGCTAGAAACGATGTATCTAAAAGAAAAATTAAAAGATCAATTACAAGAATTAGCTATATATACAGGCGAAAATTACCATACTTCTCAAATACTTGTACAAGGTTTTACAGATATTTCTGCGGATAGTACCAAATTGTTAAACAGGCCGGACATTCCTTTAGAGATTACCCAAAGAGTGGATTACAAAAAAATGGAAACAGAAATCGCAAAAAAAAGGTTGGAATTGGAGATGTTGCAAAAAGGGAATAAATTAAAGATAAACCTGGAAGGTGAATATTTGTATTATGCTGCGGATTATACTAGTTTGCGTAGAGCTTGGGCTAATTTTTTACCTAAAACCTGGGTAATAAGAATGACGGCCACCTACCCTCTTTTTCAAGGATTTGCGGAAAGCGCGCAAGCGGAAAAGATCAAAATGGAAACTAAAAAATGGCAATTGAAAAAGGAGAAATTGTTTTGGGAAACAAAATTATTTTACCAAACTTTAGTAAATAAAATAGCTCAAAATAAAAAGACTTTACAGCATAATCAAAAAAAATATTTAGAGCTTAGTAAAAAGGCGTATATGCTCGCTAGATTAAAAAAATATAAATTAATAGAAAAAGTAAATTTATGGGAACAAAAAATGGGGATTGAACAAATGCTTTTAGAACAGAAGAAATTGATCATTAAAACACAGGCTGATTTACTAAAATATTTTTTGTTTTTGGAAGGATAAGATAAATGACAGGTTTAATTGTTTTGGAAATTATTATGAGAATGAATCAAATTGAGGCGGATATGCGTACTATAAGCCGTGAGTATGCGATTGGTAATAGAGAGGTTACGCCAGAAGAATTGTTACGGATTTTAAAGCATTTTGAATTTAGGGCGAAGCGAAAAAAGCTTAAAATTCAAGAGTTGCATAAATATAATATTCCGGCGATTGTTATTCTGAAAGATCATACTTATGCCTTGATTTTGAAAACGGATTTGGAAAAGAAAAATTGTTTATTATTTAACCCTTTAAAAAAACAAACCGAAGAAATTAGTTTTAAGGATTTTGAAAAGTTAAACAGTGATACTTTTTTGGTATTAAGTCATAAAAAAATAACCAAGCAAATTAAATTTAGTTTAAAATGGTTTTTTGAGGAAATATTAAATTATAAACCGATACTAGCTGAAATATTGTTGGGTTCTTTTTTTATTCAGTCTTTAGGATTGGTGACGCCATTATTTACCCAAGTGATTTTGGATAAAGTGATTGTGCATCGTAGTTTGACTACGTTACATGTATTAGCGGTTGCTTTTATTGTAATGGCTATTTTTGAATTTTTATTAAATATCACTAAAAACTATATTTTTATTCATACGGCAAATAAAATTGATGCAAAACTAGGAGCAAAACTAGTTAAAAAATTGTATACCCTACCCTATACTTTTTTTGAAAACCGTAAAGTGGGTAATATTATTGCGCGGGTACGGGAGCTTGATTCTATTAGGGAATTTATAACTAATAAATCTGTGACGATTTTGATTGATCTGTTATTTTCTATAGTTTTTATAGGCGTAATGCTTTTATATAGTGTGTCTTTGACGCTAGTGGTTTTGGCTTTTATGACTATTTTGGCATTGATTTATTTTTTTATGACGCCGCCGATTAGAGCTAGGTTGGAAGAGAAGTTTCAGATGGGAGCGCAATCCAATGCTTATTTGGTAGAATCCGTAACGGGCATGCAAACCGTAAAATCTCTGGCTATTGAAGGTGCGATGCAAAAGAAATGGGAGAATTTTTTAGGACAGTATATTTTAGCTAATTTTAATCTGACAAATATTTTAAATAATGCGCGAGCGGTAGCTGGGATTGTTCAAAAATTGATGACGATTTCGATTTTGTTTTTAGGGGTTAATGCCGTACTTTTAAATAAACTGACTATTGGACAGTTGATTGCTTTTAATATGTTGTCCGGGCAATTGGCACAACCGCTTTTGAGGTTGATTAATATCTGGCATGAATTACAACAAGCGCTATTGAGTGTGGATAGAATAGGAGATATTCTGAATCATCCTATAGAAATTCAGGCTACTAAGGCTATTACTTTACCAAATTTAAAAGGTAATATACGTTTGGAAAAAGTTGCGTTTAAATATCGTTCGGACGCACCGTACGTGGTTCGGAATTTTGGTTTAGATATTAAAAAAGGGATGAGTATTGGTTTGGTGGGTCGAAGCGGTAGTGGTAAAAGTACGATAGCTAAACTATTGCAACGTTTATATATAGCTAATGACGGGCTGATTTCGGTAGATGATATAGATATTAGGCAATTAAACCCTTTTTGGCTGAGAACGCAAATAGGGGTTGTTTTGCAGGATAATTATTTGTTTAGCGGGACTATTAAAGAAAATATTTCTTTACCTTGGCCTGAAGCTTCTATGGAAGCGATAGTGTCGGCAGCACAGATTGCCGGGGCGCATACTTTTGTTTCGGAATTACCTATGGGATATGATACCTTGGTGGGGGAACGCGGATCAGCTTTATCAGGCGGACAAAAACAACGTGTGGCTATTGCCAGAGCACTTTTGACTAATCCTCCGATTTTGATTTTTGATGAAGCGACCAGTTCTTTGGATTTGGAATCGGAAAGAATTATTAAAGATAATTTGGCCAAAATTAAGCATAATAGAACTATGGTGATTATTGCGCATCGTTTATCTACGGTAGTGGATTGTGATTTGATCGTGGTTTTGGATAAAGGAGAAATAGTGGAGCAAGGCAGTTATAAGGAACTTTTGAAACAAAAAGGAATTTTTTATAATTTAGCTCAACAGCAGGAGATATTGGATGCTACCTAAAATTTTCAAAAAAATAGATGATGCACATGAGTTTAAGCCGCTTTTGGTAGAGATTGAGCAAAAACCAGCTGCTCCTTTAGGTAGAATGATTTTTTGGTTAATTGTGTTTTTATTGGCTTTTTTTATTTTATGGTTATGGTTTGGCAAAGTAGATATTGTGGTAACTGGTCGCGGTAAATTGGTGCCTGCTGGTAATATTAAAATGATCCAACCTATTTCCAATGGAGTGGTGAGTAAAATTTTGATTAAAGAAGGAGATTTTGTCAAAAAAGGACAAGTATTAATTGAAATTGATCCTTCGACTACTTTGCCGGAACTAAAATTTTTGGAAGAAAAATTGGTTAAATTGGAAGTGGAAAGTTCTAGATTGGAAGCTATTATTACGCATAAAAAGTTTCGGCCTAATAAAACTAAAAAAGATTTAATCCAAACGCAAACTCAGCTGTATACAGCTACTCTGCAAGCGTTTAAGAAACAATTGGAAATTAAAAAACTGGAACTGGGAAAAACAAAAGCAAAAAGTCAGACGGTGGAGGCTAAAATAAAGAATGTTACGGAATTATTGAAAATAGCTCAAAATAAAGAAGCACGTTTGGTATATGTGAGTGATATTATTGCGATGGAAGAAATGGAAAAAGCGTATTTGGAAAGAATTGCTTATACCTATAATTTAGAAGAACTAGCACATGATAAGCAGGGACTTTGGTTAGCGCAAAAGCAAGTTTTAGCGGAAATGCTTTATTTGAAAGCCGCGTTTAATAAAGAAATCTTAAAAGAATATAGTGATACTCTAAATGAAGATTTACAATTAAAATCGAAAATTGAAGAATCCACTTTTATTAATGCTAAACAAAGAATTGTGGCGCCGGAAGCTGGATATATTAATGAGATTTTTATTTATACCGAAGGTGGTGTGGTGAGTGGTGGGCAAAAATTGATGACTTTGGTACCTAAAGAAGCCCCATTAATTGTAAAGGTAGATATATTAAACAAAGATATTGGTTTTATCAAAATTGGAATGCCGGTTTCTGTTAAAATTGATACTTTTAATTTCCAGAAATACGGGTTAATTGAAGGTAAAGTAATTTATATTTCTAAAGATAGTATTGAAAAGGAAAAAATAGGGATTGTTTATAATGTGGATATTGAACCAGGAAAATTGGGGTTGAAGGTAGATGGTAAAAAAACAGTTTTACAACCGGGAATGACTTTGTCAGCGGAAGTTAATATTGGGGAACGGAGAATTATTGAGTTTTTTATCTATCCTTTGGTGAAGTATTTGGATGAAGGCATGAGTGTTAGGTAGCATAACACTCACCTATTCTCTATTCTATAGAGAATAAGGTTAAGGATTGGTGAGAGGGAGAAATTATGATTAAAAAAGTGTTTTATAAGATTATAGCTATTAGTAATGAATATTCAGATTTAAGGGAGTTTACTTTTGAAGAAATGAAGAAATTCAACCTTGAATTGATGGAAATAGTGTCAAAAGAAGGTTCTGATGGTGTTAGATATGTTGTTGATAGCTCTGTACTTTTGGCTCATTTAACCAGTATTCAGGAGATTGCAACGCAGGCTCACGTTAATCCAAATCATGCGGTTAGTCAGTTATATAGAGCAAATTTGGAATTTTTGGGACATATTTTGAATTATCACGAAATTTTTTATGATGGTAATAAAGATTCTTTTTTTAATCATTTTCAAGATATGGTAGCGGCTAATGGCATTCAAGATAGCGATAAATAAATAAGTTAATTTTAAATTTTAGGTAATAATTCCCAAATTAGAGTGGTGAGTTTAGGCATGATTTCTTGGGAGGCAGTCATGACTTCTTCATGAGATGGGGTATTGTTTGAAGTAGGGTCACTAATACAGACATTGGTAATGGTACTGATGGCTAAAACTTTGATACTAGCATGATGGGCTACAAGAGCTTCAGATGCAGTACTCATACCTACAGCATCAGCAAAATTTTTCAAGAAACGTATTTCAGCTGCGGATTCGTAATTTGGGCCAGAAACACAGGCATAGGTTCCTTCTTTTAAATCAAGGTTTTGGTGCTGAGCAAGAGTTTTTATGGTCGCTAATAGTTTTTGGTTATAAATATCGTTTGCGGCAATAAATCGTGGGCCATGCTCATTAAGATTGGGGCCGCGTAAGGGATTTAAACCACACATTCCAGGAAAATTGATATGATCATTAATCAGCATTAGATCCCCTACCCTAAAATCTGGATTTAAGCCGCCAGCGGCATTGGTAAGTAGAAGTGTTTGGATACCTAGTTCTTTGAGTACTCTGATGGGAAACGTGGTGGTTTGGGGTGTATGACCTTCGTAAAGATGAAATCGGCCTTGCAAAAGGCAAACAGGTACATTGTTTAGCTTACCAAACAAAAGATTGCCTAGATGACCAGGAATCGTACAAACTGGAAAGTGAGGGATTTCGCTGTAAGGAATAGTGTCTTTATATTCTAGTTTTTGCGCAAGTTCTCCAAGACCACTACCTAAGACAATCGCTATTTTGGGTTGATACTTGGTTTTGGTTCGTATATGTCTGGCTGCTTCTTGATATTGATTTAGAGTATATGCGTACATTTTATAAATTTAAAAAGCTTTTTAGTTCTACTAATTTAGTAATATGTTTTTCTTCGGTTTTGATAATCATGTCTAAAGACGAATGATTATCTGGACTTACATAATTTTTGAGACCTACATAGAACAGAATCGAGTCTTTTTCGCGGGCAATAGCATACTTAATAGCTTTACTACGATCTTCTAATAAAAGCACTAAATCTTGGGAGTATTTACGTTGGTCGGCGATAAGCTCTTGGATATAAGCTTGATATTCTTGGTTTTGGGATACGCCGGGAGTTTGTTCCTTGGAAATTTCCTCAAGAAATTTTTCATAATAATTTTGATGATGTAATTCTTCTTTGGCTAATAAACTAAAAATTTGTTTCGCTTTAGGTGGATCTGTAATTTCGCTTAATTTAGTATAGAGGGTATAAGCTTCTTTTTCGCGTTCAATAGCAAAATTAATGATTTCACTTAAATAAAATATTTTAGACATATTAGTTGATCCTCCGGTTTTCGGTATTTTGAGTCGTTAATTTATATTTTAGCATATGGAAACCTTTAAGCCTCACCCTAAATCCCTCTACACTTGTGGCACAAGAGTCCGAACCTTGTGCCCTCACCCCCTAACCCCCTCTCCCGTGGAGAAGTTATAGTGTTTTTCAGTAAGGCTATAGTCGGGAGAGGGGGAACAGATTTTGTCTAGAAAGCATTAAGAGACAGAAAATATTAGAATTATAAATATAGATGACAAAATATCATTAAAGGGTATATGTTATGGATTTTTATTATCATAAACTAAGGTTAGCTATAGCCTATCCCCCTCTCCCGAATATAAACTAACTGAGTAATTTATTCTATTTCCACGGGAGAGGGGCTAGGGGTGAGGGCACGTTTTTTTGCTAGTGATCCTTGGTAAGGTGGTGCAGCTTAAAGCATATTAAAGCCCAATATCAGTAGGTGAACGGCCTAGGGATTTGAGCAAGTCTACGGTTTCCTGAACACTTTGGGCGACTTCTGCGTCAAGACCGGCACGGTTATCATAAATATGATACAGTTTTTTATATTTTGTAGGTGTAAGATTGATCATCATGGAATTGGCGCCTGCTAAAAGACCTTGTTTTTTGGCATTTGCGTCTAGAGTTTCTAAAGCTGTGGTTACTAAAATATTGGAATTGGGATCTGCAATACGTGCTAAGGCAATGGTTTTTAAAACAAGTTCTATAGAGATTGGTGATCGTGTTGCTAAAGGCGTATTTTTACTAGGAATTAAAGGACCAAAAGAATACATGTCCGGAGCTAAAGATTTGGTGAGTAAAATATTATTTAAAATAGCTTCTTCAGAATCATCTCCAGGAAGTCCTAAAATAAAGCCTGTAGCTAAAACATATCCTATTTTACGGACATGTTTAATAAGATCAATTCTTTGGTCTAAAGTAGTAGGTGGTCGTAAGGTCTGAAACACATGCGGATTGGAAGTTTCAAATCTGATAAGAGCCGCTCTTGCTCCTGCTATATATAATTTTTCGTAAGTTTCTTTGCTCCTGGATCCAATACTAATAAAAACTAAAACCCCTATTTTTTTTACTTTACGCACAATTTCTGCCAATATTTCATCTGTATAATAATAATCTTCGCCGGATTGTAAAACCAAAGCTTTGAAATCAAAATCTTTTACGGCTTTTTTAGCTGCTTGTACAATCTCGTTAATACTCATACGGTATCTGGGTATTTTTTGTTCCTGACGAATACCACAATAAAAACAGGAGTTTTGACAATAATTAGAAAATTCAATAATGCCATGCACGCAGCTAGCATTACCATGTTCACGTTGTCTGATATGATTAGCAATTTCATAAAGTACGCTTAATTCAGCAGGATTATTTAGTTTGGCTATGGTTAAAAGCTCTTCTTTTTTTAAACTTTTTTGCAAGTTAACTTTTTGTAAAACAGCTAAAAGATTGGCGGGAATTTTATCCTGATCTAGTTTAGATAAAGAAGCATCTACTTTTTTTAATTCAAAAAAGATATCTTCAAAAACTTTGAGTATTTTTTTGGCTTCAGAAGCTGGTATTTTGCGTACAAACACGCCGCCTTGCGCATATACGTAGTCACCGACTTTAACCTTGGTATCATCAAGTAAGATATTTCTTTTTTCACCATAATAATCAATTATGGCTTTGGGGTATTTAATTTCAATTATTTGAGCTGGTATGGCATAACACATTTCAATCTCATTTCTAATGTTTTTTTTATTATCTTAATTACTTCTGAGATTTTGTCATTTATTACTTTACTTAGACCTTCTCCAAAAGAGATATCTTGCGGTTGGATGCCTATAATCTGAATTTTGGTTTTGATGTCTAGTTCTTTTACTAATTTTAGTACTTCTGCCAAACCAAAACCATGTGTGGACAGAGAGTCATTTTTTATTTTCAGCTGCACTTCTGCTGGTGAAAAACAAACAATTTCTCCAGCTGGTTTGCCCATATTTACGGCATCAATAAGGATAACTTGAGTATATTCTTTAATATAATCTATTAAAGTAAGACCGTCAGTACCACCGTCTAGCAAATCAGCCTCTATTTCCTTTTGCGTTTGCAAAAGTTTGATAATATAGGGGCCAATACCATCATCTTTACGATATGGATTACCTACCCCAATAATAAGAACTTTATTATTCGAATTCGACATTCAAAATATGTGCTGAACAAGAAATGCAAGGGTCATAAGCTCTTACCAACATTTCTAACATTAAACTGATATCTTCTTTACTTTTATCTAAAATTGTAGGAACTAAAGCTCTGAAATCATCTTCAATATTTTGGAGATTTTGTCCTGTTGGAATAATACAATTGGCTTTTTGGATATAACCTTGATCATTGTAGACATAATCATGAAAAAGAATACCTCTAGGTACTTCTACGGCACCAATACCGCGGCCAGGTTTGATGGTAAATTTACGGTTTTCCAATTCAACCCCGTTATCTAATAAGGATTGTGCAGCTTTGATACCTTCATCTGCCAAATGAAAAAGCTCGACAAATTGAGCGATGGTAATCATATATGGATTGTAGCAAGGAGCTTTTAAGCCTAAATCTGCGGCAATAGTTTTAGCATCTTCACTTAACCATTGATGATTGTTATTAAATCTGGCTAGGGCTCCTACCATATAGGATTTACGATTATGTTTGGCGCGTTTAGCTGTAGAATGATCTACTAAATATTCGTTCGTAATATCCAAATAGTTTTTGTAAGATGTTTCTCCTATATCAGAAGAATAAATATTACCTTCCAAGAAAGCATATTCTCCATATTTATATAAGGAAATATATTCTGTTTCACGTTCAAAATTCGGGATGATAAAAGTTTTGAGAATTCCGATATCTTTTTTTAGTTCGGTTTTGGCTTCTTCTAGTCTATGGATAATATCGTGTAATATTTCCGGAGTGGGTATTTTAGTCATGGCTTTGACACGCATAGCTGTGGGGTGAATCAAACGACCACCGATCATATTGCCTATTTCATGGCCTAGTTTTTTGAGCTTTAAAGCGCGAACAACTACATCTTTATGGGTATTCACTAAAGGAAGTACACTTTTGGCGCCAGCAAAGTCTGGGACCGCTAGAAAATAAATATGTAATACATGACTTTCATAATGCTCACCAATATTCATTAGACAACGAAGATTTTTTTCTTGCTCTGAAATTTTAATACCAAAAGCATCTTCTGAAGCAGTTAAACTACCTAACACATGGCCTACAGAACAAATACCGCAAATACGACTGGTAATCAGAGCAGATTCATCATAATGCCGGTTTTTAAGCATGGCCTCAAAAAAACGAGGTGCTTCCACTATTTCTAATTTACATTCTTTTAGTTCGCCACTTTGGACATCTATTTTAATATTGCCATGTCCTTCTACTCTAGTAATATGTTGAATATCTATTTTGACATCTTTACTCATTTTGGGAAAACCTCCTTATTTCTTTCTAAAAACAGCTTAAATTTATCCATCATTTTTTCATATGTAAGATTATATTTTTGTATAATATCTTTTTGTGAATGAAGGTTGGGTTCTGTAATTAAACCGCGACAGCCAAAACAATAACCTCCGTTACTGGGGCAACGAGCATCACAGCCAGCTCTAATCACCGGCCCCAAACATTGCATTCCTAGCTCATAAACACATACATTTTCATTTTTTTTACATTCCATACATACAGGGTAGTCTGGTAAACCAGGTTTTTTACCTAAAACCAGGTTTTTGACAACTTTTATAAATTCATTGGTATCAATGGGACAACCTGGAATAAAGGCATCTACTTGTACTACTTCACTAATAGCTCTGGCATGGCTAGTTTCGTATTTTTGTGGGGCGGTAGGATATACTGCTTCTTGATATTCATCTTTAGTTTGAAAGTTTTTCAAGGCATTAATGCCTCCGATATGCGCACATGCGCCTAAAGCAATTAAGATTTTTGCTTTATCTCTGATTTTTTGTAAACGAGGTATATCGGATTCGCGCGTAATAGAACCTTCGATAATGGCAATATCAAAAGTATCGGCTTTTTCACTAATAGCTTCTCTAAATTCGACAATATCGATAACATTTAAAAGATCTAATAGTTGTTCGGGATGTAAATCTAAAACACATAGTTGACACCCTTCACAAGAAGCAAAGTCAAAAAAAGCAACTTTAGGCTTGGACATTTTTATAATACCTCCTCTTTCTGATAAACATCTTCATAATTAAAAACTGGACCTTCCTGGCAAACATAAACTCCATCCATTTGACAGTGTCCACATTTACCAACTCCACATTTCATTCTACGTTCCAAAGACATATAAATATTTTTTTTAGGTATATCTTTTTCCATTAAAGAGATTAAAACAAACTTATACATAATAGGCGGACCTACAATAACGGCAATGGTTTTAGCGGGGTCAAATTTTACTTTAGGAATTAAAGTTGTGATAACTCCTTGATTGCCAGTCCAATCTGTATCAGCATGATCTACGGTTTCCAAAAATTCGATATTAGAGCCCATAGCTTTGATTTTGGTTAATTCATCTTGATACATTCTTTCTTTCGGTGTTTTACAACCATACAAAATTGAGATTTTTTGATATTTTTGAGGACTTTTTAAAACTTTGTTAATTAAAGATCTTAGAGGAACATAACCAATTCCGCCGGCAATAAATAAAAGATGTTTACCTTGCATTTTTGCTAAAATCTGATCATCAAAACCATGTCCAAACGGGCCTCGAATAAATATTTCGTCCCCTACTTTTAAAGTATGCAGCTTGTTGGTGACATTACCAACAGCACGTACGCAAAGATCAAAAAAATGATCTGAACTCGGAGGAGAAGAAATAGAAATAGGCGCTTCGCCAATACCTAAAATAGAAAGTTGTACAAATTGGCCTGGAACATGTCCTAAGGATTTTTGACTAACTAGCTCTAATTTAAAAAATTTCTCTTTTTCTGTGAAAGTTTTAATTTCTACAATTCGGGCTTTTTCCGGGATGTATAGGTTTTCGTCTTTATTTTTGAGTTTTAATTCTTTACACATTATTTGGTTCCTTCCTGTTATTCTTGTTCACCTGTTAATACTTTAACAATTAATTTAGGGTTAATGTCTGCTAAGCAGGCGCGAACACATCTGCCACAACCTACACAAACTGCCTGCCCATGTTTTTTCATCAAATAGTTAAACTTTCGGTTAAGACGATGTTTCAATCTGTTTTCTGCCTTATCTCGAAAATTTTCGCCGCCAGCGACTTCGGCAAAAGAACTGAGCATACAAGCATCCCAACGTCGTAATCTTTCACCTTTTTGTAAATTCAAAGCAAATTCATCTGCTACGTCAAAACAATAACAAGTCGGACATACCATGATACAAGAACCACAACTTAAGCATTTGGATCCTTTTTCTTTCCAGATAACATGATTTTGATTTTTTGAAAAAATTTCTGGTAATTTATCTAAATCTCTAAAAGGGGCAACCAGGCTAAAAGATTTTTTTTTGGCAGCTTGATACTTGGTTAAGGCCTGTTCGCTGCCAGGACTGCTTTGTAAATATTCTTGAGCGAATTTTTTACCTTTGTCCGTAATAATAGTAAGTGCAAACTCTAATCCTAAGTCATGTAAAAAAAGGTCAGCTCCTTTAGTGGAATTTTGAGATTTTACACGGTAACAAAAAGCATTTTCGTCACATAGTTTTTCACAATCTAGGCCAATAACAAGACTATTTTCTTTTTTAGCCAGATAATTGGGGTCGCCTTTACTTTCGGCAAAAGCTTCATTTAAAATATGAATGCCATTAACATCACAAGGTCTGATTCCAAAAAGTATCGTAGGTTTCGTTTCGCTTTTAGGCGTAACTTCACCGTCTGCTGTATATTCGAACAAAACTTCTTCTTTGGGAAAAAAGAATTTTTTAGGGGAGAGTACGGTCGGATGGTATTTGAAAATTATTTCTTTGCTCTTTTGGATATAATCATACAAATAATTTTCACCTTTTTTCTTTAAAGCTATTAAATCGTATTTTTGAATAGTTTTTTCTAAATTTTCTAAAAGTATTTTTTTATCTATTTTTAAACTAGAATTTAGGGACATATTTTTAACCTTTCTTTGTTTTTTTATTTTTAATTTTATTTTCAAGCCAATCTATCCAGGCAG
>JABGVJ010000019.1 GCA_018646105.1 bacterium
TTAATTACCAAACCATATGGCATGATTTTTGTAACAGGTCCTACTGGTAGTGGTAAAACCACGGCCCTTTATTCTATATTAAGCCAACTTAATGCCCAGACTAATAATATCGTGACCATTGAAGATCCGGTAGAATTCAAAAGTTTAATAATAGGTTGATCTTCTGCTCTTTCTAGATTTTCTATTATTTTCTGTCCTTTTTGCTGAACAGCTTTTAAACCGGCTAAACGCATATCGATTAAATCCTGTTTTGCGGTTTCTTCTATCCTAAAATGTTTTTCAATGGTTGCTTGTAATTGATTATCTGCCACACTGACAGGCTTGATTTCACAGCCTGTTAAGAGTTTTATCTCATCAATTGCTTCTAAATTATCTGGATTTACCATAGCTACTTCCAGAATATTGTTTTCTAATTTAAGCGGTAAAACCCGGTATTTTTTCACTACCTCTTCAGACAACATATGCGCTATTTGAGGGTTTATCTCCAAATCAATTAAATTAAATTCTTTAGCCATAAAAACTTTCTCCTCTTAAGACAAAACTTGACGTATTTTATCAATTAAAATCCCGGGATTAATCGGTTTTACAATATAGTCGGCAGCCCCTAATTCAAAGGCTTGGCTGACGGCACTTGATTCGCCCCGAGCAGTTAACATGATCACAGGGATATGTTTGGTTTCATTACTACTTTTAAGATTATTGAGTGCATCATAGCCGTCAACAATCGGCATCATAATATCCAGCAAAATAATATCTGGTTTTTCTTTTGCCGCCTCTAACCCTTCTTCTCCATTTGCTGCCGTGATCACCTCGAAATTATTGGCTTCTAATCTATCTTTAATAATTCTAATGATGTTAGGTTCATCATCTACAATTAAAACTTTATTTTTCCGGGTCATTCTTTAGCTCCTTTTTTGCTTTTTTATCCGATATAGGTAAAGTGAAATGAAAAGTACTGCCTTTACCAAATTCGCTTTCTATCCATATTTTACCACCATGGGCTTTAATTATGCCTTTACAAATAGCTAGGCCTAACCCTGTGCCCTTGGTTCCTGGTCCGGCCTGACGACCTACCTGATAAAAGCGGCTAAAAAGCTTAGGTATATCTTTTTTGGAAATTCCGATACCTGTATCCTGTACACTGACTTGAAGATTATGCGCATCTTTAATTTTTGCTAGAAAAATTATTTTACCGTTTGTCGGAGTAAATTTAACCGCATTACTCAATAAATTTAATAATACCTCCATTATTTTATCTGGATCAACAGAGACTTCCGGTAAATTTTTGGAGAATTGTTTTCCTAAAATGATGTTTTTCTCATCAATCTTAAGCTTTAGCTCAAAGATGCTTTTATCTACTAGCATTTCAAGGTTGGAAGGGACGGTAACCAGTTCTAATTTACCCGCTTCTAATTTGGAAAGGTCTAAAAGGTCATCAATCAAATGAGCTAATCTTTGTGAATCCTGATCGGCTATTTCTAAATATTCTTTTTGTTTTGGTGTAAACTCCCCGACAATACCATCTATAAGGTTAGAGATAACGCCTTGAATCACAGATAATGGCGTACGTAATTCATGCGAAACTGTAGAAATGAATTCTGATTTCATACGATCTATCTTTTTTTCCTGAGTGATGTCATGTATGACAGAAACCGAACCTAAAATTATGCCTTTTGAACCCTTGATCGGCTCAAGATCAATTTTAAAAATTTGGTCTGGATGTGCTTTTGATACAACTTCTTGCGAATATGAAGTACTCTGACCTTTGATAATTTTAATAAGCATGTCTTTTATCTTTGTAGGTTCTGTAAAATGAGCTAAAACAAAATCAAGAGTAACTTCTTCGGTCATTTCTATACCAAGCATTTCACGTGCAGCTGGGTTAATAATACTTATAGTGCCTTTTTCATCAGTTAATAGCATACCTTCGGTCATGGATTCCACCATAGATTGCATTTTGCTTTTTTCTATGGCAATAACGGAACGCAACCGTTCCAGCACAGAACTGGTTTGATTAACAATTGCTTTAAAAAACCGAATTTCATTTTCTTTAAAGCCTTTTTTTGCGCAAGTGCTAATTTGAAAAATACCTACGATTCGCCCTCTGACTCTTAATGGTAAATCAAAAAAAGTACTGATTTTTAGATTAGAGATAGGCTTTTTGTCTTTTTTCCTGGAGGCAGGTAAAACCAATTCTTTAAGGGTAGATTGCGTGATTTCTTTATTCGTTAATTCTTTATAACGGGACACGAGCTTCATTTTAATCTGACTGGCAAGTTCATTCATTTCTGGTTGCGCTGGTTTAATAAAAATCATGGTTTCTCTAGTTGTATAAATCAAAGCTCCGCAAAGATCATAAGGCACAACTTTACGAATTTGATTCATGATTAAAATCATTAAAGCCTTAAAATCAAGAAGATAACTTATGGCATTACTGGTTTCATATAACACGGATAGTTCAAAGGTGCGTTGCTGGACTTTTGTTTCCAGCTCTTTATTTAATTCTTCAATCTTGACTTTAGTTATTTCAATTTGTTGTTTGGCTTCAAACGTATCTTCCATTAAGGATTGCATTATATCTTTTGATTCAGATGACTTCTGCAGTGCTGCTTCTAATTCTTTTTTTGCGTCTTCTAATTCCTGATTTCTTTGTACTAATTCTTTTTGACTGTTATGAATGTCTTTTAACATATGAAAAGAAGCTGTACGCGCATCTTCTAATTTTTTAACTTTTATTTTTAAGTCATTACTTTTTATATCCAGTTCTTGTTCTGTTTTCTGATAAGTACGCATATCTAAGGCAATAATAATTATCCCTGCTAACTGTCCTGCCTTATTTATTAAGGCCGTACCGGATAAAGCACTAGCTATTTTTTCACCTGTTTTACTGATCAACGCCATATTATGGCCTTTAATAAAACCGATTTTTGTAATCTCTGTCCAAATTTCTTTTTGGCCAAAAATCATACTAACGGGTTGATTAATTAATTCCACTTCTTGATATCCTAATAATTGACACGTAGCAGGATTAATTTGGTTTATTTTATAGTCAGGAGAAATAATAAACAAAGAACCAGGCATGGTTTTCAATAGATTTTTGGTTAAGGCAGTAGTTGGTATATTCATTAAACCATAACGCCATATCCCAAAAGCTATGCTGCTAAGAAATAAAAGCACTGTTGGAGGAATAATTATATTAATAGAAGTCAGGCCAAAACTTGCTAAAATTGCTCTGATAGGGAATAAAATCAAGCTTGCCAAAGCTACACCTACGATAATAGTCCAGGCTTGTTTTTTTTTGTTTTCTTCTGTACTTTGACGCAATACTAAAAAGGCATTAAAAATAATAGCTATGGCTGAAAAGATCAGCGAAAAATAATATAGCCAATAATACGCGCCATATATAGCATCAAATCCATAATTTTTTTGTTCCACAGTTTTAATTATCAAGTCACTGCCAAAGGTAAGGATGATAAAAAGAAAAGGAAGCGTATTTAAGGCAAAAAAGAAAAATTTGTGTTTTGAAATATATTTTTTAGCACTATAAAAATAAGAAAACAGAAAAATATAAACTGCAAAAAAAACAGAAGATATAACACGTATTTTAAAATAAATCAGAGCACGGTCAGAATATATAGTAAGGCTTAATAATGCATTCATTAAAGCTAAAATACCGATAGAAACAGATGCAAGGAAAAAACAAATATTAATCTTGTCCCTGCTGTTTTTGGCTAAAATAATCCCTCCTAAGATCAGGCTGGCTATAAACGCAATAAAAGAAGTTAAGGCAGATAGATTCATTTTTTAGGTTCTTTCTTTTTTAATTTGGCTATTTCTTTTTCCAGCTCAATCATTTTGAGTTCTCTGCCTACAACAACATCATGGAACTCTTCTAGCTCCTTATTTTTTTGCTCTAATTCGTTAATAAATTTTAGCTGGGCATTAGCTTGAATCGCTTTTCTATCAGCTTCGGCAACTTTTTTTAGATCTATAATCATTTCCTTAAAACTGGTAGCGAGTTCTCCGACTTCATCTTTTGAGTTAATTTGAATTTCGACATCAAAATTGCCCTGCCCTACTTCTTTGGCTGCATTTTTCAATTGAATAATTGGTTTGGAAATAAATAAAGAAAAGTAATAACTAGTTATTACTGCTAATAAAGGAATAATTAAAATAATTCCCAGCAACACATACTTCATTCTTTGCAGCGGACTCAAAGCTTCTTTAACATCAAGCTCTATCAGCAGAGCCCAATTCATTTCCGGAATATTAGAGTGCGTACCTAAAACCTTAATTCCCCTATAATCTCTATAAAGTAACGGTTTGTCTGAGACAGGATGATCCAGAGACTTTATGGCTAGTCTACTGCCTAGCGTATTTATTTTATGATTTAAAAATTTACCTGAAAACCTGGAGGGGGTAAGTATATAGCTTTCTTTATCTAGCAGATAACTTTCGCCGGTTTTACCCAACCCCACGTGATTTGTAGCTATTTCATCTATTTTGCTCATCTTATATTCAATCAATAAAAAGCCCAGTAATTTCTGACTATGTTTAGCTCTGATAGGAGCGGATATTTCAAGGGTGCGACGCTGAGTTTGCAGTGCGGGGGAATCAAAATACGAGCTTAAATCTTGACCGATATTTTCTTCATCTGCTGCTGCAAGAACTATTCCTTTCGGGTTGACAAGCATGACACGTTCATATTTACCCCATTTACCTTGTGAAGCTTTGATTTGGGCTAAAATTTGGTTGATTTGGGTTGGTTTATTTTTTGAACTCAAAAAACTTATAAAAGATTGACGCGAGCTGATTCTTTTTACCTGACTTTTGTATTCTGATAACAAGGTTTCTATATGATTTTTTTTGCTTTCCACCGAAGTTAATAAATGATTGTAAATTTGCTTTTCTAAAGAAGTCTTGCTTTCCATATAAAAATAAAAGCTTGCGATAATAGTAATAAAAAGCACGCTAAAGCTAATAGCTAAAATGATTTTAGTTCCGATTTTTAGATCTTTAAATTTCACGTTTTAAAAGTGCTCCTTATAAATATTTTTTTGTTTTACCAGCGTGTTTTAATAAAGAATTTATTTCTTGTTTCATTTCCACGATTCTTTTTTCTCTATCCATTAAAAAGCTATGTTGTTTTTTTAGCTCTTCATTACGACTAAGTAGTTCCTTATTTTGTGTTTGGATTTGTTTTTCCTTTTGCTTAATTTCAGTAAGATTTTTGGCGAGATGCACAGACCCAACAAAAATCCCTTTCTCATCAAAGATAGGAGATGTTGTGATCAAAAGAGGTACGCCAATGTTGGGATCATCAACTTCCTCAATATGTGCTTTATGATCTTTTAGGGTCTGTTCAAAAGGACAATTAGGCCAAGGACTATCTAATTTATGGAGTACTTGATAACATTTTTTACCTATTATTTCTTCTGGTTTCATTTTGAGGTAATCTGCAAAAGCTTTATTTACTTTGATAATGGTAAAGTCTGTATCCTGAATAAAAATTAAATCGGTAATAGCATCAAAAGTTTTTTTATATTCCGCTGCTTCCAAAAAATTTGTCTGGGCAAAGGCAGCTTTCACTTTGTATTCTGCTGATTCAGCTGCTCCTTTGAGGGCTTTTTCCAATTTTTGATTGTTTCCAAACATTTCTTGCAGTGTGGTTTCAAATAAACTAAAGATGAGAAAGACAAAAATTGCGCCCCATAAAAAAACCTGCGAAACCAATAAATCCAAACTAATTATGTTGATTTGAGACGCTATACTAAACAAATATATAATATAGCTCACTAAAAAAAACAGAACTAACCCGACTAAAACGCTCCACCAAGTCTTGATATTTTTGATAGTAATGCTATGCCAAATATGAAAAACTCTGATAAGCGTAAATAAAAAGAAGGTAATACCTACTAAAACACTGATTATATGAAACATTTTAAACTCCTTTTAAATATTTTTCTGATCTATTTAATTCTTTTAGTAAAGAATTTACTTCTCTTTTTACTTCGATAATTCTTTTTTCGCGGTCAAGCATAAAACCTTGTTGTTTTTCCAGTTCTGTTATTTTGTCTTGTAAAGAAAGCTTAGCCTCGTTTAACTCCTCATTGGTGACCTTTAATTCTTCGTTACTAGATTGTAATTCTTCGTTTAAAGACGCTTCTTTTTCTATCCTATTTTTGATCTCATCTATCATTCCATTGATGCCCCTAGATAGAGAATCAAATTCATCATTTTGTTCTGAAATTTTGATTTGGACGGAATACTCGCTCTTCGCGACTTGTTCAAGGATATCAATGGTTTTATTCACGCGCGTAGTTAGGCTGACGGTTGTATCTTTTTGGTTTTGTATTAATTCTTTAATATCATCCACCATGATATGTATACCAACCAAAAGTTCTGTATATTCGTCTTCTTTAGCAGGAATTTTTATATTTTCAGAAAAATCTCCCAGTGCATACTTTTGTAGTATGGGTATTACTTTTTCGATGTGTTCTGGTATGACTCTTTTGATTTGTTTAGGCATTTTACAACTCCTTTAGCCAAGCTATGGCTTCTTTTTCAGAAGAGGCTAGTCTCATCTTATCGCCTTTACCCGCCATTGCTATGATGAACTTACCTGTGACTTTTAAAAAAATATTTGTCGTAGCCAAGACCACCTTATTTATTTGTTTGTCTGCGATAAATCCGGCATAAATTTTCCTGGACCTTGATGGTGGGGCTTGTACCACACTAATATCTGCGGGTAAAAGATTGATCAAAAGATTAAATTTTCGCTCTTTATGTTCAGCAAGCAATGTTCTAACGGCCTTATCAAGTAGCTCTGATTGACGTATATTCTCAGGTCTATTTTTAGGATCTTCTCAGGTCTATTTTTAGGATCTTCTTTCCAAACAAGTGTAAGGATATCAAATTTATCAATAAATACTTTAAAATTTTTCTTTAATTCTTGATCTGTTTTCATTTTTAGATCCTTTTTTTTCTATAAATTCTGGCTTTACTATCGATGGTTTCAAACCAAGTCGCACTTTCCCCGCGCAAAGTTTCTGAATTACCTAACCATAATATGCCTTTTGGTTTTAGGCTCCGATAGAATTTATGAAGCACTTTTCCTTGCAAAATTTCTGAAAAATAGATCAAAACATTGCGACAAACAATCAAATCAAACTTACCCAAAGGTTCATCTTGGACTAAATCGTGATGGCAAAAGTGGATGTTTTTTTGTTTTGCGTTATATTGTGGCTGGGACACTGCTTTTTCCAGGCAAGCCTGATCAATGTCTGTCCCGGTAATAGTAGTTTTTAGATTTAAGTCATCATACATCGAGGCTAGAGAATAAACTTCTTCACCCGTAGAGCAACCGGCTGACCAAATTTTCCATTTTTTATTAGGCCTAATTTGAGTTTCTTCTTTGATGGTTTTTTTAAAAATTTCCCAAGTTTCTGGGTCACGAAAAGACTCTGTGACATGGATAGTTAAATCTTTAGCAAGCGTATCCAGTTCTTTAGCGTCTTTTTTGATTAATTTGAAATATTCCGGAATTGTATGTACTGATGAAAACAGGACACGACGATTAATACGACGGGTAATGGTTGATTCCCGATATTCTGTAAAATCCAAATTTTTATCAGTTTTTATTTTAGCTAAAATTTTTTCAACAGTGTTGTGCATGTTTATGATTATATATTTTTTTTTGGAGATCACCAAAATACTTCTCGGTATCAGTGGCATCCGGGGAAACCATTGCCCTCAACATCTCACGTGCTAAACACTGGCGTCCGGGGAAAAACATTGTGCCCTCACCCCCTAACCCCCTCTCCCGCTGAGAAATCATCTTATATCGTCAGGCTGTTTTTCCACAAGCCACACATTCTCGGACATTAATATTCGGCACATGTTTTTCTTTTCCTTGATCATTTGTTTTTAAATAATTTTTTAACATTTCAAGCTCCTTTTTTTTAATAGTAA
>JABGVJ010000018.1 GCA_018646105.1 bacterium
AGAAAAAATGAAAAATATTATAGTTTGTATTAAACAGGTACCTGATACAGAAAAAGTATCGATTAATAAAGAAACGAATACTTTAATACGTGAAGGAGTGCCAAGTATTATTAATCCTTGTGATGAAAATGCTTTGGAGGCTGCTTTGCAATTGAAGGAAAAAACTGGGGCAAGAGTGATTGTGGTTAGTATGGGCCCACCACAGGTAGAAGAAGCGTTACGGCAAGCTTTAGCTATGGGCGCGGATGAAGCGGTACTGATTTCAGATAGAGTGTTTGCAGGAGCAGATACGTTGGCAACTTCATATACTATTTCGCAAGCAATTACGCAAATCGGGAATTTTGATTTGATTATTTGTGGGAAACAGGCCATTGACGGAGATACAGCGCAAGTGGGGCCGGGGATTGCGGAATATTTGGATATACCTCAAATAACTTTTGTAGAAGAAGTAGAATATGTTGATAACAAATTTAAAGTAAAAAGGGTCGTGGAAGATGGTTTGGAAGTTTTAAGCACGGAATTACCGGTTTTGATAAGTGTGACAAAAGATATTAATGAAATACGCTATCCTTCTCTAAAAGGTAAGATGAAAGCAAAATCAGCAAAAATAGAAGTTTTTAATGCGGAATATATTAAAGCAGATGAAACTAAAATAGGACTTAATGGGTCTCCCACAAAAGTGACGAAAATTTTCACACCAACAGCAAAAGATTCTGGTGAGATTTTGTGCGGGGATGCGAAAGAATGTGCGGAAAAATTAGTTAAAAAATTGAAACAAGAAAAACTTATTTAAATTAAAGGTGAAAAATCATGGGTATTAGAATAATAGCGGGAAAATGTGTGGGTTGTAAGCAGTGTGTGAATGCCTGTCCTTTTGGGGCTATTAGTATGGTAGAAAAATTGGCGGTAATTGATGAATTTACTTGTAAGCTGTGCGGAGCTTGTGTAGAAGCTTGTAAAGTAAACGCGATTGAAATGGACGTGAAAAAAGTAGCGGAAAAGCAAGATATTACGCAATATCAAGGTGTAGCAGTATATGCGGAAACCAGAAACAATGAATTGCAAGAAGTAGCTAAAGAACTTTTGAGTGAAGGTAAAAAAATAGCTGACCAATTGAAGATAAGTTTAGTAGCACTTTTAATTGGCGAAGATGTTAAATATTTGAGTGAAGAGTGTTTTAAGTATGGGGCAGATAAAGTTTATGTAGCTCAGGATAAAAGATTGAAAAATTACACTACTTCGCCGTATACGCGAGCGGTAGTGGATTTTGTAAAAGAAGTTAAGCCAGAGATTTTGTTGTTGGGTGCGACCACGATGGGGAGAGATTTAGCAGCTAGAGCAGCGGTACGTTTGCAGACTGGTTTGACCGCAGATTGTACGGAACTAGGAGTGGATGTGGCAGCACGCGCATTTTTGCAAACTCGACCTGCTTTTGGTGGTAATATTATGGCTACGATTGTGTGTCCGGATCATCGGCCGCAGATGGCAACGGTACGTCCGCATGTGATGAAAAAAGTGGAGGTAGCGGATTTTAAAAAGGGACCGGTGATAGATTTAAAGATAAATTATGAGCCTAAAGATTTTAAGGTGCAGGTTGTAGAAATTATTAAAGAAGTTAAAGAACAGTTGAATTTAGCAGAAGCGGATATCATTGTAGCCGGAGGACGCGGAGTACAAAGCGCAGATAATTTTAAATTGATTAAAGAATTAGCCCATCTTTTAGGTGGAGCAGTAGGCGCTTCCAGAGCAGCGGTGGATGCGGATTGGATTCCACATTTTCATCAAGTAGGGCAAACTGGGAAAACCGTGCAGTCGAAGATATACATTGCTTGCGGGATTTCAGGTGCGATTCAGCATTTGGCCGGAATGCAGTCTTCAGATATTATTATCGCTATTAATAAGGATGCGGACGCGCCGATTTTTAAGGTAGCAGATTATGGTATTGTAGGAGATCTTTTGGAAGTATTACCTGCTTTGATTTCAGAATATAAAGTACAGTAATCTTAGCGTAATTCCTAGGGTTATTATACTGTCTTTCCAAGTGTTATAAATTAAGATATAATGCCATTCTTAGATAAAGAATAGGCTTTGAAAGAGAGGCTGATTTGTGCCTGGTTTTTGTAAAATAGGGCATGATTTAAGTTGAGTGAAAATATATTTTTTTAGTGGAGGGTTAAGCGAAAATGTTTCCAAAAGATTTTAAGTATACAGAAGAGCACATTTGGGTTAAACAAGAAGGCGATATCGCGATTATAGGGATTACTTCTTTTGGTTCTGAAGAAATGGGGGATATCGTCTTTGTTGAATTGCCAGAGATTGGCAAGGAAATCGAACAAATAAGCGAATTTGCGAGTGTGGAGACAAAGAACTCTGTTAAAAGTTTAAATTTGCCGATAGGCGGAGAAATTGCAGATGTTAATCAGGATGTAGTAGACAGCCCTTTTTTAGTAAATGAATCACCTTATGAAGACGGTTGGTTGGTAAAAGTTAATATATCGGATGAAAAAGAGATTGATGATTTGTTGACGGATATAGAATACGAACGGTTTCTCGAAGGGTTATAATCATCTCCTAACTAGATTTTACGGTAAGCGTTTCAATAAATTAAACGCGGCTTCGATGGTGTCATCCATATCATAATATTTGTATTCAGCTAAACGGCCGCCAAAAAAGACATTTTTTTCTTTTTGGGCTAGGGTCTGGTATTTTTGGTAGATTTGGGTGTTCGCATCATTATTGACTGGATAGTAAGGAATTTTTTTGGTGGTCCAGGTGTCGGGATACTCGTGGGTGACATAGGTGTGATCAGTGGTAAGAAACTCAAAATGTTTGTGTTCAATGATTCTGGTATAAGGGACAGCGGCATCTGTATAATTGATGACGGCATTGCCTTGAAAGTCTGGGATAGATAGTTTTTCGGTTTCAAAACGGAGAGAACGGTATTCCAGTTCCTGATGACAATAATTAAAGTACTTATCTATTTTGCCGGTAAATACCATGTGTTTAGCTTGGCTGGTAAGGTTTTTTCGATCGCTAAAAAAATCAGTGTTTAGTTTGAGTTCTATCCCTTCCAACATTTTTTGGATCATAGAGGTATAGCCGCCAATAGGAATGCCTTGATAACAATCATTAAAATAATTATCGTCAAAAGTGAGGCGGATAGGAAGACGCTTGATGATAAAGCTAGGTAGTTCTTTGGGGTCGCGGTCCCATTGTTTGGTGGTATAGCCTTTGATGAAAATTTCGTAAATTTCACGGCCAACCTGAGACAGAATCCATTCTTCTAGGTTTTGCGGGTTAGGGTTGGGGATTTTGACGGTATCTAGTTTTTTTTGTGCTTGTTCCGGGGTAGTCACGTTCCAGAGTTGGTACAGGGTCATGAGGTTGATAGGGAAAGAATAGATTTTGTTTTGATAATGTACTTTGGGACGGTTGACATAATGATTGAATCTAGCGAATTGGTTTACATATTGCCATACTTGATCGTTGCTAGTATGAAAAATGTGCGCACCATATTTATGGATATTAATACCGTCTTTGGCTTCAGTATAGCAATTTCCGCCAAGGTGCGGTCTTTGGTCTATGACTAAAACTTTGAATCCTTTTTTGGTGAGTTGTTGTGCAATGGTAGCGCCGAAAAGGCCAGCGCCGATAATGAGATAATCGTATTTAGCCATAAGTGAAAACTCCTTAAAGTAATAATTTTAATTTATTTTACAATAAAATGTGAGAATGCTCATCTTTTTTTTTTGCTAAAGCTAAAGTGCCGGGATTTATTTAGCTGTGAGGCGTCTTTTATTTTCTTCGGAAATACCTATGCGATAAGTTTGTTGTTTACGAAGACTCGCGAAAAAGCCGGTGTACCATTTTTTTTCTTTTGTAACATGCAATTCACAGCCGATTACTAATTGTATATTTTTACCATTAGGTAGCATAATAGTAAAAGGGCCTTGCTCAGTATCAGGATAAATGTATTGTAAGGTGAGAGTTCTGATTTGTGTGGCGGGAGTTTGAGGAAGAAATGTGCTTACAGCTTTGGTTAATTGTGCAGGGATAAGTTGTTGGTTTGGCTGGTTTGTTGGTGTGCTAGGTGTTTCTTGGTCTGACTTTGGTTCTGGACTAGATATACGCGATG
>JABGVJ010000017.1 GCA_018646105.1 bacterium
TCCGCTAATAACGCTTTCAAAAGCACACCATTACCTTGATGCACATCCTCTACTAAAGTAAATGCCAACAACTCTTGCGCTGCGGCATCATCTCCTTCAAGCACACTTAAAAAACCCTGTACTACATTTGGCGTACGATCAATACTTACGTCATACGTCTCACCTTTTTGTTTTTCATGTACACGCCCTGGTAATTGGTCACCAAGACTTGCCACAAAAACAAGTTTTGCCTCTTTTATCACATAGGGCTCTATCAGTTCATTAAATAAAACTCTTAACTGACCACGATCATGCTTACTCGCCATAATCAAATCTCTAGAACCTGCTAATCCTTCAAATAAACCTGCTACGTCAGTTGCTAAAGTACCACCATTCGTAACAAAACGGGCCTTAATTGCAGCTTCATCCGTTAGCTGTGAGGCTGTATTTGCCAGCGCTACTCTTACACCACCCCATTGTGCTTTTGCTGAAATACCATAGCCTCTTTTTTCCCTTCCAAAACTAGTTTGAACTATCTCGGTTGCTAAATTTTGTACAGGCGTACCAGATCCTGTCTTCCCTAATACATCAGCAAACATAGGCGTCGTTAATCCCTTTGTCCTTTCCAGCAATCTTGTCGGTGCTAACCCATTATATAAAGTGATTAATAGTTCCGCGCCATTTTTAGGTTTTTTGATATCCCCATGTAACAAAGCCCCCTGCTTTACCGCCACAATCTTATACAAATTATTTAATATCCCCTCATTTTTACTTTTTTTACTCATTTTTATTTCCTCCTATTTGTTTTCTTAAATATCGATTTTTATTTTTTTAACTTTAATTTTTTAGCTAAATAAAAGTTAGGAAATCGTTTAATATAATTTCACTACCTAATTATCGGCCACTTTAAAATAAAATTTCACTAATTATATGGAAATTTTATGATATATACGGAATTAGGCCAAAACTCTTCTGAATCCTGATTCCGCCACTAAGCACGGGACATTACTCCCTCCTCTAATTTAATCTATTCCCGCTTTCCAAACAAAAAATACAACGATTGTTTCTGTTTTAATTTTTAAACCACAAATTATTTGATTTTATACTAAATAGAATCACAAAGAAATACTACCTACTGACTCATGATTACGCAATATTATTATTACCGTATCTGCATAAAAAAACCATTGTTTTATATATCGCGTTTTAAAACAAAACTATTGTATGGAAATTTCTTGATTAAAATAAATAGGCCTCACCCCGGCACTGCGTGCCACCCCTCTCCATAAATGTAGAGGGGAAATTAGGATAGGTATATGTAGATTAAAAACCGGCACATTGAAAGCGAAACTCAACGAGCAAAAAAACGACACTTTAAATTTTCATGTCTGAGCGCAGCGAGTTTGAAAATTTAAAGCGAGCAAACGCAGCGAGGACTATGTGAGCTTTCAGTGCCCTTAAGCCAAGGAAGGTTTGCAAAAGGAAACCTAGCGGCTTTAGCTTGGTTTCCTTTTGATAAAATCGCAAAGGCGCAAGCCTTTGCATTTCTCCCCTTCCGGGGTAGAGGAATAACAAAAATCCCTCTCTATAAAATAGAAAGGAAAAAATCTGTCTAATCTGTAATTATAATTAAGGGGTAAATTAATCTTTAGAAAACTTTCTAAAAAAACCTAACCAACCTTTAATATCACTTAACAATTCTGCTCTTTTGGCTAGCTTTCTAACACTACCCACTATTCTAATAAGTTCCGCCATAATCACCACTAGCAAAATCAAAGCAACCACAATCAAAATATTAATAATCAAAGCAAAATCAATACTTACACTCATAATTTTTTCTCTTTTCTTTTTTCTTCCACTAATTTAGATAATTGATGTAACCCATCATCAATAGATTCTCTAGTCTGCCTAATCAGGTCTTCGGTTTTCTGTTTGGCATCCTCAATCAAATCTTTATTATCACTTCTAAATTTTTTCAATTGTTCTCTAGTTTCTTCTCCGCTTTTAGGTGCCGTCAAAAAACCCAATACCACCCCTAAAGCCGCTCCAATAATAATTCCATCAAAAAAACCATGTCTATTACTCATTTATCATTGCCTCCTTTTATAAAACATTTCTAAAAACAATTTTACCTTAATAAAAAACTTTTTACAAAGAATAGAAATAGACGCCGGGTGTTAGGTACCACCCGTTTTTCAAGCACAAGTTATGCTCAGAAAAGTCAAATATCATTGGAAGCAAATCAACAAAACTAAGCACAACTCGTGCTTGGTTTTCGCCCTGTACCTAACACCCGGCACCTAATTCTAATTAACTAACGACGACGCCAAAAAGGAGACCTTCCAGGACTTTTTCCACGCTGCTTAATTTGTACACGAGATAGCGAGCTAAATACTCTATCTAAAAACAAGGTACTTAAAATTTTTTCCCGATCAGAAACAGATCTACTCTCGCCGTCTTCTTTTTGATTCACAGACTGTTGATAATAGCTACGCACACGACTATATCCACGCTCTGTAAAATGCTTTCTCATAAATCTAGACATCTCTTTTCTTACCGAAAATTCATACTCCGGTTTTATATAAATACCTGTAAATATAGATTCCCCAACTTTTTCTCCTATGTCCACCCACATCAGATCCCAAGACTGTCTTCCTGTAACCGCCAACATATTATCCTTAAACTCTATCTTAGTACCCTGCACTCCTCCTCTAAAAATAGAGTCCGTCAATCTCTTTCCAAGCAATCTTCCTCTCCCAATTCCTTTGGTATATATAGCCTTTAGATTACCCTGTTTATCCCGCTCTTCGACATAAACCAAGGGTCGGTCATCATCATCATACAAAGAAAAAGTTCCTAGCTCACTAGTTTGTTGACTATATCCATCACCTTCAATATCAAAAGACCCTCTTAGGCTATCTACCACACCTTCCGGGTTATCAGTTTTTTCCGCCAAATCAACTACTTGGCCCATAACCCTTACAACATCTATAGAACTACCTTCGCTATCACTAAGAAGACTACCATCACCAACCTCACTACTCTCATCGTCACTTCCACTAGGGGTACTAAGCTCATCAGCCGACCTGTCTACCACGTCTGGTTCATCGTCAATAGTAACTACTTCTACGTCCTCTGATCCTACGCTATCTTCTTCAGCTTCTGCTTGAGCCAATGGCTCGCTCGCTTCATCTTCCGCAGCGCTCAACAAAAAAGAAAGCTTTCTTAAACTCAAAGTATTCCTTTCTCTCAACACGTCCATACACGCACTTTCCGTAGTTAGTTCTGCATATGCTCTCTCTGCCGCAGCAATCCTAGCCTTTAATTCTTCGCTTAACACCAAACTCTCTTCTTCTGTTAAATCGACCAGCTCTGCTCTTATCACCTCATCCTCTTTTTTCTCTTTTAATTGTTGTACAAAATAATTCACATCTCTTTCCTGTGGTCCATAAGCATCTCGTGGTGGCGTAAGCGGAACAACCCTAATATCAGACCTTAAAGGAGAAGGTGGTGATGCTAAAGTATATTCTTCGTCAGTTGGTAACGCTAGTTCTGCTGCAGGCGCTTCTATTAAACTAGTTGACGACTCTTCTCCTGGTCTGTGCATCAATCGGTTTATCACAACCATTTGTTGTACAAAACCTGCTAATTGTTCTGACGTAATTTGGCCCAATTGATCTACTACAAAACTCTTAAATTTCCTCGGACTCATCTCAACAATACCCCTTACAACTTCTTCCTGTATACCCAAAGGACTACCATTAATTAACGTAGTACCTGGAGTTGAGCTTGATTTTGAGCTAAGTAATAGAAGGCTAGCTTCATAATTTACTCTTAAAAAGTCACCTTGCACGTCAGAAACCTGCGCCAAAAGCCCAGTATATTGTCCACTTGGCAAATGCCATATAAAACTAAATACACTGCCTGGAGAAACGTCAGGTTGAAAAATAGGCAACCCTCTTTGTTCCTGCGTCCATGGCTCCAATTGCTGACCAACACTTAAAGCCGGAATTCTTGACCAGCGTCTAAATGGTTCTGCCGGTTTAGCTGGCGGTGTTTCCTTAATTGACTCTGGTGTTTCCTGAATTGGATCTGTTTGCGTTGCCTGATCCACCATTATAGGTTTGTTAGGTTTTGGCTGTTGAGATGCTTCTATAATCTGACAATACTGTTTCAATTGCGCTAAAGAACTAGTAGGTACTAATCCCCTTAAATCTCCCTTGAAATCACTTGAAATTTCCTCTCTTACAGAATTAACCGTGTCTTCATCCAACCCTGCCACCAAATCTTCATAATGACCTGAACTATGATCATATTCTCCGACTGTAAGCTTACCTTTATCCTTACCATAAAAATAGCGTACGTCCCTATGGTACTTTTCCACATCTTCTAAACTACTCTTTAAAGAACAGACCTCAAGTTCTGAACTAGGAAAAGTACCCAAAAGCTCAACTACATTTTTTAAATAATTATTAACAACATGATAACCAAATTCTACAGTTCCATCTTTCTTAGTCCATTCTTGATTAAAATCACTCTCATATTCTTTCAATAAACATTGCGTTGCTTTAGCATAAAGCAATATCTGGCTACGATCAAAAAGAGTCAAATTGGTCCAGCCTAGCTTTTTCTGAATAGATTGCACTCCTCTAAAAACTAATAAAGAAGGAGTTTCTTTCGCCCTTATTAAGTTAGTATAATGTGGTCGAAACACACCAAAAAATTCACAAGGTTTCAAATCTAAAGTAGACCACAATATTCTTGAGGACAGACGCCCCTGAATATCTGATAATATACCTATAGCCCGTGCCTTATCCTCAATCAAAGGAAAAAGCTCTAACGGCCCAGATATTATTTTCTTTAAAACTTGTAATATATAACTCATTTTTTTACTCTTCTAAAAAATAAATACTTTCCTATCTTATTTATCGATAAAAGCACCAGAAAACTTGCATCTTTAACATATGTATTTTTCTTGATATATAAATAAACGCCGAGTGTTAGGTACCACAAAGCACCTATTTTTTTTACAGCCAACCCAAAATAAGCTATACTCAATAACTGTTTTGAAGCCACATGGCTAAAAACAAAAACTACGCACTATAAATCACGTAACTATAAAAGGATAAAAAATCGTCTATGAAAATTAAAGAAATTATGTCCAAAATATTTAA
>JABGVJ010000016.1 GCA_018646105.1 bacterium
ACCACCTTGGCATGCTCTACAGACATCAGTTCCGTCACAATTTTCAGTCCGGTTTTTTTACGTGCTTCTGCTAAAATTTTAAGCCCTTTTTCTTCCAACCCTTGGAAACTATAAGGAGAAGTACGTGGTTTAAAAGCACCACCGCGCAAAAGTTGAGCTCCTTCTGCTTTGACTTTTTCGGCGATTTTTAAAGTTTGATCCTTGGTTTCTACGGCGCAAGGCCCTGCCATTACAGCAAAGTTCTTTTTTCCACCAATTTTAATTTTGCCTACTTGTACTACTGTATCGTGCTTTTTCACGGAACGCGACGCTATCTTATAAGGTTGCAGTACCGGCATTACACTTTCTACCCCTGCCATAGTGATGAGTGCCTTGAGTCTCTCTTTGTCCTGGTCACCCACGGCACCAATCACTGTACGTTCCACCCCCACAATCGGGTGAGTTTGATACCCTAATTTTTCAATGTGCTTTGACACTTTTTCAATTTCTTTTTTACTGGCCCCTTTTTTCATTACAATAATCATTTTTTTTCCTCTTTTGTTGTTGTATTTTTTTCTTTTTTTAATCCTTGCTTAATATATAACCAAACTAAGTGCTTGGTCAATAATTTCCGCTTACTTAACCAAGTCTTTTATATTATAATTATCGTATTAATAAGCAAGGAAATTTCAATAATGTTAACAAAGTTAATCAAATTTTTTAATCAGAAACTCGTCAAATTCCTTTTTTTCGGCGGGCTCACCATTCTTATTTATATGCTAGTACTCGTCTTTTTTGAAGAACTCATCCACCTTAACTATAATATTTCCGTTTCCATCGCTTATTTTACTTCTATGCTTTTTAATTTTTTAGTAAATAAATTTATCGTTTTTGAGTATAAAAAGTCTTCCGCAAAGCTCGTGCATATCCAAACCATTGAATTCAGCTGCATTATTTTACTCAATTATTTAATCACGCTTCTTTTTGTAAATATCACCAAACATTTTACCGGCGAGGTTTATTCCGGCTCTCTTCTCGCCGCTTTTACCCAAACCATCATAGCTTATTTTATTTATGACAAACTTTTAAAAAAAATCGAAAACCATTTTCTATAATAACGATACATATGAATACAAAAAACAATTATAAGGGTATGTTTTTTGCAGCGGTAACTTCCTTTTTATTTGGTATATTACCAATTTTTCTTAAGTACGCTTTATTTTTCGTTTCTATCAATACCCTTAACTGGGTCAGATGTATCTTTGGCGTTATTTTTTTAGGCTTCTTTCTTTATAAAAAAAATCCAGAGCAATTAAAAATAATTCCCAGAGCGCCTTTCCTGGGTATCCTTACAGGGCTCGCTCTTGCGAGTAATTATTTAACTTATGCTTTAGGTATAAAAATGACCTCTCCCAGTAACGCTCAGGTTTTGATTCAAACCGCCCCTTTATTATTAATACTGGCGGGGTTTATCTTTTTTAAGGAAAGAATTGCCAAAATTCAAGGTTTTGGTTTTTTTCTGGCTATCATAGGTTTAATATTGTTTTATTTGGACCAAATAAAACATTTTTTAGGAGATCCTAATATTTATTCTATGGGGAATATGATGGTTTTGATCGCGGCTATGGCGATGGTTGTTTGGTCGATCTTGCAAAAAATTTTAGTAAGAACTTGGAGTCCTACACAAATAACTTTTCTTTTATTTGTCGTAGCCAGTATGGTCTTCACCCCTCTAGCTAATTTCTCTGAATTATTAAACTTATCGTTATTTAATAGTCTTATTCTTATTATGGTTGGCCTTCTTACCGCCGTCTCTTTTGTCACTTTTGCTCACGCGTTAGCTTTAATGCCTATTAGCCAATTGAGCGTCATTATCACCGTAAACCCTTTGGTTACTTTAGTAGTTATGGCCATATTGGCATTTCTGCAAATAAATTGGGCTCAACAAGAAACCATTACTTTAGCAGGTTATCTAGGAGCCTTTTTATTAATCTTTGGTGTGGTTTTGGCACAGATCGGGAAGCAGGCCATTCAGATATTTTCCC
>JABGVJ010000047.1 GCA_018646105.1 bacterium
ACCTCAAAACAAAAAAGAAATCACGCGAATTATCCAAAAAATAAATCCTGATTTAGTCATCATTATCGCCTATGGTATGATTTTAGAAAAAGATATCACAGACCATTATTTCTGTCTCAATGTCCATGCTTCGCTACTCCCAAAATATCGTGGCCCATCACCCATCAATAGCGTATTTCTTAACCAAGAAACCGAAACCGGCATTACACTGATGCAAATCAACGAAAAAATGGATGAAGGCGACATTCTCCTACAACAAAAAATAAGTATCAATCCTCTTGATAATGCTGGCACCATTCATGATAAATTAGCCCTTCTAGGCGCTGAACTAACCTCAGATTATACTAAAAACAACCTTGCAAAAGATAACCTTAATCCTCAAAAACAAAATCATCAGCAAGCTACGTATTGCCAAAAAATAAAAACCCAAGACTTAGAGCTTAATTTAAAAATGTCTCCTACTAAATTTTTAGCCCAGATCAAAGCTCTTGCGCCTTATCCAGGTGCGTATATACTTCATCACGAAAAAAGGATTAAGATTCTAGATGCTAAAATTACTAATCATAAAATAGAAATTTTACAAGTCAAACCCGCAGGTAAAGGACTAATGAGCTATGAAAACTACTGTAAAGGCAACGCTCCTTTAATTTAAAAATTAAAGCAAGTTTTTCTTTAATATATTTACAAGTACACGCCACAAATATTGTGAAGGGTTTTTTGCTTCTCAAAATGTGAATACCTATTTTTTAGGTATAAATCTAGCTGTAGCAAAGGTCAAACAAGAGTTATCTCATGAAGGATCAAATACTTTAGATGAGATTAACGCTTTTGATTTAGCTGAAACCACTACTGCGTATATAGGGCAAATTAATATGATAAAAGCTTCCTCATTTTGCGGGCCAAATAGTCTGATTTGGGGTTTAGATGTTTGTAAAACAGAAAAAAAGGTTGATGATTGGAATATAATTAACAAAATACATAAAAATAGTAACATTAAAATTTATTCTTTAGATAGTTTAGTTTCCGCATTTAAAGAATTAACAGGTTCAGGAGAAGAGCGACATTTCCCTTTTTTATCAGGATCACCTGTGCCCTGTGCAAAAAAAATAATTACTAAAGAAGGAGAAAATATAGTTTATGCGGCGTTAGCGTTAGGTATTCCTAAAAATAGAAATTATTCAGCCTGTTTATTGATGGAAAATGTTGGGACAATACCTTTAGATATAGAAGATATTCAAAGTTATAAGAAAAATATTATAGAAAAACTTATTAACAGTGTAATAGCTATTGGTGAAAATCAAAAAATAAAATATAAGAAAATTTTTATTGACCTAAACGAGCTGAAAATCGAAAAAGGAGAAATAGGTTGCTCTTTAATTGCAGCACCTTATTTTTCTTTGGCAAAAGATGCCGTACCTATTTACTTGAAACAATCCTGCAATGGTTATTTAGACTTTACCCCCGTTATATCTAAAAATTTATTCCTTGGTTAGTAAAAATGTCACTATGGTGACAGTTGTTTTATAAATTTTGAGATATTTATGTTTAAACATTTTGCCCACGTCAACTAATTATTTATAATCAATAATAGTTGATATTAAATTATTTATTATCTATCATTAACGCATCGCAAAAAAAAATTAATGAAAATAGAGCAGTCAGGAAAATTAATGATTAAATATATAAAAGACCCTGAAAGACATCTCTTAACTATTATGAAAAATCTAATATGTCTTGTCGAAGAAGAATATGGAAAACAAAAAATCAGACTAAAAAACAGCGATATTTATATAGAAAATCCCAGGGAGAATTTTTACGGGATAGATAATATCTAAATTTATGAATGACAGCTGAATGCAAAATCAAACTTTAACTATGTCGCTATACCGTTAGTTATTTTTTGTTTTTTTTCGAATATTTTCTCTTCTGTATTTTCCTGGATTCATGCCTGTAAATCGACTAAAAGCTCTAATAAAACTTCTGTCTGACGCAAATCCGCTCATCCCCCCGATTCGTAGTGTGCTCAAATGCATTTTTGATTGATCAGCTAATAATTTTCTTGCAATTTGAATACGATATTTATTGATAAATGCTCTAAAATTCTTATCAAACCTAACATTAATAAATTCTGAAAGCTGATTAGACTTGATTTCTATTTTTGAAAAATCAATGTTAAAAGGCAGATTAATAAATAATTCTTGAGTTAAAGTTTTAGATAATTTTTCAGAAAGTATTCTTAAATTAAGGTTTTCATTAAAAAATATAAATTTTTCTTTATCGAATTTATCTATGCTTGGGGTTTCCATTAAGGTTTTTAGCCTACTTTCTAAATATTGCAAATCAATATTTTTTAGATTTACTGAGTTTTCATAAGCCAATTTAATCTCCCATTTTTAAAAATCAAGATCGGATATACAGTACCTCGCTTATTCCTAATTGTAAAGTATTTTATATATATATTAATTATATTACGTCATGGCAAAAACAAGCTGCTTTTTCCTAAAAACATCACTCTATTTTTGAAAATGACATAAGTTCTTTTTGCCATTTTACAAAATGACAAGTCTTCATTTCCTTCTTTTTATATAATTACCAAAATCAAGCTTAGGAGAAGATTAAATGAAAGTAAAAATATTATGGTGTGGTATTTTTTTGTTAAGTATTTTTTTGTGTCAGGAAGGCGTTTTTGCGGAAACGCAATTATCTTTTGAAGATCTCTTAACCGCTCAGCATAGATGGACAATAGAAACCTCGGTTAATTACCTAACAACCGTGCAAGATAACGTAACTAGCATCACCTCTCTTATACAATTAGCGGATAATTTGTTTTTACCCATTCAAATACCGATAATCGAACGCACAAATACTAATATTATACTGGGATCATTGGGCATTAAATACGGGGTATCGGCAGCTACAGAATTAAGTTTCCGTGGGTCAGCCTTAAAAACATGGAACGCGAGTTCTCAAGCGACAGACAACGTTATCGAAGAAGAAGACCGTTATAATGATGCTTGGCTAGGAATAACACATAGAATATTTAAAGAAGACAATATTCCTTCTTTATTCACTTTTTTAGAGTTCTGCCCCATTGAAAAATATGGTTTCGCCGTTGATTCAGAAACAAAATATGCGTTTATCTATGGGAAAAGTTGGAACGCAGGCGCTATGTTATACAAAACCATTGATCCTATAGTTTTATCTTTATCGTTAGGCTATCAATTAAATCTAGCACGTAAAAAATTCGGAACAACAGTTAACCCCGGCGAAGTGATATATATAAATCCATCCATAAATTTCGCCATCAACAATGAACTCACTCTTTTTTGGGGGGTTAATTGGACTAATCAACAAGCTTCTAAGATAAACCATGAAATAAGCAATATAGAAGAATCCACACTTAAGTATGAATTTGGTTTGGGCTATCAAATTTCAGAAAAAATGGTTCTACATATTTCATCAGACACCACTATTAACAGTGATGACACAGAAGCTAGTTTTATAATCAAAAGCTCATACAAGATTTAGCATCAATCAGAAAGGAGGTGGTTAGATCAGATTGAAAAATATATAAAGCTCCGTTTAAAAAAAACGGAGCCGTAAATAAGCAGACTTATTATATCAGAAAGGATTTGAAATGAAAAAATTTAGAAATATGTTTACAAGTTTTTTGATTGTGGCTATGTTGTTAGTTCCTTTGTCACAAGCGGTGGTTGCTGCCCCAAACACGCAATTGTTAAATTCAGCTTTTGACAATTCCAGAACAATAGCCAGCACGACAGAGCTTGGCGGTCAGGAAATGATGGAAACAGAAGGAGCATTGTTATTTTTTCCGTTTCTTATTAACCTTGGACTAGGGGTTTTGGGAGGCGCCGCATCATATGTTGGGGTATCGGCCGCCACTGGTAGTTTTAGCTGGTGGGGGTTTGGCATGTCTATAGCCGGAGGCGCTGCTGGCGGTGGTGTTGCAGGTTTTTTTATTAACAAAGCTTTATCTTCTGCCGCAGGAGGCCTGGTTGGTGGTTTTGCAGGAAACTCTGATGCTTTTTTTAAAAAATGGAGGCTTAGGCTTTAAGAAAGACATAAAACACAGAGGGCTAGGAATAGCCCTCTGTACGTTATAATTAAATAATAGGAGGAAAATTATCATGAAAACATTAGTAGCTTTTGGAATTATTTGTTTGTTTTTATTAAGCGGAGGTACAGCATATTTTATTCTTAAAAATTTTTTTCATTTTAACTTTACAGGAGAAACCCCTCTATGGTTTGGACTATTAGGTCTCGCCTTGAGTGTTTTAATATTTGCTGTTTATTTATTCATTTGCATAAAAACTTTTCAATATTTTAAATAAAAATTTTAAGAAGTAAAAAATATGGAAATTATTTACTATCTGGGACTGTTTGGATTAATGGCGTTAAGTGTGGTAATTACATATCTGATAAAAAGATTTTTACCTTTAAATCTTAAGCCAAAATCACCTTTAGCAGAAGAAATTCTTTATATTGTTTTATTGGCAATAATAATGACTGTTTTAATTGCTATTTATTTAAAAACTCTTTATGTTTTTGTAATGCTTTTTTCCTTTCTTTTGAGCTGGAGGACAGTATATGTTGTTTTAGAAAAAATTTTTCATTTCAAATTTACAGAAAACGCACCCGTATGGCGTCTAGTGATAGCAATCTTTATGTTTGGATTTATAAATGGAATATATTTATCTATTTATGCAAAATTTTTTCCATAATGAAAATAATAATTTATATAATTCTATCTAATTTTTTAATATTTAATGCTTTATTTGCATCGTCCATAAATATCCAAAATATTAGTGGCCTTAAACAAATTAATTCTTGGAAAGCATTAAGGGATAAAGATATTGTAAAGCAGGATTTTGATTATTCTTGTGGGTCTGCATCAATGGCTACGATTTTAAATGGCTTTTATGGTGACTCTGTTACAGAGATGGATTTAATTAAGGATATAAACAGAAAAGATGCCAGCTCTTTCGCAGACCTAAAACGTGTAGTGGAGAAGAGAGGTTATCAGGTCCTTGGTCTTGCTGCCAACTTAAATCATTTACAAACCCTTAAAATTCCAGCTTTATTATATTTAAACTACCGCGGGCAAGATCATTTTACAGTATTCAGGGGCATGAATGATAAAGTGGTATTGTTAAGCGATCCATCTTGGGGAAATAAAAAGATTCTAATCTCCCAATTCTTAAATATGTGGAAAACAAGGGACGAATCCCATCTTTATGGCAAGATGTTATTAATCTTTTCAGACAAGCAGGCAAACAAAGCCTTTTTCCAACCACCTACCCACTCCAACACCATCTATGATTCAATTATGTTGAATAGGGTTAAGGCAAATATAAATCTGCGTTTTACCCGCAAAAGGTAATGTTTCTAAAACCAGTAAGTCTCTTCCAAAAAATAGTAAGTCATCGTCATCAGGTTTGGGTATTTCAACCAGTTTCAATCTTCTCCAAGAATTTTTCAAAAACGTATAGCCGCCCCATTTTTGTTGGCGGAAAAATGGGACTGCCACTTGCTAGACTTAGCTTTTTGGTTTGGGTCTTTATTTGAAATGTAATAATTCCTCTATCTTATCACGTAAAACCGCCGCTACCTCAAATTCCAAATTTTTAGCTGCTTTTTGCATTTTTCTCTCTAATTCCGCAAGTTTTTGAGGCAATTCATCAGGTTTAAACTCTCCCATTTCAACTGTTGCTAATTCTTGTATTAATTTTCTATCTTCATCTCTAATATCGGCTATTTTTTTAATAATACTTCTAGGTTTAATCTGATGTTTTTCATTATAAGCTAATTGAATATCTCTTCTTCTATTAGTTTCATTTATTGCTGCTTGCATAGATTTAGTCATTTTATCTGCATACAGAATAACCTTACCATTAATATTTCTAGCTGCTCTGCCCATAGTTTGAATCAAAGCCCGCTCATTTCTTAAAAAACCTTCTTTATCCGCATCCATAATAGCTACCAAAGAAACTTCTGGAATATCCAGTCCTTCCCGCAACAAATTCACCCCCACCAAAACATCAAACTTACCTAAACGCAAATCATGTAAAATATCTATCCTATCCAAAGTATCAATTTCCGAATGTAAATACCTTACTTTAATCTCTTTTTCTTCTAAAAAAGAAGTTAAATCTTCTGACATTCTTTTAGTCAAAGTCGTAATAAAAACTCTTTCTTTACATTCTACCCGTTCATTAATTTCTTTTAATAAATCATCAATCTGATACTTTGTTTCTCGTACAATTATCTCTGGATCAACCAACCAGGTAGGTCTAATAATCTGTTCTGTAATATCATAACCTGACCACACTGAACTATTTTTAGAATCAGGCTTAATCGCGGTTAATTCACACTTATCAAGTTCATATATACCCGGCGTAGCTGAAACATATATACACCTTTTTACTTTTTGTTCAAATTCCGCAAACTTCAAAGGACGATTATCCATGGCCGATGGTAATCTAAATCCATAATCCACTAAAACTGTTTTACGAGCTTGATCTCCCTTATACATTCCCTTAATCTGTGGCACCGTGACATGTGATTCATCAATCACCGTTAAAAAATCATCACCCAAAAAATCCAGTAAAACCTGGGGTGGGGTACCAGCTACTCTATTTTCTAAATGCCTGGAATAATTTTCAATACCTTTACAAGAACCTATTTCCCTCATCATTTCCAAATCATAATTAATCTTAGTTTTCAATCTATATGCTTCCAAAACCTTATCCTGCGCCTCTAATTCCTTTAATCTCTGGTCTGCTTCTTCCCTTATAGTATCCAAAGCAATCCCAAAATTATCATTTACGACATAATGGGTTGCCGGATAAATATCTATTTCTTTTTCCTCACAAAAAACTTCCAAAGAAACCGGATGAATTCTATAAATATGTTCTAATTCATCACCAAAAAAATCTAGCCTGATCAAAGTATTTTCCCAAGAAGGAAAAATATCAATAGTTTCTCCTTTAACCCGATATCGTCCTTTTTTAAGTTCAATATCATTTCTTTCATATTGAATTTTCTCCAAATCACGTAATAATTTTGTCCTGGATACTGTTTTCCCCTGTTCCAAATTAATAACATTCTTAATATAATTTTCTGGTGAACCAAGTCCATATATACAGGAAACAGATGCCACGATAATCACGTCTTTTCTAGTTAAAAGCGCACGCGTAGCATGATGACGCAATCGTTCAATCTCTTCATTAATATCCACTTCTTTCTCAATATACATATCTCTGGCTGGAAGATATGCTTCTGGTTGATAATAATCATAATAGGAAACAAAATATTCTACGGCATTATTAGGGAAAAAAGCTTGGAATTCCGAACACAATTGAGCGGCTAAAGTTTTATTATGAGCAATCACCAGGGTAGGTTTTTGGATTTGTTCAATAACCTTTGCTATGGTAAAAGTTTTACCAGACCCCGTTACTCCTAACAAAATCTGATCTTTTTTTTGCTGGTTACAACCATTCACTAAGGAATCAATAGCCTGCGGTTGGTCACCCGCAGGCTCAAATGAAGAAACTAATTTAAAATCAGGCATTAAAAAAAATTATTTTTTCGGAGTAACTTTTTTAGTAGGCTTCTTTTTAGTAGCAGTTTGTACCTTAGATGCTGTCTTTTTAGGAGTTTCTTTTTTTTCTTTTAATCTTTCTACTTCAATCGTACATTCTTTAAACAAAGCTAGCACAAAAGCCAACCCAGCCAAAGGAGGTGCAATCAAAGCTCCCACAACCGCAATCGTTACAGGAATATCCAACAAAATTTTCTCTCCATGTTTAACTATAATTCTACGCACATTTCCTTCTCTAACAATTTCTTTAATTACTTTTAATACTTCTTGTCCTTTTACTGTCACAGTTTCTCTATCCATTTTTTTTTCTCCTTATTATAATTTTTCAAACCAAAGACACAAAATAATACATATATTTATTTATTATACATCATAAATCAATAAACTTAATCTGTCCTTCCACTACCTCACCTTTAACCTTATTTTCTTTTGCATCTACAAAAACTGCATTTAGTTTCTTAAATAAAATTATTTTCTCACCTTCTTTAGGTACAATATTAAGTCCTTTTAAATCATAAACTTCTATTTCTTCACCTTTATCTTCAGGAATATATCCCAAGCCCGAAACTTTATCATTAGTAATCATAATATTCAAAGTTTGTCCTTCATATTTCCCATTAATTAAAGCTATTTTGTTCATTTGTAAAATTCCTGTAAAGAACAAACCTCAATAGCATGACTTAAATAGCGCTGTATCGCATTAACCGTAGCTTTAGCCCCAGAAATAGTCGTAATTACCGGCACATTATATTTTAAAGCTGTCTGTCTAATAACAATTTCATCTTTCAAAGGATTTTTTCCGGAAGGAGTATTAAAAATCAATTTTATTTCACCATTTTTGATAAAATCCGCTACATTAGGCCTTCCCTCAAACATTTTATCTATTTGAGTAGCCTTAATACCATTTTTTTGTAAAACCTTAGCCGTACCTGTAGTAGCCAAAATTTCAAACCCCATTTCTATCAAACGTTTAGAAAAAGAAGCGATTTTATCTTTATCTTTATCCTTTACACTAATAAAAACTTTTCCTTTTTTAGGTATTTCTTGACCTGCTGCTAACTGAGACTTAATAAAAGCCATACCAAAATTTTCATCAATACTCATTACCTCGCCGGTAGATTTCATTTCCGGCCCTAAAATAATGTCTACTTCCGGAAATCTGTTAAAAGGAAAAACAGGTTGCTTAATAGAAAAATATTTAGGCACTACTTCCTTTACTTTTAAACTCTGAATAGTGTCACCCATAATAATTTTAGTCGCTAATTTTGCCCAAGGAATACCTGTCGCTTTACTAATATAGGGAACGGTTCTAGAAGCTCTAGGATTAACTTCTAAAAGATAAACATCATCATCTTTAACCGCGAATTGGATATTTAATAAACCTTTAACTTGCAATTCCAAAGCTATTTTTTTGGTTATTTCTTTA
>JABGVJ010000015.1 GCA_018646105.1 bacterium
AATTTTCACGTCACCAGTTAAACATTATTCCGCAAGAAGTTCTTACTCTGGATTATAAGGAACATCTTTTTTTTCTACGTACCGCTACAGGCTGGCTTAAAGCTAAAAAAGTCATTGTTGCAACCGGCACATTACCCAAAACTAATTTTTTAAAACAGGTACCATCAGAAATTAAAGATAAAATTTTTTATGAGATAACTACTCTTAAAAAAAAGAAAAAAGGCCACGTCATTATTATTGGCGCAGGCGATGCTGCTTTTGATTATGCTCTAAATCTGGCTGGTAGACATACAATCACCATTTTGGATAAAAACGAACAAGCCAAATGTTTGCCTTTACTTTGGCAACGCGCTCAAAAACATCAGAAAATAAATTATTTTAATCATTACTCAGTCCAAGATATTCAACTAAAAAACCCTTCTCAATTTTTGGTAACTTGCTATAATAAGGAAAATTCTAGCCAAGTGTTAAAAGCCAATTATATTTTAAGCGCTATTGGGCGCAAACCAGCCCTGGAATTTATTGGTCAAAAATTAGCTGCTAATCTGGATGAAGTTATTCAAACCAAAAAACTTTTTATGATTGGTGATGTGGCTAATGATCTTTACCGTCAAACCGCTATTTGTGTAGGGGACGGCGTTAAAGCCGCTATGGGAATTTATCAAGCCTTAACTAAGGAGTCATTATATTGAAAGTTTTAGCACATACAGGTTCCCCGGATTTGGCTACTGTATATATAGCAGAAACCTCTGAAGGCAAAAAAATAGAGTTTGTCGAGTCTGTCCAGCCCCCTTTACCTCGGGAAGAAAAATGGGTCCTAATTGTCTCCACGCTTTATGGCTGTCCGGTCGAATGCAAAATGTGTGATGCCGGCGCCAATTATCAAGGCCAAATTTCCCGTACCGATATTATGAACCAGATAGATTATATGATTACCCAGAGATATCCTAACAAAATTGTGCCCGCTAAAAAATTCAAGGTGCAATTTGCCAGAATGGGTGAACCGGCTTTTAATCTGGATGTTATCGAAGTTTTAGAAGATTTGCCGCAACTATACCAGGCGCCAGGGTTAATACCTTGTATCTCCACCATAGCTCCGGAAAATTGTGATCGTTTTTTTGAGCGGTTATTAGACGTCAAACAACATCTTTATAAAAATCTGTTTCAACTCCAATTTTCTATTCATACTACAGATCTTTCTTTACGAGAATGGCTCATGCCAGTACGTAAATGGGATTTCAATGCTATACGTCAGTATGGTGAAACTTTTTATGAATATGGTGATCGTAAAATAACTTTAAATTTTGCTTTAGCTGAAGGTATTCCTTTGGACCCTAACGAATTAATTTCTTATTTTAACCCGGAAATTTTTCTGATCAAAATTACTCCGGTTAACCCCACCTACAAGGCTATGCACCATAAACTTACTTCTCATCTCAAACCAAATGTCAGCGAGTATAAAATTGTTAACCAATTAAAAAAAGAAGGTTACGAAGTTATTTTGAGTATGGGCGAACTTCAAGAAAATCAGATTGGTTCAAATTGTGGCCAATACATCACTCATTATCAGCAAAATAATCAAAAATTAGCTAATAGCTATACGTGTATACCGGAAAGCTTTAATTCATGACTTGGTTTTCTTATGCCATACTAGCCCTTTTTTGTTATGGTATTCAAAATTTTTTATTCAAAGTCTCTGCAGAAAATAAATATAATAGCGCCATCACCACCTTTGCTTTTTTTGTTACGGTCACTATTATCAGCTCTTTTTTAATTTTGATTTCAGATACCCGGATCACGCATATCTACCAGCTATTATTCTGGGCTTTTTTAAATGCCAGCTGTTTTTCTATTTTTACGATTACCAAGATCGAAGCCTTAAAACATGTTGCCGCCAGTTTAGCTTATCCCTTGATCCGGCTTAGTACCGTGGTTGTGATTCTTTTTTCACTCGTTTATTTCCAGGATAAATTAAATCCTTGGCAAATTTCTGGGCTTATTTTATCTGTTGGGGCAATGGCGCTATTAACCAAAAAAGATACGACTGATACCAATCCTCGCCCAAATTTTAATTTAGGGTTACTTTTAGTTTTTATTTCTTTGTTTTTCGGGGCTTTATCCGCCATTTTTGCCAAGTTTGCAGCAATGCAAGTTAATCTTTTAGGTTTTATAGCGTTATCCTATTGTTTCAATACTATTTTTGCTTTAGGTATGGTCCGTAAAATGCAGGGCATTAATGAAACCAAGGCGTTTTATCCAGCTTTAAAACTAGGTGTGCTGATCGGTACAGTCAATTTTGTCGGCTTTTATAGTTTGCTCAAAGCTTTTGCGTCCGGCCCATTATCAATCGTCGCTTCTGTCCATAGCTTTTCCAGTGTTATTGCTATTATCCTGATCGTCTTAATTTACAAAGAAAAAATTCATTTCAAAAGAGGCCTCGGTATATTTTTAGCTATTTTGGCCATAGTGCTAATGAAGATTTAATTGTTTTGGTTCTCTTTTCATCTTCGTTTATAATTATTTTAACATCTTAAAAAAATAGTTTCATGATAAGGAGTCCGTATGTTTAAAAATAAATTGTTATTCACTAAAATCACCATTATTTTAATTCTTTTTGTAGGAGGGGCTATCGTCGCCTTTAATCAAATTTACGACAACCTGCAAGCCAAAGATCCCAATCTTAAATACGAACAGCTCAGTCCTTTTGAAATCAAAAATAATCTCATTGAGATGGCCCAAAAATCCGGGCCTAATATTCTGAACGCGGGTCGCGGTAACCCGAATTTTCTCAACACCACCGCGCGTAAGGCTTTTAGTCAGCTTAACCTTTTTGCAAGTACTTATGCAGTCGGCAAAATGAATAATCAAGATCTTGGCCTGCGTCCAGTCAAACTAGACATCACTAAAAAACTGAAAAAATTCTTGCAGGAAAAAAAGGGTGAAGAAGGTATCGCTTATTTAAGTCAAGCCGTGGCCTATATTGAGAAAAATATTGAAGGTGATTTTGATCAAAATATTTGGGAACTCGTGGATGCGACCCTGGGCGATTATTATCCCACTCCACCCAAAATGATCCCAGTTAACCAAAAAATCACCCAAAAATATTTAGATAAAGTTTTTTTTCCAAACAATACCAAACCACAAGCTGATTTTGACCTTTTTGCTACCGAAGGCGCGGGCGCTGCTATGTGCTATACTTTCAAATCTTTAAGAGAAAACAAACTGCTTAACCCGGGCGACCATATTGCTATCCTCACCCCCATTTTTTCACCATATTTGGAAATCCCTAATTTAAATGATTATAAGTTAATCATCATTGACGTTGAAGGTTCAGAAGAACTAGGTTGGCAAATCCCAGACACAGAACTCAAAAAGTTGGAAGATAAAAGAGTTAAAGCGCTTTTCTTGGTTAATCCCACCAATCCTACTTCGGTAGGTCTCTCTCAGGAAACTATTCAGAGAATCGGGAATTTAGTTAGAACCAAAAGATCTAATTTAATTGTGCTTACAGATACGGTATATGCGACCTTTATTGATGAATTTAATTCCTTGGTACGAGAGATTCCAGAAAATACCATCACAGTTTATTCCTATTCCAAATATTTTG
>JABGVJ010000014.1 GCA_018646105.1 bacterium
ATCAATGAAGTATTAGAAGAAATCTGTAGTTTGGCGCGCGCAGATCTGGCTAGTAAAGAAATCAAGGTAGCCAAAGACCTGGCCGCAGATCAGCCTTTAATCAAAGGGGATAGTAATCGGTTACACCAGGTATTTTTAAACATTATTTTAAATGCAGTCCAAGCCATTCATAGCAAAGGCTCCATCAGCATCATAACGCGTCAAGCCGATTTTACCAATAAAGCAGGCCTGCGCACACAAGGTATAGAGATTAAGATCGAGAATAATGGCCCGGAAATACCCGCCGCCATCCAACAACAGATTTTTGATACCTTTTTCACTACCAAAAAAGAAGGCCTAGGCCTCGGTCTTTCTATCACACTTAATATCATCAATGAACATGATGGCATGTTAAGCCTCACTTCAGATTCCCACAAAACCACGTTTACGGTTTATTTGCCCAGGGGTTAATATTTTTGCCTTGCGTTTTAAATTATTTAAAGTATAATTAAAATACAATAAGAAAAATCAGAAAGTTTAAAGTATAATGAAAACTTACAAAGAGAGACCGATTTATATTGAAAAGCTAAAGCCTTTTATAAACAAAGATGTGATCAAGGTTTTAATTGGTCAGCGTCGCGTGGGTAAAAGTTATATTTTGCTAGAGCTTATAGATTATATAAAGCAGCATTTTAAGGCTAAACAAGCGCAAATTATTTATATTAATAAAGAATTATTTGAATTTGACAGTATTACGGATTATCAAAAACTTATTGAATATGTAAATAACAAAATCAAGACCAAGGAAAAATACTATCTTTTTATTGATGAAATACAGGATATAGAGAATTTTGAGAAAGCTTTACGGCATTTTCAGGCTCAAAATAATTTTGATGTTTATTGTACAGGCAGTAATGCAAAGCTTTTATCTTCGGAATTGGCAACGTATATTTCAGGGAGATATATCGAATTTGAAGTTTATCCTTTAAGTTATGCGGAATTTTTATTATTTCACAATTTAGGAAATAGTCAGGAAGCTTTTCATAAATATTTAAAATGGGGAGGCTTGCCATATTTAATTAACCTGCAATTAAACGATGAAGTTGTTTATCAATATTTAAAAAGTGTTTATAACAGTATTATTCTTAAAGATATTGTCGCGCGTTATGCTGTTCGCAATGTTAATCTTTTAGATCGTTTAATAATTTATGTGGCCAACAATATTGGTAATATTATTTCCGCCCATAAAATTGGTGGCTTTCTTAATACTCAAAGGCTAAAAATATCGCCTTCTGTGGTTTTGAATTATCTTTCTTATTTAAATGCTGTTTTTTTTCTTAATAAAATACAACGCATTGATCTTCAAGGTAAAAAGATCTTTGAGATTGGTGAGAAATATTATTTCACAGATTTAGGTATCCGCCATTCTCTTATCGGGTTCAAACAGCGGGATATTGGTAAAATTTTAGAAAATATTGTTTTTTTGCATCTCAAAATTTGCGGTTATCGTATTTTTGTGGGGCAGGATTATCCGCGGGAAATAGATTTTGTTTGTGAGAAAAACCAAAAAAAGGTTTATATTCAAGTTGCCTATCTTTTAACAGAAGATAAAACTAAAGCCAGAGAATTTGGCAACTTATTACAGATCAAAGATAATTATGAAAAAATTGTCGTATCTGCAGATGAACTCCCGCCTTCCAATAACCAGGGTATACAACATTTTAATATACGTGATTTTTTACTTAATTTTACTTAAAAACCATCTACCCAAATCGCGTTTGAGGTTTGTCGAAATAGTATTTTTAGAAAGTGCGTTATAATTAATGACAAAACAAGGTTGAGATAAAACAATGGGTATTATTTATTTTTTAATTGTAATTGCAGGTATATTATTTAGTTATTTACTTTTAAGATATGGCGAAAAAAATATTCCTACGCTTTCTTTTTTGATTACCATTCTAGCTAGCACGATGTGGAGCCTAAGTATTTTTCTACATTGGAGTACAGATGCTCCTGTTTTTTGGGGAAAAGCTACTTTTTTAGCAGCTATTTTAATTCCGGTTTCGCTACTTTTTTTCAGTTTAACTTATCCTCAGAAAAAAATAAAATTTACCTGGTACAATAGTTTAGCTATTATAATCGCTCCTCTGTTACTTTTGGCCATAACTCCTACGGATTTTATTATTAAAAGTATTACTGTAGATAGAACGATTATTTATAATTTAGGACATAAAATTTTTATTATTTATTTCTTTACATATATTTCAGGAGTCGTTGCATTTACCCTCCAAGGACTCAGGAAATACAAAGGACTTAGCAAAGCCAAACTTCAATATTTTTTTCTTGGGTTATTATGCGCCGTTTTCGGCGCTTCTATTACTAATATTATTCTGCCAATTCTTGGTACCAATGAATACAATAAAATCGGCCCCCTTTTCGTTATTTTTTTTCTATCCTTTACCGTTTACGCCATTATCAAACACCAGCTCTTGGACATATCCGTAATCATCAATCGTACAGCAGCTTATGCGCTCACGGTTTTATTGTTTGGCTCAATCTATCTCTCTTTTGTATTCGCATATGTCGTATATTTTACAAACAATATCAATGCTTTTTTTCTAGGGATTTCTCTTTTGTATGGGTTGTTCGCAGTACAGTTTTTTTTCTATGTACGAAATACAATTCAAAATACATCCGAAAAAATATTTTTTCCCAGTCGATCCAATTACCAAAAAATGCTGCTCAAAACCGCCAAGGAATTAGGGGAATGTATTAGTTTGCAGGAGCTAAAACATATTTTAGAGAGCAATTTAGTGCGTGAAATGAATTTTAGCAACCCTCATTTGTATTTGGCATACAAAAAACAAAAACCGGATATCAATCATTTAATGCAAGAATTAAAACAAAGCAAAGAAACCAAGGTGCGGGATTTTCTAGAAGCAAAAGATGAGCTTAAAGCTGAGCTGAGCAAATTAGAAGCGCAGGCTTGTGTACCGTGTTTTAGTAAAAACGAACTGCAAGGTTTGTTATTGCTGGGAACTAAAACAAATCAAAGAGCATACAGTATCCAGGACTTTAATTTTTTAGAAACCTTGTCCTACCAAATTGGCGCTACCCTGGAAAGAGCGCAACCCTATGAAAAATTAAAAAGCGAGTACGAAAAAGCTATGCAAGTCACAGAAAAGATGTCCGAGCAAGCAGCGTATGCCACGCTTACCCGTCGTGTCGCGCATGAGATCAATAATCCTTTGGCCATGATCTTAGGACAATCCATCTTGATCAAAAAATATCAAAACCAGCCCGAAAAAGTCGCCAAAAATGCCAACGCCATTTATCAGAGTGTGGAGCGCTTGTCCCATATATTGCAAATCATGCTGAAATACGGATCACAAAAGTCTCGAGTCAGCGAATTCCTAAATATCAATGAAGTATTAGAAGAAATCTGTAGTTTGGCGCGCGCAGATCTGGCTAGTAAAGAAATCAAGGTAGCCAAAGACCTGGCCGCAGATCTGCCTTTAATCAAAGGGGATAGTAACCGATTACACCAGGTATTTTTAAATATTATTTTAAATGCCGTCCAAGCAATTCATAGCAAAGGGGCCATCAGCATCATAACGCGTCAAGCAGATTTTACCAATAAAGCAGGTATGCGCACACAAGGGATAGAAATTAAGGTGGAGAATAATGGTCCGGAAATACCCGCTACTATCCAACAACAGATTTTTGATACCTTTTTCACTACCAAAAAAGAAGGCCTCGGCCTCGGTCTTTCTATCACACTTAATATTATCAATGAACATGATGGCATGTTAAGCCTCACTTCAGATTCCCACAAAACTACCTTTACGGTTTATTTGCCCCGGGGTTAATTCTTAAGGCCATGCATTTTGAATTATTCAAAGTATAATGAAAACTTTCGTAGATAATTACCAAATAAGTTTTAAGCCATGTTTTTTATATTTTTTGATTTCTATATCATTGCTGATCAGCGGAATATTGTCAAAAATGGCCTGGGTTATCAAAAATCTATCAAAAGGATCTTTATGGAGCTGAGGTATTTCATGGATTTTTAAAGCCATGATCGGTGTAATGGGTATAACCGTAATATTTTCTTCATAAATTTTATTTAACAAATATATTTCAGGCTTAGTTGGAAACTCTATTTTACCCAACGAATATTTTATAGCTAATTCCCATAAAGAAGCTGTGCTCATAAAAATGGGATTATCTTTATTTTCGAGTATAATTTTTGCCCTAACTGATAATTTATGCTCATCTGTCAGCATCCACAAAAAAACATGAGTATCAATTAAATAACCTTTGTTCATACGCCAAAAGCCTTTAATATATCATTTGGTAATTCATCAAAATCAGCTTTAATTTTGATTTCATTTTTTGCCGCGCCTAACTTCCTTTTTTGAATATTTGCATTTTTTGCCGCAGCCTCTTCTTCATAGGGGACGATAAGGGCTACTTTTTCTTTTTTCTTACCGCGCAAAACCACATATTTTTCTCCATGGGTAACCTCTGTTATAACTTGTGAGAAATGTGTTTTTAATGTCCCGACTGATAATTGATGTAACATAGATACCCTTTCTTATATAATTATTTTATATCATGATATTGTCAAAGTTGGTTTTTGTCAAATTAGGATAACTATCTGTTGCGAAACACGCCAGTCTTTGCTAATTAACTCTTTCAAAAAAACAATCAAAAGTGCTAATCTTTAAACTAATCTACTTATCAAAAGGGGGCACAAACTATGAAAAAAATTTTAGCTTTAAGACATTCCCATGAAATATTTCCGCTAACAGTATTTTCTATGCTTGCACATTTAAGAACTGACGGCGTAGCACGCGCCCTGGGCCCTAAATATGCGGACTATTTATTAGGGTTAAAAGATGATCATATTACCGAAGCTGTCTTTGTTTGTTTAGCAGAATTTTTATTAAACCAAACCGCATTTACCACTCCGGAAAAGATGACTACCATAGAAACCACGATCCGTACCATTATAGAAAGGTATCAGCCTCAGGAAGACGCAGTCCCTCTTGACCTGGAATTTTATCAGGGACAAACAGAACCGTTGCTCAGCCCTTGGGAATTAAATACGCAAAATCAAATTGTTGTACTTGAACGATCCACTACACCGCCGGACAGCACCTCTTCTCCTATTGAGGTCACTTTATCTGCGACTTTAGAACAGGCTGGTTACTAACGGGTATAAATTATTAGCTAAAGGCACAGTGGCAGCCATAGAAAGACAACGCGGACATATATACGAATGGAGTAAATTTATTAACCAGTATGGCGTAGATGCTTTGATCACTAGGGTTTCCCAATCTTTACCTGAAACAACCATGGAGGGAGAGGCTACTTTGCTGGATGCATTAGTGACCAGATG
>JABGVJ010000013.1 GCA_018646105.1 bacterium
AGAGAGGGTTATAAACCCACAATCTGGACAGGCGTCATCAGACGCAGATTTACCAACAACGCCCTTAGAAAAATATTTAGCGCGGATTTCAGATTCGTTACAGCTACGTGATGAAACCTACGTTGGAGCAGGTTGTCGCTTTAGGCCGGACGCTGATCTCTCACCGTGGGTTTAAATTTTTTGATGAGAATGGATTGTCCGCTGTTTATTTTCGGCGAAAATCTTAAGGTGAGTTAATATTTTCGGCGAAAATTATTGACAAGATAAATATTTTGGCTATCCCATGGCAGGAATTACTGGAAATATTGAAAGGCTAAAAATGAAATTATTAAGCTCTGAATGGCAAACTGAAAATTTACTAATTAAAACTTCCAAGTTAAGTGAATGTGCTCTCTTACAAAAACTTTATGAAGAGTTTCGGGAAAAGCTACAACCTTTAGATGGGCAAGACCCTCCTGCCAAAAATACGATGTATAAAACTTTAACTGAAGGGGATTTGCCGCCTAATGGTAAAAAAGAAAATTTTCAATTTATGAGTATTTTAAATGGCAAGGAAACAATAGGTTTTTTAGCAATTTATCACGGTTATCCTGAAGAGGATATTTTACAAGTCCCCTATCTTTATATTAAAAAAAACTACCAAAACCAAGGTTTCGGGCAAAAAGTGATATTCAAGCTTTTTGAAGAAGCAAAAAAAGCAGCTTATGAAAAAATACAGTTGGTGGTGGGTGTTAAAAACTGGCCCGGGATTAGGTTTTGGTTAAAAATGGAGTTTGATAAAATCTTAAATATTTCCGGGGATAAAAAATATAGCCACAATAGTTTTGCAGACCTGCATTTGGAAAAAAAATTATGAATCTAAAAAATATTAAATACTATAAAGCAACAATTGAAGATATTGATATTTTAAAGAAAAACCTCTTATTTTCATTTACATACTTCGGAAAATGGACGTAATATTTACACTAAAGCTGGCTTTAAAAAAGTTGATTCTTTATTTTATTAAGAGTGTATAAATATAAAAAGCAGAGAAGATAGATAACGACAATCCCATAATATATACCGAGTATAGGAAAAAGCCATAAAACTAATAGGTAAAAGAAGACTGTGGTTGTAACGCTATAGGAAAAATGTTTTAGCACGTTAGGATATAACTCGTCTTTGTCACTATATGCCAGAATAATCAGTAATGGACATAGCGTTGTCGGGAAAGAGGCCATAAAGCCGGCCCAACGAGTGCCAATTTTCTGAGCAAGCGCAGTCACGGTCAAAACTATTATAACCACAAATATAGTTCGGAAAATAAGAGCTGAAATTCTAAAACGTTTGGGCATGGTTTTTTTATGCTGTGGAATATGTTTAAAAAAATATACCGCAAAAGACATGCCAATAAGAAAAATAACTAGGCTAATTAAAAGAGTAATTTTGCATAAAGTTATTAAAGTGCTGATACAAAGAAAAGCAAAAAAACCGCCGCATAATGCGCTAATAACATGTAATACGGGATTTTTAATGAAAAATTTACCGCCAAGATAAAAGCCTATACCAAAAGAAAGTGAACCAACCAGCCCACAAATACCATAAGGGATTCCTTGTAAAACGAAAGGGATTCCTTGTTCAATACTATAGAAAAAAATCATTATGCCTGTGCCAAGCGGTAACCCGACTAAAAGGCCTCCTATTTTAGGGTTTCTTTCAGAAATAAAGACTAACCCCAAAACAATAAAAACTGAAACTAAAATTTTTAATAAGATAATAAACATTTTTTATAATATATACCTTTATTCAGAACTGTAGTTTTTATCCAAAAATCATATAAATTTTTTTCGATAATAGTGGGTAAATTTAACACTACGTCCCTATTCAACATTACTCTCCAGCCACTGCAAATATGGTTTATAACCATTCTGTACAGGCATGGCTAAAATTTCCGGGATTTCGTAAGTTAGCTGTAACGATGGTGCTGCACAACTTTTTAGCGGTCTCTTTATTTTTTACAGCTATAAAAACTTGGATAAATTCTTTCATAATTTATATTATACATTATTTTGTTTTGCGTTTGGTTTAACGGACTTTGATCGAAAAATATAGTATTATTAAATTATTATGAAAATACCAACTTTCAGTACAAACAGGATTGAAACCTTAGTTGATGGAGTATTTGCCATATCGATGACGCTTTTAGTGCTAGACCTAAAAGTACCTCCACATCTGAATATCACAACAGCTCAAGGCTTAATAACTGTACTTTGCGGGGTCTGGCCTTTATTTATAAATTATTTAATAAGTTTTTTTATTTTGGCTGCCATCTGGGTTAATAATAATGAACAATTTCACTATATCAAAGAAACTAACAAAACCTACCTTTTACTAAATTTATACTCTCTTTTCTTTGTGGTTTTGATCCCTTTTTCAACTTCCTTAATTGGCGATTATCCCGGTATTTGGGCGGGAGAGCTTGTATTCCACGCTAATTTTATGTTTTTAGGTCTAATGGCTTTTTTGATTTGGAATTATGCGATCAAAAATCAAAATTTACTGGATAAAGACAAGGTTAATTTAGAAAGAATCAAGCATCATAGAGCAAGGGCTCGCCTTATCTTTCTAATCCCGTTCTTAGCTATGGCCATCTCTTTTTTGTACCCAGGCTATAGTAACCTGACCTACTTGTTGCTTCCGCTAATAGGTTTTTTGAAGAGAAAAAAAGTTGTTTACAATGAAACCAAACATTTCTCATAAAATTCCTACTGACATTTTGGAAATTTGCCAAACCTTTAAAAAAAATGGCTTCCAAATCTATCTGGTTGGTGGGAGCGTACGAGACTTGCTTTTAAACAGGTCGGTAGAGGATTATGATCTGGCTACTGACGCATATCCAGAGCAAAGCGATTCCTTGTTTGCCAAAGCAGAGACCCGAGGTGAGGAATTTGGCACCATCGCGATACCACGTAAAAACCAGCCCGGACATTGGGCTGAAATCACAACGTTTCGGTTGGAGTCCGAATATACGGCAGCCAGGTATCCGAGGAAAATCATTTTTGTTTCGGACCTAAAAGAGGATTTGGCCCGAAGAGATTTTACGGTTAATGCCTTGGCATATGACCCGATTAATCATATTTTAATAGACGAATATGAAGGACTGCGCGATCTAAAAGCAAAAATTTTACGGTGTGTGGGCGACCCTGAACAAAAATTCACAGAAGATACGCTGCGTATTTTACGCGCTTTACGTTTTGTGGGACAACTCGATTTTGAGCTTGAAGAAAATTGTGCACGGGTGATTCAAAAAATAGCAGCCTCCTTTAAACTACCTTCGAAAATACGTATTAAGCAAGAATTAACTAAAATAAAACAAACAAAAAATTCTAAAAAAAGCTTGATGTTGTTACAAAAAACCGGTATTTTACAAAGAATTCAAGCAAAAATAGGGAGTACACATGTATAAAATATTTATAACCGGAGCTTCTGGTTGCGTAGGACATTATATCGTAGAAAAATTTTTAAATAACAAAAATTATGAACTTCATCTCTTGATACGTAATCCTAAAAAATTAAAATTTAATGCGCTAAATTATGATAATCTCCAAATACATCAAGGGTCACTAGAAGAAATCGCCAAGTTTAAAGATCTTTTGGCGAGCGTGGATTATATAATTCATATAGCCACGGCCTGGGAAAATTCAGATTTGGCTTATTTAATAAATGTAGAAAAGACTCTGGAACTTTTACATTATGGGAAAAATTGTAAAAAAATAATTTATTTTTCTACCGCTAGTATTTTAGGTAAAAATAATCAACCAAAAAAAGAAGCGCGTCTTTTTGGAACGGGTTATGTAAAAACCAAATATTTAGCTTATGAAAAAATAATGGCTGACAATGAATTAAAACAAAAAACCATTACTTTATTTCCAACCTTGCTTTTTGGAGGAGATAGCACACACCCGTATTCTCATGTAAGTAGTGGTATTAGACCTAACCTAAAATACTTAAAACTATTACGTTTCATTTATATGAATAGCGCTTTCCATTTTATACATGCTGCAGACATTGCCACTATTACTAAATATTTAATTGATAATGATGTTGTAGAAAAAAACCTAGTGTTAGGTAATGCGCGTATCACAGGTAAAGAGGTTATTAAACAATTATGCGACTTTTTTCGAATAAAAATGTTTTTTCGAATAAAAATGTTTCCTGATTTTATTTTCTTTTTAGCTAAGTTGTTACGTATAAAAATAGCTCCTTGGGATAAACATTGTATTGAACATCCTTTTTTTGACTATGATGTAGTTAGCCCCGCCAGTTTTGGGCTGCCTACAAAGTATGAAAACTTAAAAAGTCTTTTAAAAGATGTGTGAAAGGAACTCGCTAATACAATGAAATAAATATAGTGGCCATATAACGGATTTCAGTATGTGAAAAAAATAAACTTTGTGCTAAACTAAATCTGGTCAATATTCTCTTTTAGGCGTTTACTATAATCTTTTTAAACCCTAGTTATGTTTTAGGGAGGGCTGGCTTCGCTTGAAAATATGTCAAAAGAAAGAAGGTCTGGAAACTAAATGAATCACGAATATAATGCTACCCAAATAAAAGTTTTAGAAGGTCTTGAAGCTGTTCGTAAAAGACCTAGTATGTACATAGGCTCTACGGGCACACCTGGTTTAAACCATCTTGTTTACGAAGTAGTAGATAATAGTATTGATGAAGCCATGGCGGGCTTTTGTGATGTGGTAACAGTCACCATCGAACCTGATAATATCGTTACGGTAATTGATAACGGCCGTGGAATTCCAATTGATATACATAAAGATAAAGGACTACCCGCTGTTGAGGTGGTAATGACGACTTTACATGCTGGTGGAAAATTTGAAGGAAAAGGCTATAAAGTATCAGGCGGTTTGCACGGAGTAGGAGTTTCCGTAGTTAATGCCTTAGCGGAATGGTTAGTAGTAGAAGTTAAAAGAGATGGTAAAAAATATACGCAAAAATATTTTAGAGGGACTCCTAAAGAAAAATCTGGAAAACTAGAAGATTATAATGGTGATGATAGTGGAACGTTAATTCGCTTTAAGCCTGATCCGCAAATTTTTGAGTCTTGAGAATTCACTTCCGAAATAATCGATCATAGATTAAAAGAATTGGCCTTTTTAAATAAAGGTATAAAAATTATTTTTAAAGATACACGTTATGAAACCCCTACTGAAAAAGAATATGTTTTTGAAGGCGGTCTTAAAGCTTATGTGGAAAATATTAATGAAAAAAAAGAACCTTTGTTTGCGCCTCCTATTTATCTAAAAAAAACCAGAGAACCTTACGAAATAGAAGTCGCTATTCAATACGTTTCTGATTATTACGATGAACAGGTAATTTCTTTTGCTAATAATATTAGAACCAAAGAAGGTGGAACGCATATCGCCGGCTTTAGAACTGCCTTAACTAGAGTAATCAACTCATTTGCTAAAAAATATGATTTGATAAAAGATAAAACCAAAAATTTTTCTGGCAATGATTTAAAAGAAGGTCTGACTGCTGTTATTAGTGTAAAACTACCACATCCTCAGTTTGAAGGGCAAACCAAAACCAAACTAGGAAACTCTGAGCTTAAAGGCATAGTGGATTCCATGGTAGACGAGAGCCTGACAGACGCAATTGAAACTACCCCTAAAATAGCAAAATTAATTATTAATAAAGCAGTTATTGCGCAAAGGGTGCGTGAAGCTACCAGACGAGCCCAAGATTTAGCGAGAAGAAAAAGCAGTCTGGAAAGCACAACGCTGCCAGGTAAGCTTGCGGACTGCTCTGATAAAGACCCTGCAAATTGCGAAGTATTTATTGTTGAGGGTGATTCTGCCGGAGGTTCCGCCAAGCAAGGAAGAGACAGAAACTTTCAGGCTATTTTACCTTTACGCGGTAAAATTTTAAATGTAGAGAAAGCAAGATTGGATAAAATTTTAGCAAATGAAGAAATTAAAGCTATGATTACAGCGCTTGGGCCAGAAGCTATTTCCGGTCTTTCTTCAGAGGATGACAATGAAGAAAACGGGACGGAAACTGAAGATGAAGATATAAAAAGAACTCTGAGTAAATTAAGATATCATAAAATCATCATCATGACAGATGCTGATGTGGACGGATCTCATATTAGAACGCTGCTGTTAACTTTCTTTTTCAGACATGCAAAAGAAGTTATCTTGGCCGGTGGATTATATATTGCGCAACCACCTTTGTATTCTATAGGCCGCGGAAATGCAAAACAATACGCTATTGATGATGCGGCACTAGAGAAACTGTTAAAAGAAAAAGATATAACAAAAGAAGGGGCTCACATTCAACGCTACAAAGGTCTGGGAGAAATGAACCCTGATCAGCTTTGGGACACGACCATGGACCCAGAAAAAAGAAGTATGTTGCAAGTGACTATTGAAGACGCTGAAGAAGCGGACGATATTTTTACCACTTTAATGGGGAATAAAGTAGAGCCAAGGCGTGAATTTATTGAAAAATACGCCAAAAACGTACGTTGGATAGATGTTTAAAACTATAGTTAAAGGGGATAAATAAAAATGAGCGACGAGCAAAAACTATTTGAAGACACAAAAATAAAAAATATCAACATTGACGCTGAAATGAAAAATTCCTTTTTGGAATATGCGATGTCCGTAATTGTTACCCGTGCTTTGCCAGATGTACGAGACGGATTAAAGCCAGTACATAGAAGAATTATTTATGCTATGTATAATTCTGGCTTTACGGCAGGCAAACCTTATAAGAAATGTGCCAGAATTGTGGGGGATGTTTTAGGACGATACCATCCACATGGTGATACCGCCGTATACGACTCTCTTGTCAGAATGGCCCAAAATTTCTCACTACGTTATATGTTGATTGATGGACAGGGCAACTTTGGCTCTGTAGATGGAGACAGCGCTGCGGCTATGCGTTATACAGAAGCCAGAATGTCGAAAATCAGCATGGAGCTTGTCAAAGATCTTGAAAAAGAAACAGTAGAATGGGCACCAAATTTTGATGAATCATTAACAGAACCCTTGGTTTTACCCACCAGATTGCCGTCTTTGCTACTTAATGGATCTTCGGGAATTGCGGTAGGGATGGCTACCAATATACCTCCTCATAATTTAAATGAGTTATCGGACGGTGTTTGCGCCTTAATTGACAACCCAGAACTAGAGGGTCTTGAATTAATGAATTATATTAAAGGCCCGGATTTCCCAACCGGCGGTATTATTTGCGGAGAAGAAGGTATTAGAAAAGCTTATCTCACAGGAAAAGGTTCTGTTGTAATAAGAAGTAAAACAAGTATCGAAGAATCTAAAAAGAAAAATAAAAAAGCTATTATCGTGCATGAAATTCCTTATCAAGTTAATAAAGCTAATCTAATAATAAAAATAGCTGAACTTGTACAAGATAAAAAAATAACTGGAATTTCTGATTTAAGAGATGAGTCTGACAGAAAAGGTTTGCGAATCTATATTGAACTTAAAAAAGATGCGATTCCAGATGTTATTTTAAATCAGCTGTTTAAGCATACTCAGCTGCAAGTCAGCTTTGGGGTAAACACAGTCGCACTTGTAAATGGCGTGCCTAAAACTTTAACCTTAAAAAAAATTCTATCTTATTATATTTTACATAGAAAAGAAGTTGTAACAAAAAGAACGGAATATGACCTTAAAAATGCTAAGGCTAGACTCCATATTTTAGAAGGTTTAAAAATCGCCCTTGATAACATTGACGAAATTATTGCTCTAATCAAAAAATCAACAAACACTATTGAAGCCAGATCAAATTTAATGAGTAAATTCAATTTATCTGAAAAGCAGTCTAACGCTATTTTGGATATGAAATTACAAAGATTAACTGGACTGGAAAGAGAAAAAATAGAATCCGAATATACGGAAATCATGAAAAAAATCGAAGATTTAGAAGATATTCTCGTTAATGAACCTAGAATTTACAATATTATTAAAGAAGAACAACTTGAGGTTAAGGATAAATATGGAGATAAAAGAAAAACAGAAATAAGCGGCGCTGTTGGGACAATGGATATAGAAGATTTAATTCCCAAACAACAAGTCGCGGTACTTATTTCCAAAAAAGGTTTTATAAAAAGATTACCTTTACATATTTTTAAAAGCCAATTAAGAGGTGGTCGCGGGGTCAGTGGTATGACCACTAGAGAAGAAGATATTATTGATCAAATATTTGTGACTTCTTCTCATAACTTTTTATTGTGTTTTACTAATAAGGGTAAGGTTTTTAAAATCAAATGTTATCAAATTCCGGAAGCATCACGGCAAAGCAAGGGAGTTTCTATTTCACACTTTTTAAATTTTGATGAAGAAGAAAAAATTTCAACCATAATCCCTGTGAAAAATTTTGATACTGAAGACTATTTGTTAATGACTACGCAAAAAGGCATAGTTAAAAAAACAGCCGTAACTCTTTTTGCTTATTTAAAAAACAGTTCTATTATTGCGATTAATCTAGACGCTGGTGATAATCTTAAATGGGTAAAACGAACATCGGGGGATAAAAATGTCATCCTTTCTACTTCTGCGGGTATGGTAATCCGTTTTGAGGAAACGCAAATTCGACCAATGGGTAGAAGTACGCGCGGTGTAAAAGGCATTAATATTAAGCCTGAAGACAATCTAACCAGTATGGATGTCATTGATCCAGAAGATAATACTCTTCAATTATTGATCATCACCAAAAAAGGGTATGGTAAAAATTTAAAACTAGCGGAATTTAGATGTCAAAAACGAGGTGGTATTGGCGTAAAATGTTTGAAATTCAGAAAAACAATTAAAAATGATTTAGTAACCGATGCTTTGATCACCACTAAAGAAGATGAATTGATGATCGCTACTAAAGAAGGGGTTTTATGCCGACAAAAAATAGAGAATATCTCTACGCAAAGAAGACAATCTCAAGGCGTTAAAATTCAAAAACTAGATGCTAAAGACGAAGTAATAGCTATTGCACGTGTAATCACAGAAAACGAGGCTATTAGTGAAGAAGAACCAGCCTCCACTGAAGTGGCTACGCAGAGCATGCCTTTGGTTGATTAAGCATATATGACATGAACAAAAATATTGACCAGAAAAAGCCGATGGAGCTAGCTGAGTATTTTACATTAATAACCCAACTGGGTTTGGTTATGATCAGTCAAATATTTATTTTCTTTTTCCTAGGGCTTTTTCTGGTGAAAAAATTTCATTTGCCCAATATTTTTATTTTGTTATTTGTTTTAGTTGGTATTATTAGTGGGTTTTATTTTACATACGCCCTTATCCGTAAAGCTATTGATAACTAATTTAAAATTTGTTATAATATTTTTTTGATTTTTGATTTTTCTATTTGCTTGTGAAAAAAATAACAATGAAAAAACCCAAAAATTTATTATTAATGTATAAACACTCGTTAAAAATCGTGGGGGGACTTTTAGTAATGTTTGGTTTAATTGCGCTTGTAACTCAAAAAACCTGGTTATTCTCTTCTTCGGTACTCGGTTTTGCTTTTGGTTTAGTAATTTTTAAAAATTGGATTACAAGTCAACAGAAAATTATGGAGTCTGCAAAAACCGGAACGTATTTTTTTTACTATGTTAGTCGCTTAATTCTTTTTACAATCCCCTTGATTACTGCTTTGTATTTTAAGTCTTTTTTTAATGTTTATATAACGTTGCTTTTTTTGCTTGCGTTCCAATGGTCTATGGTCTTAACAGAAGGCCTAAGAAACTTTGCCAAAGTAAAAAATAATCACTCGGAGTAAAGAGAAAAATGGAAGAATTAACAAAAATTACTAGCGCTAGTATAAATTTATTTGGGCATATAATAACTTTTAACCCAAATGTATTTTATATGACTTGGTTGGTGATGGCGCTTATTATAATTGTTCTTTTTTTGTGCACGCGCAAACTAACCGTTATCCCGCATAAATCACAAAATATTGTGGAAGTGGTCGTGGATTTTATTAAAAATATTACTTATTCTACTTTAGGAAAAGAAGATGGCAAAAAATTCTTTCCTTTCATAATGACTTTATTTTTGTTTATCCTGATTTCAAACTGGATTGGCATTGTGCCTAATTTTATACATTTTATAGGAGTCTTGTTTGCGGGCGCTCATAAACTACTCGGATCTGAAAATGTAAAAATCACTTATGAAGGGCTTACTTATATAAAGCTTTATCCAGATCCGAATGCTTGGTATGCCTTCTTTTTCAAGTTCCCAAAAATTGAAGAGCCTACTAAATTTTTGAGTACGGATTTGGCCGCAGCTCTTTTGGTTTTCTTAGTAGGACATGCTAGTGCAATCAAGGAAAAAGGGTTCTTGGCATATTTTAAAGGATATATGGATCCGGTGCCGTCTCATGCTCCTTGGATATTCTTTTTCTTTTTAAATCCATTTTTTTATTTAAATATTATAGGAGAACTAGGAAAAGTAGTGTCACATTCTGTACGACTTTTTGGGAATGTTTTTGGTGGCGGAATTATTATTTTTATCGTCGCGACTCTTTTACGACATGTCTTATTGCCTGTTGGCCTTTATGCTTTTTTTGGTTTATTGGCTGGGTCTATTCAAGCATTTGTATTTACAATGCTTGCGGTAACCTATATTTCCTTAGCAAAATAAAAAGGAGCACGTTTTGAATTTTGTAACTTTGTGCGCGATTTTGGGAGCTGGTTTTAGTATGGGCATTGGAGCTTTAGGGCCGGCCATGGGCGAAGGCATAATTGCGCTAAATGCAGTTAAAGCATTATCGAGACAACCTCGTGCCGCGGGCAAACTAATGCGTATTATGTTGATAGGACAGGCCATAACCGAAACGCCGGCTATTTTTGCTTTGGTAATATCCTTACTGCTATTGTTTCAGGACAGCGGGGATTCATTTGTAAAAGGGGTGGCTTTTTTAATAGCGGGTATAGCGATGGGTATATCAACTCTAGGCGCTAGTTTTGGAGCCTCTTTCCCTGGAAAAACGGCTAGTACAGCAGTGGGCAGACAGCCCGAAAATATTGAGGCCTTGATGGTTAGCATGATAATTGGACAAGCTATAACTGGGACTACGGTTATTTACACGACCGTGGTAGCTATGATTTTAATTTTTGTTGTTTAATCTGAAAGGAGCGTATAAATTAGTCATATTTAAAAACGTTAAAAAAATTAATAAATATTAAAAAAGAAAGGAAGTATGAAAAATGGAAGGAATAAGTGGAGCAGATTTAATTAAAGTGGTTTCTTTAGCAGTGGCGGGAATTACAATGGCTATTGGTTCAATTGGGCCAAGTCTAGGAGAAGGTTTTGTGGCAGCAAAGGCATGCGAAGCGCTTGGTAAAAGACCGGATCAAGCTGAAGTTATCACTAGAACAATGCTAATTGGACAGGCAGTTACAGAAACAACTGGTATTTACTGTTTAGTTATAGCTTTGATTCTAATTTTTGTTGTTTAAGAAAAAACGGATACTTTTTATGTCCCCCAGGGCATGCCCTGGGACCGGCTTTCGTCGCTAAGTTGCGCGGATGGCTAAGTAAAATAAAATAAAGGAGAGAATACGTGATTTCGCTTAATATATATGAAATCATAATGCAAATTTTTAATTTCTTTTTGCTATTATGGGTTCTAAAGTTATTAGTATATAAGCCTCTGCTTGCTTTTTTAGATAAAAGGGCGGACTCCATTCAAAATAATATTAAAGAAACAGAAGCTAATAAAAAAGAAGCTCAAGAAATTTTAACAGAACAAAAAGAAGTTTTTGTCCAAGCTCGCTTGGAAGCAAAAAAAATAAGAGAGCATGTTGAAGCAAACAGCCAGCAAGAACGAGAATTAACATTGGCTAAAACTGAAGATGCTGCTAAAAAAATAATCGAAAATGCCAAAAAAGAAATTGATGCTAATTTAGTAGAGGCGCAAAAAGTATTGTTGAAAAAAGTAGGGGCGACTTCAATTTTATTGGCGGAAAAAATATTAAAGAAAAATCTAAATACGGAAGAAAATAAAAATATTATCAAAACTTATTTGGAAGAAGAAAAATGAAAAAAATGAAATTAGCTAAACGGTACATGGCGGCTTTTCAAGCTACTTTAGCAGACAAAGACCATCAAGCTGCTTTGGCTGAATTTATAGCTATTACAAACTTATTTTTAGAAAAAAAGATAATATTAAATTTTCTAAAAAGTCCGTTAGTTGATATAGAAAAAAAGATATCATTTATGAAAAAAGTTTGTGTAAACTTAAAATATACAGATAAAATAAAAAAACTTTTAATTTTATTGTTAAGAAAAAAACGGCAAGAAATTTTTTTGGAACTAAAAATAATAGCTGAAAAAGAAATAGAAAAACTGCAAAATTTATGGCCTGCTAAAATTGTTTTGTCTGAAGATTGTACTGAAAACATTAAAAAAAATATTGTTAAAAAATTAGAAGAAAAAGAAAACAAAAAAATAAAACCTATGTTTATTATTAACCCTGTTATATTGGGTGGGTTTAAAGCTTATATTGAAAATAAAGTTTATGATGCCTCTATAAAAACAGTTTTAAATAAAATAAAAGCTAAACTTTAAAAAAAGGAGATGAAATGAAAATAAATCCAGAAGAAATAACGGCAATACTGCAAAAAGAAATTGAAGAATATAAAATGGCCTTGGACGTTTCTGAAACAGGAACTGTTTTACAAGTAGGAGATAATACGGCACGGGTCTTTGGTTTAGAAAACGTAATGTCTCAAGAATTAGTAAAATTTTCAGATGTTCTTTATGGTATTGCTATCAACTTAGAAGAAGATAGTGTGGGATGTGTGGTTCTAGGCGATTGTACCGAAATAAAAGAAGGCGATACTGTAGAAAGAACCGGCCATATTTTATCTGTTCCGGTAGGAGAAAGTTTGTTGGGACGCGTAGTAGATCCTTTAGGTAATCCGCTGGATAACGCCGGCGAAATTAAAAGCACAAAAAGAAAACCTATTGAGCGTATTGCGGCTGGCGTGTGTGACCGGCAACCTGTAAAAGAATCTTTGCAAACAGGCATTAAATGTGTGGATACAATGATTCCTATTGGACGCGGGCAAAGAGAATTAATTATCGGAGACCGGAAAACCGGAAAGACAGCGATTGCCATTGATACGATTATTAATCAAAAAGATACTGGCGTAATCTGTATTTATGTAGCGATCGGTCAGAAAAAGTCTTCAATTTCTAAAATAGTACATACCTTAAAAAATTATGGGGCTATGGATTATACCATAGTCGTAGCGGCCGCGGCATCAGACACTGCCGCGCTACAATATATCGCCCCTTATGCAGGATGTGCGATGGGCGAAGAATTTATGGATAATGGAAAAGCGGTTTTAATTGTATATGATGATTTATCTAAACATGCTACTGCTTATCGTCAATTATCTTTGCTTTTACGAAGACCTCCGGGAAGAGAAGCTTTTCCAGGTGATGTTTTTTACCTACATTCCCGTCTTTTAGAAAGAGCCTTAAAATATTCTAAAGAAAAGGGCGGAGGCTCTTTAACTGCTTTGCCAATTATTGAGACGCAGGCAAGTGATGTTTCTGCTTATATTCCTACGAATGTTATCTCGATTACAGATGGACAAATTTATTTAGAAGCTAATTTGTTTAATGCGGGCATTAAACCTGCTATCAATCCAGGTATTTCCGTTTCGCGTGTAGGTGGTAGTGCTCAAATAAAAGCTACCAAACAAGTAGCGGGAAGTTTGCGTATAGATCTGGCTCAATATTGGGAAATCGAAGCTTTTTCTCAATTTGGTTCTGATCTAGATAAAGCTACCTTGGCCCAATTAGCACGGGGGAAAAGATTGGTGGAAATTTTAAAGCAAGATCAATATGATCCTATTCCTATTTCTTTACAAATAGCAATTGTGTATGCAGCTGTAAAAGGATATTTAGACAGCATTAGCCTGAAAAATATAGCTGAGTTTGAAAAAGAGCTTTTTGCAGTTTTAAGAACACAAAAACGGGATTTGCTTGAAAAAATAGAAACAAAAAAAATCTTGGATGATGATATAAAAAAAGAATTAAATACCGTGATTCAAACCTGCAAAGAAACCTTGGTGAATTAATAAAAGTAAAAGGTAATTATGGCAAACATAAATAAAATTAAAAACAGAATTAGTTCTGTTAAAAAAATCAGAAAAATAACCCAAGCCATGAAAATGGTATCGGCGGCAAAGTTTAAAAAAGCAACTAATCTTGTGAATACGGCCCGCAATTATGATGATGCCCTTAAAGAAATTATCAATAGTTTTGCTTACAAATTAGAAGATGCTTCATTACCTATTTATTTTCAAAATAGTAGCCGACGAAAAATAGCGGTAATCGTAGTTGCGGCAGACCGAGGTTTATGCGGAGCTTTTAATAGTGCTCTCTTAAAGTCAACACAAGCTTTTTTAGAAAAACAAACACAAGCTGAGAAAATTGATTTGTACTTATTTGGAAAAAGAGCGGAACTTTTTTTTAAAAACAAAAAATGGCCTATTAAAAAAACTTTTTCGGTTGAACTAGGTCATTTAAAAACAGAGGATATCTTAGAAAAACTAGCTGAATTGCCCGAAAACTTTAGAAACGAAGAGATAGATACTATCCTTCTTTTTGCAAATAAATTAAACGGGGCTTTATCTAATGAAATGACGCCTGCTCAAATTTTGCCAATTAGTATGCCTCAAAAAAATATAGAAGATGATAAAATTTTCACAGATTTTATTTATGAAGTTGATCAAGAGAAAACTTTAAAAAATCTAGCTTTAAAATGCTTTTGCTTTTTCATTTACCATGCGTTAATTGAAAGTAGAGCAACAGAAGAAAAATTAAGAATGGTGGCCATGGATGCCGCTACCAAAAATGCTAATGATTTTATTAATAGCTTAACGATAATTTATAATCGAACCAGGCAAGCTATAATAACCAAAGAAATTTCAGAAATAGTAGCTGGGGCTGAAGCTTTAGCTGATTAAATAAAGGAGAAATAAAAACATGGATAAAAAAGGAAAAATAAAACAAATTATTGGTGCTGTCGTAGATTTCGAGTTCCCCAAAGGTGAGCTTCCGAAACAAAAAAATGCCATAAAAGTTAAATATGAAGGAAAGAATATCTACTTTGAAACCATGCAACATTTGGGAAACAATGTGGTTCGTGGTATAGCCCTGGCAAGTACTGATGGCTTAACTAGAGGAATGCCCGCGGAAGATATGGGGGCGCCAATTTCTGTTCCTGTGGGAGAAAAAGTGCTGGGAAGAATAATGAATGTTGTAGGAGAACCTGTGGATTATCAGGGTCCTATTGAAGGAGATGAAAAATGGTCGATGTTTAGATCTGCGCCCGCTCTTTCTGAACAAAGTACCACTACAAAAATCTTCGAAACAGGGATTAAGGTAATTGATTTATTAGCGCCCTACCCTCTTGGAGGAAAAATCGGGTTATTTGGCGGAGCTGGAGTAGGAAAAACTGTTTTGATCATGGAACTTATTCGCAATATTGCGATTGAGCATGGTGGTTATTCTGTATTTGCGGGTGTAGGAGAAAGAACCAGAGAAGGTAATGACCTCTGGTTAGAAATGAAAGAAACCGGAGTTTTAAATAAAACAGCTCTAGTGTATGGACAAATGAATGAGCCTCCGGGAGCACGTTTTAGAGTAGCTCTTACGGGATTAACTCAAGCAGAGTATTTTAGAGACAAAAAAGATAAAGACGTATTATTATTTATTGATAATATTTTTCGTTTTGTGCAAGCCGGATCTGAAGTTTCCGCGCTTTTAGGGCGTATGCCTTCTGCTGTAGGTTACCAGCCCACTTTAGGAACTGATGTAGGGGAGCTGCAAGATAGAATCACTTCCACTAAAACTGGATCTATAACTTCTGTACAAGCCGTATATGTACCGGCAGACGATTTGACTGACCCTGCCCCGGCAACTACTTTTGCGCATTTAGATGCTAGCACGGTCCTTTCTAGAGAAATAGCTTCTGCGGGTATATATCCAGCGGTAGATCCCTTAGAGTCTAATTCCTCTATTTTAGATCCGAGAATCATAGGTCAAGAACATTTTAACATAGCAAATGAAGTTAAAAATATTTTACAAAAATATAAAGAGCTTCAAGATATTATCAAAATTTTAGGGATGGATGAATTATCTGAAGAAGATAAGCTTACTGTTTATAGAGCTAGAAAAATTCAAAAATTCCTTTCTCAACCTTTATTTGTAGCGGCCGAATTTAATGGGGTGCCTGGAATTTTTGTAAAAACCGAAGACACGATTCGTTCTTTTAAAGGAATTTTGGAAGGTAAATATGATCATATACCTGAACAAGCGTTTGCTTTTACAGGTAGTATTGAAGACGTATTGGAAAAAGCGAAAAAGATAGAACAAGAATTATGAAAGAAGAGCTTTTTTCTTTTAAGATAGTAACGCCTAAAGGAATTGCATATCAAGAAGAGGTGGAATTTGTAAAAGCACCTGGAATGTCTGGAGAAGTTGGTATTTTAGCGGATCATTCTCCAGCGATAATCGAGCTTAATGAAGGCGATGTGGTGATTACAAAAAATAATCTTAAAGAATCTTTTACGATTCAAGAAGGATTATTATATATCATGCCGCAAACAGCTCTTTTACTTTGCGGGAACTGTATTAATAATAATATTTAGTAACAAACCATGGCGGGCTTATAACATTTATTGACATTTTTCAATAGATAATGTTAAGCTTTTTAAGCTAATTAAATTGTTGATTATTGGAGGAAAAAAATGATTGCGGTAATAGAAACTGGCGGTAAACAATACAAAATAGAAGAAGGCCTAATTTTAGATATTGAAAAAATAGAAGCCGCAAACAAAAAAGAAGTTGCTTTTGATAAGGTTTTGTTAATAAAAAATAAAGATACGGTTTTAATAGGACAGCCTTATATTGATAAAGCAGTTGTAATGGCTGAAATATTGGAAGACTATAAAGATAAAAAAGTAATTGTATTTAAATTTAAAAAGAAAACCGGTTATAAAAAAACCAAAGGACATAGACAGCACTTGACTAGAATTAAAATAAATAAAATTAAGTTGCCGACTGAAAAAAAAGAAGTTAAAAAGGAAAAGAATACAAGGGAGTCAAAATAAATGGCACATAAAAAAGGGAAAGGCAGCTCTAAAAACGGTAGAGATAGTCAATCTAAACGTTTAGGTGTGAAATGTTTTGGAGGACAATTAGTATCGCCTGGAAATATAATTGTAAGACAAAGAGGAACAAAATTTCGACCAGGAGTTAACGTTGGTATGGGAAATGATTTTACTATTTATGCTAAAATCGACGGCGAAATAAAGTTTGAATATGTAAAAAAAGGCAAACAACAAATCTCTGTTTATCCTGCTTAAAATTGATTGTAGATAGCTAATAAATCACACCACTATGTATATATATTGAGGTGTGATTTTTGTTTTATTTGGATTGAGGGTTGAGTAATGAAATTTGTAGATACTGTAAACATTAAAGTTATAGGCGGAAAAGGCGGCGCGGGAGCCGTAAGCTTCCGAAGAGAAAAATATGCTCCAAATGGCGGTCCTGATGGAGGAAAAGGTGGCAGAGGAGGAAATGTGGTCATTGAAGCCTGTTCTAAACTACAAACTTTGATGGATTTAAAAATAAAAAAACTTTATAAGGCAAGCAATGGTGCTGCCGGAAAAGGGAAAAATCAATTTGGAACTCAAGGGCAAGATTTAATATTAAAAGTTCCTTGTGGCACGATAATTTTAGATACAAAAAATAATATAATAGGCGATTTGGTGAATTTAGACGAAACGCTTATAGTGGCCCCAGGAGGGGCTGGCGGATCGGGTAACAAATGTTTTGCTACATCTAGGAATAAAGCTCCTAGATATGCCCAGCCTGGTTTGCCTGGCGAAGAAAAAGAATTAGCTTTAGAGCTGCGTTTAATAGCTCAACTAGGCATTATTGGGTTGCCAAACGCTGGCAAGTCGACACTATTAAAAAAGCTAACGAATGCCTCGCCTAAAATTGCTAATTATCCTTTTACAACTCTTTATCCTAATCTTGGTGTTTTGAAGATTTTTGATCAAGAAATAATCATAGCAGATATTCCCGGCCTAATAGAAGGAGCCTCGCACGGACTAGGACTAGGACATGCTTTTTTACGACATGTGGAGCGCACAAAATATTTAATTCATTTAGTAGCTTTAAATGATACGGAGCCTAAAAATATATGGGCGGATTATAATGTAGTAAATAAAGAATTACAAAAAAATTCTTTAATAAGCCTGATACAAAAAAAACAGTTGGTAGTTTTTTCTAAAACAGATTTGGTAGATAAAAAAATGGTTACTAAAACAATTGATTTTTTTCAACGAAAAGGGATAAAGGCCATGGCTATTTCAGCGCTCACGTCCGACAATACAGATTCCCTGATCCAAAAAATAAGAACGATAGTTTCTTAACTCTTTTAAGCAATAGTGCTAAAGTCTGATCCGTCTTGATTAATGGGATCTAACAAAGGATAGGTATTAATACCTTTTTGCATGTTTTCAATAATTTCTTGTAAACGCCTTAATTCTTCGGCCATGCTAGACGCGGTTATTTGGGTGGTTTTTTGATTTAAATCAACGACCGTAATTCCCTTGTTATTAATGACTTTGATGGGCGTCCGGGCGTACGTAGAACCAGAGACCGTCCAGGCCGCGAATTCGGGGTTTTTAAGATCTTTTAGAGATACAATGAAATGATATTTCTGTCGGGTTCTTAAATCTTGTTTAGAGGGCTCGGCAATCCCATGTGGATGAGTGTGATATACGCCGTAAAATTCTAAGCCATGCTTTTCGAAAAACCTGTGGGCGCGTAAAATATCATCGTCGGTAATGGCATAAGTTTTAGTTCTATCATATAAATGTTGATTGAAAACCGGTAAAATAGCTTTAATTGTATTATTTTCGCCACCCAAAAAACCTCCGGATTCTTCCGGATAATTTTTGACTGCTTGTTGTACAATAATTTCATAGTGTCTTTGCGTAATAATAAAAACATCTACGGTCATAAAAACCCCTTATTTATTTAGCTGATTTTTTTCGTTCTTGTTCTAAATATAACATGTTTTGAATTCGGTTTTGTAACGATTTGTTGCGGATTTTAAAATTTAGTTTTTTTAATTCAATGGTATAGCCACAAACGCTTGGTAATTTTGAGTGTTTAAGAAAATAACTGAAAGGAAAATTTTTACAAACAGCCGGACGGCGAGAGTAGTCCTGACACGTACCATTTTTAAGTAAAATGCAATTAAAATATGCGATTTTTTTATTGCTTGTGTGCGCAGGGACAAACCGTTTGTAAGTGTAATTACTTTTAACAAGTTCATCATATTTTTCCTGGGTATCAACAAGCTGCTGATTATGATATAAATCTAGGCGACAACAACAATCCCCGTCTTTTTTACAATCACCTGCCAGATAAAATAATTCGTTTTTACTTAACCACCAAAGCCAATCTGCTATTTTTTCACGTTTAAAGGTCCAGTCATTAAGTAAATATAAAAAATATATACCGCAGAAAAAAAAGTTAGGGAAATACATGCTAAAAAAAACTAAAAACCATCTTTAATTTTGACAATAATTTGATTTATACCTTTTTTAGCTAAAGCCAACATAGCCAGTAATTGTTCATGTGAAAAAGTGTTTTTTTCAGCAGTTCCTTGGATTTCAACAAATTTACCGCTTTCCGTCATTACAATATTCATATCTACATCGGCATTTAAATCATGTTTATAATCTAAATCTAAAATCACTTCTTGATTAAACACCCCTACACTAACCGCTGCTAATAATTCTCTAATAGGGTTTTTAGTGATTTTTTTATTTTCTTGTAAATATTGAACAGCGCTGACAAGAGCGGCCATGCCTCCAGAAATAGCGGCCGTACGCGTGCCTCCGTCAGCCTGTAAAACGTCAGCATCAATATAAATAGTACGTTCCCCTAAAGCTTTTAAGTCTGAAATAGATCTTAGAGAACGACCAATTAAACGCTGTATTTCAGAAGTACGTCCGGATAATTTACCTTTACTAATTTCTCTATTCGTACGTGAAACAGTAGAAGATGGCAAAAGCGAATATTCAGCGGTCAACCATCCTTGCCCTCTTCCCTTAAGAAAAGAAGGCACTTTTTCTTCGATAGTAGCGGTACATAAAACCTTGGTATTACCATAAGAAACCAAAACAGAGCCCGGCGCATATTTAGTAAATTTCTTAATAAAAGTTACAGGTCTTAGTTCTTCAGTTTTTTTCATTTATAACAGTCTCCTTTTGTTTTTTAGCTATTTTATCTAAAATCTCACGGCTATTTTCTAATGTTTTCTCCATCATGCCGAGATTTTTTTGATTTTTAGTAACTGTCAATTGTAAATTAGCCAATACCTGATCGGCATAATCTTTTGCTCCTTGGATAATTTCTTTAGCATTATCCTGGGCATCGGTTAATATCTCGTCGGCTTTTTGATCAGTATAATAAGAATTTTTTTGTCCTGGCTTTAAGTTATAAAAAGAGGGAGGTTGAGCCGTTTGGAAATTTTTAGGTTCTGAGGTGGTCAAGGCTTCGTGAACTATATCCCCATTGCTTTTAAGCGTTAAACGCATCTTATCTATTAAAGAAAGTAAATTCTTTTCTTCTATGATAACCTTATCGGTTAAAGGTATTTTTTTGCTTTCTAAAATAGTAGCCTCGAGAGAATCTAACAAACCTAAAACTTCATTCATTTTTTTGCTTTTTCTTGTAAGAAATCTAGAACATTAGCTGAAATAAATTCCTGTACATTACCTCCATTCGATGCGATTTGTTTAACTAAACTAGAGCTTAAATAAGAATATTTTTCATCTGTCATCAAAAATACTGTGTCTAGTTTAGGACTTAATTTCCTATTAATAAGCGCCATTTGAAATTCATAATCAAAATCAGAAACCAGTCTTAACCCGCGTATAATCGTGAAAATATTTTTTTGAGCGGCGTAGTCTACTAAAAGTCCCTCAAAGCCCTCTACAAAAATATTTTCTTGTCCGGCAAAGCATTCTTTAATCAAATCTATTCTCTCACGCATAGAAAAAATCGCCTTTTTTTCCGGGTTATGAATTACCGCCACATGTACTTCCGTAAAAAGATTTTGGGCTCTTTTAATAATATCAAGATGACCGTTAGTGATAGGGTCAAAACTTCCTGGATAAATAGCTTTTTTCATTGACACTTTTTTTCCTTATTTTAAAATCATGGTCTTTTAGGCGTTATGTTTACTGTGTAGCGTGGTCATATACGGTAAGATACGTACTTCCGTATTTATAAGTCCGAACTTTTCCCGCAGGAAAACCATTTTTCACTTCTATTTTCTTATAATGTTCACATATTATAAGTCCTGTTTCAAGTATATCAAATTCAAATATAGCCTTCAACGTATACTCATATAAAGAGGCTTCTTTCCAGGGAGGATCTAAAAAAATGATATTAAATTTTTCTTGATTAAATTTAAAAAATTTTTTGATGTCTCCCGCAACAACTTGATAACACTCCGGGGGGATGCCCTGAAGATTCTGTTTTAATAATTGAGTGTTTTCATCTGAAAAAACGACTTTACGGGCTCCCCTTGATAACGCTTCCAGACCAATGGCTCCGGTACCGCAAAACAAATCTAAAAAAACACTATCCCCTACTCTATCCTGAATAATATTAAACAAAGCTTCTTTGACTTTAGATTGAGTTGGCCTAAAGCTATGGTTTTTTGGATATTTTAAATTTTTACCTTTATATTGACCTGCTATAATTCTCATTTTTTTTTAATTTAAGGTTTCATTAAATAACATTTTATGCTTTTTTATTAAAATCTCTTTGATTTTAGCATGTTCTGGACTGCTTAACGTAGGGTCTTTTTTTAAAATATAGCTAGCCGCTGCTCTGGCTGCCAACAAAATAGGTTCGTCTTGGACAAGATCCGCATATTTCAAATCGCTAACACCGGATTGTCTGACACCCAATCTGTCCCCCGGCCCCCTAATATTCAAATCTAATTCTGCTATTTTAAAGCCGTCTGCAGTTTCTAGCATTGCGGCAATCCTTTTTTTAGCGCTAGCACTTTTAGGATCGGCTACTAAAAAACATGTTGATTGCTGACCATTGCGCCCGATACGTCCGCGTAACTGATGTAGTTGGGAAAGACCAAATCTTTCGGCATGCTGGATAACCATAGTGTTGGCGTTTGGAACATCGATGCCGACCTCGATAACAGTAGTTGAAACTAAAACCTGAAGCTTATTTTGCTTAAAGCCATCCATCATCTTTTCTTTTTCTTTGATAGGCATTTTGCCATGCACCAGCCCAACCGCAAAATCGGAAAAAACGTGTTTTTGCAAATAAATAAAACTCTCCGTAGCAGCTTGAAGATCAAGTTTTGCGGATTCCTCAATTAAAGGGTAAACAATATATACCTGCCCACCTTTTTTTAATTGAATTTGACAAAACTCATAAATTTTAGCAATGTTTTTTAAGCGCATAAAATAAGTCGTAGGCCGTATTCGTCCTGGAGGAAGCTCGTTGATAATGGTTTTGTCCAAGTCCCCGAAGCAGGTTAGCATTAAAGAACGAGGAATAGGCGTTGCAGTCATAAACAAACAATGCGGGGCATAGTTCTTCTTTTTTAAACGAAGTCTTTGTACAACCCCAAATTTATGTTGTTCATCAATAATAGCCAGTGCTAACTTGGGTATAGAAATCTTATCCTGAATCAACGCATGGGTACCTACTATAATTTGTGGGCCGGGGTTTTTAATTTGAGCTAGCGCTTGCTTTTTTACGGCTGTCGGAAGCTTGCCTTTAAGCAATAAAATTTTGATGTTCAAGGGGCTTATATATTTTTTAAGCCTTAGGTAGTGCTGTTGCGCCAATATTTCTGTAGGCGCCATAAGCACAGCGTTAAAGCCAGACTCAATGGCCATTAACAAGGCAATGATAGCCACGTCCGTTTTACCACATCCGACATCTCCCTGGATAATTCTGTTCATGGCCTGGCCGCTAAGCACATCCTGTTGTATCTCTTTAATGCTATTAAGCTGAGCTGCGGTGAGTTGATAAGGCAAGGATTGCAAATAAGCTTTGTGATGAGATCCGTCTGTTATTAGCTTTAGGCCTTTAACAGAGGTGGCTATTAGTTGTTTACGGCTTAAAAGAGAAAGTTGTAAATAAAAGAATTCATCAAAAACAATCCTTTTCCTAGCTTGTTGATAAGTGGGCAAGTCTTGAGGATAATGTAAATTTTTTAAAGCGCTTTTTAAATCCAATAAATTAATTTTACTTCTAATATTATGGGGCAGCGGCTCCTCTATATACTTAAAAAAATGCTGGGTAATTTCTGTATAAATATCACGCATTTTTCTCTGCGATAGCCCTTTGGTTAAGGTATACAGTGGGATAAGACGGCCCGCATGTTTAAAATAATCCTGCTTGTTTTCTAAGACAATATATTCTTGCACATTTAATTCTATATCCTGGATAAAAGGATTGTATTCAACTTTGCCGCCGATTAAAACTAATTGCCCTGGTTTTATGATATTTGTGACATAGGGCTGGTTAAACCAGACCATATTTAAGCTAGAAGACGAATCAAAAGCCAGGGCTTTAGTTAAATACGTATCTTGTTTTTTTTCTTGATTAAAATATTTTATTTTGACCAGGGTAAAGACAGTCTCTCCTTCTTTTAATTCCGAAAGCTTGGGCAGGACTTTTCGGTCCGCATGATCTTTAGGTAAAAAATACAAAAAATCACTTACGGTATTAATACCCAACTTGGCTAAATACCGTGCCACTTTAGGGCCCACATTTTTAACGTATTGAATAGAAGCTGTTAGTTTAGGATGAAATAACATTTTTTAAAATTAAAGTTTCCTTTTTTTTTATCGATATTATACCTAAGAAGCTTTTTTAAACAAACCTAAAGGATGGTAATATGAGTAACCCAAAAGAAAAAATTGAAAAGATACAACTTAATAAACCCGCTGATTCTCCCATAGATACTGTGCGATATATAAAACAATTAAAAAGAATGGATGCTGTCCAGATTTCTAGAGTATCACAGCGCGAAAAAATAGCGATGGTAAAACAGATGGCCAATGTTTTGGTATTTCAAATACAATCAGGTTCGCTTTCGGAAGAAACCGCCAGGTTGAAAATCGCCTATTTGATGCAAATCATAAATTCTTTGGGAATTGCAGGCTGTTTGATCATAAAAGAAATTTTAGATTTGATAGACAAGGCTTTTATCCTAAAGTTTAAAAACCAGTCTTTATCTTTGGTTTTGTTATTAAAGGCTTTAGCCAAAAAAATGGCTAGAAAAACAGCTGATGTTAAGGCTTTGATAAATATAATTTTAAGTGATTCTTTAATATCAGATCCTGCCTTGGAAAATTTTGTAAATACTGTTTTTGAGGAAATGGCCAGTTTGTCTAGCAATAATAATGCTTTTTTCAAAACACAAGAAGCGTTGAGTGCTTATAAAATCAAAAAAAGTCTCAAAAAAGTAGCTCAAAACGACCAAGACCAATTAATGCCGGGTATACAAATAAACACGACGCACATACTACCAACTGGTTTGGCTTCACTTTGCTCAATGGTCTCTACTATCAATGTGCTTCTTGAATAATTCCGCCACCTAAAACATTTTCTTCTTGATAAAAAGCAATGACCTGACCGGGGGTAATGGCCTTTTGAGGTCTCGCAAATTCGACCCTAACCAAATCATTTTTTAGAGGAATAATTTGAGCTGGTTCCGCCTCTTGTCGATAGCGAATTTTGGCTTTTATCTGGATAGGGGTCTCTACTTTTTTGACTGAAATCCAATTTAGGCTACTGGCTATCAAAGAATTATGATATAACTCGGTCTCTTCGCCTACTATGATCTGATTTTGGGCGCGGTCAATGCTAATAACATACAAAGGCGAGGCCGAAGAAATGCCCAGCCCTTTCCTTTGACCAATAGTGTAATGACAAATGCCTTTATGTTTTCCTAAAACGATTCCTTTTTTATTTACTATATCTCCTTGAGGCGGCAGGCTGTCTAATAGTTCCGTATAGTCTCCGGAATAAAAATCCTGACTTTCTTTTTTATCATGCGTAGGCAGATTGAATTCTGCGGCTATGTTTCTAACCTCTGCTTTTTGATATCCCCCTAAAGGGAATATAACCTGAGCTAATTGTTCTTGGCTTAGAAATACCAAAAAATAACTTTGGTCTTTAAGATCATATTTGGCGGTTTTTAATAAATAGCGGTCCTCTTGTTTTTCAACCCGCGCATAATGGCCGGTTGCAAAATAATTAAAATCAATTCCTGAATTTCTAGCTTTATCTAAAAGAGCTCCAAACTTAATTAGTTTATTACATTTGACACAAGGATTTGGGGTCCGCCCTGCCAAATATTCGGCCTTAAAATAACTAAGAATGTTGGCTTTATATTCTTGGGATAAATCTAAAACATGATAAGGAATATCTAATAACTCAGCTATTTTTTGCGCATCTTTGATATCATCCTTTTCATCAGGGCCAAAACAAGCAGATTTAACTCCTGTCCCCTGATAAGAGATGTCCCACACTTTCATGGTTAGCCCGATGACGCTATGTCCTTGTTTTTTTAAAATAGCGGCTGCGGTAGAAGAATCTACGCCGCCACTTAACCCTACTGCTATTTTCATATATATCTCCTTGACTAGAGTTTGTCGCGAAACACGCTGTTTCATTTACAAAGTAAAAAAATATCATAACAAAGATCAAAACAAAAGTTAAATATTTGTTTCTTGGCATTAATATGCTAATATAATTTTACAATTAACGGCTTATAAATTAATTACTGTTTATAAAGGAGGATTTTTAGTGGGTAGTGTATTAAAAAAACGCAAGAAAAAAATGAGTAAACATAAATATAAAAAATACGGCAAAAAAATGAAGGCTAATAAAAAGAAATAAAAAAGCATGACTGCTAAAATTTTAATCGTAGATGATGATCTTTCTATTTTAGAACTAGTACGAATCCTCTTAGTTAAAGAAGGTTTTGAGGTAAAAACGGCTACTAATGGGGAGACTGGATTAAAAGAAATCACAGAATGGCGACCAGATGTTCTTGTTTTAGATATTATGATGCCTAAAATGTCCGGATATATGGTAGCCGCTATCATGGAAAAAGATGAAAATCTAAAAAAAATTCCTATTATTCAATTAACCGCAACTTCGCAATTAGTGGGAGGGATATCTTTAAAAAGCCCAAGTCCCTATCGTATTCAAAAACCTTTTCAGCCTGAAGAATTATTAGAGCTGATTAATGAGATACTTTCTAAACAAAACTAGCGCCTGTTTCACAATTATGAATTTGACCTTATAGTTTAAACTTAATCTTGGAGGATTTTATCTATGACGGAAAGTACCTCTTCCATATCAAATGGCTTATAAATAATACCGTATGCGCCTAAAGTAAAGGCTTCTTTTACAAGCTCATCTTCTGAATAACCAGTCATTAAAACAACTAATTGAGAAGGGTGTTTTTTTTGAATTTCTTTAAAAATATCAATACCTGTCATTCCGGGCATTTTGACATCTAAAAAAATCAAATCTACGGCTTTGGATTGTAAAATATCCAGACACTCTAGGCCATTTTGCGCGGTAATCGTCTGGTACCCTGTTCCTTTAAGAACAAAGTCAAATATGGAAATAACTGATTTGTCATCATCAACTATTAAAATTGTTTTGTTTTTACTCATAATATGATAAAAAGATTATCATTTTTAAGTTTTAATTACAATATTTTCAGAGGTTTTCAGAGGCCTCTAAAAATTTAAATAATAAACTTTGAAAAAATATTTTTTCTACGGTAACATGTAACATTATAGTAAAACAGGGTTGTCAAGAAAGAAGAGGTGTGTGATGGGTCGCAAAAAAAACAGTAAAGATAAAGTTAAAAGAAAAATAAAAACTGAAATAAATTTTGAAAAAAAATTGTATAAAATTGGGGATATGACTCGTTTATTGGGAATTACTTCGCGAACAGTTCGATATTATGAACAAATGGGATTATTACCGCATGTTAAAAGAACAGATGGCAATGTGCGGCTTTTTAGTACAGAAGATGTGGATATAATTAAAAGAATAAAAAAATTACAAGAAGAGTATTATTACCCTTTAGAAGTAATTAAAGATATGATCTTTGGCAAAAAACCAGAGGCTCCTTTAGCAAATAAAATAGCAATCGTCACAGATAGTTCAGCGGGCTTTGATAAAGAAACCGCTAAAAAATTAAAGATCAAAATTATACACTTGAAAATCAAGATGCCCCCCTCGGTTAAACTATCCGTGGCTGAAAAAGTAAACCTTACCTCATTATGGCCAAAAAAAGATCAAGATATTAAATTTATCCCACAGGTAGTAGCTCCTTCAATAGACGAATTCGTAGAATTTTATCTGGACTTACATAAAAAAGGGTTTCATGAAATTCATTCTATTCATTTGTCTTCTGCTTTATCAGACACCTATAAAAATGCGCTTGTAGCCGCAAATCACGTAGAAAGCAAAATAAAAGTAACGGTTACGGACACTAAAACACTAGGTGGAGGGGTTTATTTATTAGCTAAAACATTAGCAGAAGCTATACAAAAAGGATCCTCACCGAAAGAAATAGAGGTTTTATTATCTAAAAATTGTCCTCTTTTATACAACATGGTTATAACTAATTCATTGAAATATATCATTACTATTAAAAACTTTACTGATGATATTGATAAAAACAGACGAAATATTTTTAATGGTTTAGTAGCTTTTAAGCCGCTTATGCTTTTTAACCCAAAAGGGGATTTAGAGATAGTAGATTGCTATAAAGATGTACAAGAAGGGGTGGATTTTTTGTCTGCCTTATTAAATAAGGAATTGATGAATAGAGGTAATTATTTAAAACAAGCCATTATTTATTATGATTATTTATATACAGAAGCGGTTGAATTAGCGAATAAGTTAAGTAAAGAATATAAAAATGCGGAAATAATTTTAGAAAAAAGTAATGCAGTCATATCTTCTTATATCGGGCCGGAATCTTTGGGTGTAGCGATATTATAATTTAGTAAAATTAAGTTCGTTTACGGGCGCTCTTCAGGTAGACTTTCTTTAGCTTATATGGTATTCTTTCTTCCATCTTATTTATGGGGCGTTTGGGGGCCTTTACATTACCAACAAAACTGAGGAAAAATTCATATGAACTGTTTTAAAAATCATTTGGAAGTAATTTTTAAATATCATAAATCAAAAATAAGCGCTTTCTGTACAGCTTTTCCAAATTGTAAGGGGGCTGGCGAAGACAAAAAAACAGCTTTACATAATTTAAGTAAGTCGATAGCTAAGTTTGTTAGTCAATTAACAGAAAAAAAAATAAAAGAAATTTTGTTATCGGAAAACTATTCTGAGGTTATTTTAGATGTTAGTCATAAAAATACTAAAGAAGAAAAAAAAATATTTTATTTAAATTCTCCTTTAATAAATCATATTAATAATTCTATGTTGCTTAAAATAAAAACATCGGCCATAACAGAGAGTCTTGATAATTTAAATATAAACGAAACGCTGGATGAAAAACAATCTTATGCTGAAGATCTGGATTTATCTGCTTATAATATAGATAACAAAAAAACAAATCGTCTCTTGATAAATAATCAAGAAGATATGTATTTTGGGTTTCCATTAAGCTTTAATTAATTTTAATTTTGCTGTTTTAGAACAGCGGGGGCTCATATTGTCTTAGAATCATTGACACTACAAGAAAAAAAACCTTATACTTATAAGGCTAATTAATTTATATTTGGGAGCGTATTTATAAAAAAAATTATTTTAAATGAAAGAATCCGGGCTAAAGAAATCCGATTAATAGATGACCAGGGCACCCAAGTAGGTGTTGTTTCATTAGAAGAAGGGTTGAAATTAGCAAAGGATAAAGACCTGGATCTGCTAATGGTAAGTGATGCTACCATGCCGCCTGTATGTAAAATTATTGATTATGGGCAATTTAAATACGAACAACATAAAAGAGAAAAATTAGCGAAAAAAAGCGTTAAAAGTCAAGTTATTAAAGAATTGAAGCTGAGCTCGAAAATTTCTCCAAATGATTACAATGTGCGGTTAACGTTGGGGAAGAAATTTTTAGGAAAAGGATACAAACTAAAAATTTCTTTATTATTTAAAGGTAGAGAAATCGAACATATTGAGTTGGGTAAAAAAGTTATAAATAATTTTTTAAAAGATATTCAAGAATATGGAAAACCGGCTAATGACTTAAGCAAATCAGGCAGAATGTTATCCGTAGTAATATCACCTAAATAATTTAGAAAAGAGGTTCTAAAACTAATGAGTAATAAATTAAAGATTAAAAAAGCAATTAAAAAAAGATTTTCCGTAACTAAAAAAGGGAAAGTAAAAAGAGGTTATACGGGTAAACTACATATGCTTGAGCACAAGTCCAAGAGTAGTAAAAGAAGTAAAAGAAAACAAACAGATCTTTCAAAGGCGGATCATAAAAAACTAAAAAAAGTACTGTCTGCCTTAGTTTAATAGGAGGAATTTATGACTAGAGTAAAAAGAGGGAATGTCGCAAGACAGCGTAGAAAAAAAGTTTTAAAACTAGCTAAAGGGTTTAGAGGAAGTTTATCTAAACTGTTTAAGCCTGCAAAACAAGCTGTTTTACACGCTTTAAGTTATGCATATAAAGATAGAAGAAATAAAAAACGAGATTTTAGATCTTTATGGATTGCGCGAATTAATGCGGGTCTACAAGATAAAAAAATCACATATTCAAAATTCATTGCTCTTTTGAAAAAAAATAATATACAATTAAACCGAAAAGTTTTAGCGGATTTAGCGCATAGTAATCCTGAAGTTTTCAATGAAATTGTAGTAAAAGCACAATCGTAGGGAGTTATCAAAATGGTTGAAATGCAATTAGGTGGTTTGGGGTTTGACCCAAAAAACATGTCGCCGATTGTTTTGTTAAAGGATCAAGAAGAAAGAAATTTTCTCCCTATTTGGATTGGAATGTTTGAGGCCGCCGCGATTGCCATGGAACTACAGGATTTTACTCCACCACGGCCGATGACGCATGATGTAATCACTAAAATAATTACAGAATTAAAAGCAAAAGTAACAAAAATAATTATTAGTGAAATAATTGATAATACTTTTTATGCGATAGTCGAAATTCAGTCTGAAAAAGACGAGAATATTATTAAACTGGATTGTCGGCCTTCCGACGCAATCGCTATTGGCGTAAGATCTAAAGTTCCTTTTTATGTATCTGAATCGGTAATGCTAAAAGCTAAAATGGTTAATTCTGAAAAAGACGAAGAGGAAACTAAAAAATTTAAAAATTTTGTTGAAAATATCAAACCAGAAGACTTTTCAAAATATATAGATAAAAGATAAGTTTTTTTTATGCGCCCGTAGCTCAGTTGGATAGAGCAACGGACTTCTAATCCGTAGGTCAGAGGTTCGAATCCTCTCGGGCGTACCAAACCTTTCCCAAAGCTATAAATATTAATTTATATGGCAGATAATCAGTCTCTCACTGCTCATTTATTACATATAAATTGCGCGGCTAGCTTCCTGATTATCCTTTGTCTAAATTAATATTTAGGTACGCTTTGGGAAAGGTTGCTTTTTCCTGTGTCTAAGACCAAATTTACTTCAATTTCAAAGAAAAGCACTAGTTTTTTTGTTGAAGTACACTAAAGAGAGGCCTTTCGGTCTCTCTTTAGTGGTGCGTTAGCGACAGTAGTTTACACTACTTTTGTTACAGTGGCGTCTTTGGTTGGAAAACTTAAAAATTCGATCTTATCTGCGATTACTTCTGTGAACCATTTTCTTTCGTTGTCTTTTTCGTAACTATGGACTTGTATCCGTCCTACTACTAATATAGCGCGTCCTTTAGTTAAATATTTTGTACTGACATCAGCCATTTTACCAAATGCTTTAATATTAATAAAATCCGTGTCTTTTGTTCCGTCTTCCTTTTTATAGTTGCGATCAACGGCTAAGGCAAAGGTGCTACAGGCGAGCTCAGTCGTGTTTTTGGTTTCCGGGTCTTTGGTCAAACGCCCTATTAAAGTAGCTTGATTAAAACTAAATCCCATAATGCGGTCTCCTTTCTTTTTTTTATTTGCCATAAAATATACATCGGATATTATGTGTCGTCAATCTTTTTTTTATATTTTATTTTATTAACGTACTGTATTAAAAAAAGTAAAAGGATCCCCTGGAATATAAAAAGTAATTAAGGCTATTCGAGAAAAAGATATTTGATTTTTTTGTTTTCTTTATCTTGCAAGGCTAGCAAAACACCGTTTTCTAAAAAATAATGTTGGGTAATATCAATAATTACATTGCCGTTAAATAATTCTAAAATCAATTCATGGCTAGGCTTACCTGTTAGAGCTTCTAAAGTCATATAATAAATTAGCGTTTTATATCCTATATTTAGCGTCTTATAAAAAGAGATTTGATCCAAACCAACCTTGGGTTGAAAAAAATCACTCTCCACATCTCTTGGTACTTTGTAATCCCATAAAGTTTTACCGGTAACTGTATCCAGACTAACAATCAAATCATCGACTGAAGCTGTTTTCGAGTCTGGTTTTAAAAAAGTCACTAATGTTTTTTCGGATAGAGCTGCGGATTGTGAGAAAAAATAGCCTGCCGGCAGCCCCATATTTTCCCAAACAGTGTTGCCGTCCAAAAGATTTAAAGCTAAAACACCATGTCTATCGCCACGCTGTACCAATAAAAAGATATTCTTTTCATAAATAATAGGAGAACATGAAATACTGTCCCAGTGCTTTTGTTGCCAAATAAGGTCTCCGGTAAGTGCGTCAACGGCTAATAAATCATTATTTTGGTTGGTAACTAAAATTGTATTTTCCGAAATTACCGGGTGTGACTTTGTAGTAAGTTGTAAATCTTTTTCCCAGTTTTTAGCTCCCGTATCACTAACGTAAGAGATTAACTTGCCCTGATCCAATAAATAAAAATTATTCTGTAAAAAAACAGGAGGTGTACATGAATCAGTATCCCCAATCGGGATTTTAAATAAAATATTGCCGTTATTAGTTAAAATAGCATATAGCTCCCCTCTACCATCACCTAATATAAAATATAAAATATCATTATTCAAAGAAATCATCTTTTTGATGTTTGCCGGCGTTTGATATTTCCAATTAAGCTGGCCATTTTTAATGCCTATCGAATAAATATAGCGTCCCAAAGAAAAATAAAGACTTTTCTCATCATAAACCAAAGAATTATGTTTTAGCCCGTCGGAGTTAATTTTTTTAGGCATAAATTCCCAAATAATAGACATATGGTTCCGTAAACTCAAATTAATTTTAAGGTTATTATGGTTGGCCGCGTTTCTGCCGATCATCCCCCATCCGCGGAATAAGGCCGGGTTAAAAAAAGTTTGCGCGCTTCGCCTCCCCGTCCCTACCCAAAACCCGTCTACGATGAGCTTAATATCCTTTTGAATCGAGCTCCATTTTTCCATATTAGTATTAATGGTAATTACATAGCCGCGATTATCTTTAGTATAATAATACTCTCCGGCTAAAACATTGTGATAGTTAAGGCTTTCGTCTACTAACCTTTTTTTATAGATAGCTACATATTTATCATCAACATTCGCCCGAACCCTTTCTTCGTTGGATCCCACTCTCTCTCCAAGATTGATCCAGCCATCGTATAATGCCCCCATCCTTTTTATCTGCAAAGCATTGGCGGTAATAGGTTCTGAAAACTGAAAAATAGCAATATTAACGGAAACAGTGTCTTCCATATCGGTTAGGACTATTTTTTTAGCCGCTGGTTTTTCCTCTACATTCCAATTAAGTGGATATTTAAAATTAATCGCATAAGTAGCGCTTTTATAAACATTAAACTCTTGCGCATAAATAAAACTAAAGAAAAATGTGAGAAAAAGAAAAAATATGATTCTCTTCATATATGCATACCCCTTTTAAAATCTTTGATCAAAGGACTGTTTTTATACTCTATCTATGAAGTCTGTCGCGAAACATCTTAATTTGGGATAAACATCCAAAAAAAATTTGCTAGCCACATTATAGAATGTTACTATATTAGATAATTTTGGAGGGTTTTACAAATGGTTCTTGATTTTAATATAAATATTACCGAAGAAAAAAAAGCCCATACGGTTAGAGTTGCTGGAGACATCGATATTTACACAAGCCCTAAGTTGAAAAGTTTTTTAAAAAATTTATTGGGTGCGGGGCCAAAAAACGTTGTTTTAAATTTAGAAAATGTAAAATACATCGACAGTACCGGCTTAGGTACCATTGTTTTTTTATCAAAAGAATTGTACAAAAAAGAGCGGGGTTTTAGTATCGTGTCGCAAAGTTTACAATTAAAAAAAATATTTGAGGTTGCTGGGTTAACCAAAAAAAATATTTTGATTTTTGAAGAAGAATCCCTCGCATTGGCGAGCTTATAAGCTTGGGAGATAAAATTTATGAAAAAAACCGATGTAAAAACAACTGCAAAGTGTATAAGTATCAAAATTCCTTGTTATTCAGAATATGTGGGCGTTGTTAGATTAGCTGTTTCAGGTTTAGCTACACGAATGAACTTTTCAATTGAAGATATTGAAGATATTAAAATAGCTGTTTCAGAAGCTTGTACCAATTCCGTGCAATATGCTTATACAGAAAAAGAGAATAAATATATAGACATCTTATGTAATTCCTATAAGGATAAATTAGAACTTATCGTATCTGATACAGGAATAGGTTTTGATCTCAATACAGTTACAAACAGCCGCAAAGTTATAGAAAAAGACAAATTGGGTTTAGGTTTGGGTATAACTTTTATGAAAAGTTTAATGGACAAAACAGATATTATATCCACTATCGGACAAGGTACAACCATAAAAATGACTAAAAAATTATCCGTACCCCGCAAATAGGAGTTCCATTCTGATTAAATTTCTTTTTTGGTTATTGACAATTGTGTTATACGCTTGGGTTTTCAAGCAAGTTTTTAAGTTGAACACTTTTCTCGCTTTGCTATTTAGCTTAACGGCCTCTGTTTTTCCGATTAGCATTCTCTTGATTTTACCTATATGCTTTTTTAAATCTAATCGGTCTCTCTTTACTCATAAAGGGAAAAAAATATTCGATACCATTTTATGTTCAAAATGTGGTAAAGAAAATTCGAAAGATAGAGCTTCTTGCTCCAAATGCCAAAATAAACTTATAGTTTAGATAGAAATGCTTGAAGCGTCTCCTTAAAAGGTCTATACTTTATAAAAAAATCCTAGGAATTAAAGTGATTGTTTTGAATGAATAAAAAAAAACTGTTTTATATTAGTGCTTTTCTTTTTTTTACGGCTATTCTAGGGCTTTTTTTTACAGCTGAGTTTAATACTAATTTTAAAGTAGATAGTGAATATTTTTTAAACTCCGTTGAAAACAAAGAAAAACAATTAGAGTATTATTTTTTTAAACAAGAGTTAGCTCAAAAATTATTAAAAGATGCCCTCTTGATGGAAAAAGAAGTAAAAAACTACCTAGCATCCCGAGAAAATTCCCATATTGATAATTATGACTTATATTGGACCAGTTTTACTAAAGAAATGGGCCTGCTTTATTCTAGTTTTACGCAAAATTCTTTAGAAAAAGAAAAACAATTATTAGATGATGTTATGGATAGCTATACCAAATATACAATTAGCTACACTAATCTACGATCTATAACAAATACGGAAAAAAGCGGAGTCGCCTCTTTAAGTCGTTTAAGTTCTGATCTTGATCAAATTAACAAAAAAATTGTTTTAAATTTAGACTCTTTAAATTTGCTATATGCAAAAAAAATACAAAAAACATTTAGAGAGCATAAGCAAATCTCTTATTTTACCTTACAGGCCGTTAATGAAAACCTGATCTCTAAAACACATAAAATTAAACAAGGCTTATATTTTGCTATCTTTTTGATATTTGGTGGGTTTCTAATATATATGGCGCTCTTTTTATTAAACCCGGAAAATTTTCAAAAGGAAAAAAAACAAGAAAAAGACGATATTTTAAACTTAAATAAAAATCAAAATTCCTGGAAAAAAATACCGGAAGAAAACACAGAAATTAAGCTTGATCAATTAAAAAAAGAAACGCGTAGCCCTTATTTAAAAGAAGTGTTTTATGGTAAACCGTGATTTACACGTAGAAAGCCACCCGCGGTTCTTCTGCTAATTCGCGGAGTAATGTCATTCTCGTTTAGGGGGAAAAATGTCACAAAATCTTTATTCCATATTATCGAAGTATAAATTACTATCTAAAACTAAACTTGACCCCTTTAAAAATTTTAATAATCCGGATTTATTTGAAATAGTTCGAGATAATTTTCAAATACCAGAAGAAAAATTATTAACCGCAATTGCTAAAGAGTGCTCATTAGCTTTTGAAAAATTAAATGCCCTTTTTATAGATCATGAATTTTTAAAACAATTCAAAAATACTATTTTACAAGAATATCGTTTTTTGCCTATTTATGAAAAAGAAAATTATATCTATATTGCTACGGACAATCCTTTTGATACTAAAAAAACTGATTATCTAAAAAAAACGTATCAAAAAAAAATACGCTTAATCTTAATATCTTCTGTTGATCTTAATACATATTTGGGACAAAAAAATAAACAAATAACTAATTTAAAAAATACTATTTTAGATAAATTAATAATTTTAGCATTAGAAAAAAAAGCTTCTGATATTCATATTAATCGAAAAGAAAAAGAAGCCACGATAAAATTTAGAATAAACGGGCAATTACATTTTGTGGAAAGCTTCGATTTAGAAAACAGCGAAAAATTAATGGCTATTTTAAAATTCCAGGCTGGAATGGATATTTCAAAAATAATAAAGCCTCAAGACGGAAGAATTTCTTATGATTATAAAAATCAAAAATATGATATGAGGGTAGCCTCTCTACCTACGGTTTATGGTGAAGATTTTGTTTTGCGTTTATTTAACACAACTACAACCACGGGAACTTGGTCGGAGCTAGGTTTCACTTCTAAAAATAAAAAAGTTATTGAAAAATTATTACGAGAGACTGCGGGATTAATCTTAGTAACAGGAACAACTGGCTCTGGTAAAAGTACAACTTTGTATTCTTTTTTAGAATATTTAAAACAAGATAATACAAAAAATATCGTTTCTTTAGAAGATCCAGTAGAATATATTCTTGACGGAGTGCGCCAATCTCAAATTAACACGCAAGCTGGCTATACTTTTGTTAATGGCTTAAAGGCTGTTTTAAGACAAGATCCCGATATTATAATGATTGGGGAAATAAGAGACAGGGAAACAGCCAAAATAGCCTTAGACGCTGCATACACTGGCCACTTAGTTTTAGCTACTTTGCACACCACCAACGTACAAGCTACGCTTTTAAGGCTAATGAGTTTCGAACTAGATCCTTTTATAATACAGCATTCTTTAAAAGGTATAATTTCACAAAAATTAGTAGCACGTTTATGCCCGTACTGTAGAAAAGAAATAAAAATAAAAGGTTTTAAAAAGGCCTTTCACTCCATCGGTTGTCAAAAATGTTTATATACAAAACAAGATGGTAGAATATTACTTTCCGAAATATGGACGGCAAAAAAGAAAAAACACAAAAAAACAAGCTTCCATATCAATACAGTGTCGGATTCTTTAAATGACCTTGCTTTTAATGGCTATTCTTTGTTTACAGATGACTTAACGGAAAAAATAGAAACCGGTCTTGTTTCTTACCAGGAAGCGAGCCTTGTGGAAAATGCTTTTTAATTTTGTAAACTAAGCATTTGTTTAAGTCCTGTGTATCTTAATTTTTCACGGTTATTTTGAATCGCAATTTCCACAGCTTTTTTACTTCCTACTAAAATTACTAATTGTTTACCACGGGTAATAGCGGTATAAAGAAGGTTTCTGTTGAGCATTATAAAATGGGTGGAATGAATTGGTATCACGACACAAGGGCATTCGCTCCCTTGATATTTATGGATAGATACTGCATATGATAAAATTAATTCATCTATTTCGGAAAAAGAATAGACGACGTTTTTTTCTTCAAAATCTATTTGTATTTGCTCGTCTAAAATATTTATTTTAGAGACGTAACCGATATCTCCGTTATATACCTCTTTATAATAATTATTTTTGATCTGCATAATTTTGTCCCCTACTAAAAAATTTCTGCCAAGTTTAGATAGTGGCTCTTCTTTAGTAGTATTTAAGTTGGTCTGTAATAAAAAATTTAAATTTTCCGTACCGATCGGGCCTTTTTTCATGGGGGTTAACACTTGAATGTCTCTTAATGGATCCAATTGGTATTTTGAGGGTAACCGTTTTGTCAATAAATCAACTATTATATTTTGTATCTTCCCTAAATTTTCTTCTTCCAAAAAGAAAAAATCTCCGTGACTATAATTCTTTAAATCTAGCGACTGCCCATTGTTTACTTTATGTGCATTAATAATAATATTGGAAAAAGCGCCCTGGCGAAAAATTTCCACCAACTTGGATACTGATATCCTATGGGAACAAATAAAGTCCCTAAGGACATTTCCAGGGCCAATGCTCGGCAATTGATCTATGTCACCAATGAACAATATTTTACTGTGGTTCGGAATAGCCTTTAAAAGATGATACATTAAAAAAGTGTCCATCATACTAACTTCATCTATAATCAGAAAATCACATTGCAACGGATTTTTTCTATTTCTTTTAAACCCGCGCTTTTTAAAATCATATCCTAATAAAGTATGTATAGTGGAGGCCTGCAGTCCCGTAATTTCAGTCATTCTTTTGGCAGCTCTTCCCGTAGGTGCCGCTAAAAAAATCTTGGTTTTATACTTTTCGGTGATACAAACCAAGGCTTTAATTAAAGTGCTTTTACCGGTACCTGGTCCGCCTGTAATGATGTGTATTTTTCTATTAAATACTTCTTGAATTGTTGAGAGTTGACTAGGAGATAACTGGAGTTCCAGGTGCTGCTGAAGCCATTCTAAATTTTCCGAGGCATTAAAATCTATTGCTAAATCAGAAAAGCTTAACAACCGATTTATTTCTTTGGCAATACCAATTTCGCTCAAGTAATACGGCTTAAACCAGATAAAAAGGCCCTCGTCTTCTTGTTCGGACAAAATAATTCTTTCATTAATAACTAAGGCCTGTAGTCGGCTTTCTATAAAATCGGGAGCAACTCCTAAAATTTTTTTGGCTCGGGGAATAAATCCTTTTAAGGGGTAACAAACATTTCCTTCTTTTGCTAATTCCAAAAGGCAAAATTCAATGCCGGCATCAATTCTTTTATTAGAGGACAATCCTATGCCCATTTTTTGAGCAATCGCGTCAGCACTCTTAAATCCTATCCCATCTATTTTTTGTGCTAATTCATATGGATTTTCTTTGATTTTTTCTATACAATTATCCCCAAAAAGAGAGATGATTTTTTGCGTATAGATAGCGCTAATATCATAAGTTTGAAGAAAAAAGACAATTTCACGAAGAGATTTTTGATCTTGCCAATTTTTTTTTATTTTTTCAATCTTTTTTTTACCTATTCCTGGTATTTCTAACAGTCGGTATGGTGAATGCTCTAAAATATCTAGAGTCGTGAGTTTAAAATAATCTACTATTTTTTGAGCATATACAGCTCCTATGCCTGATAAAAAACCTGAGCTAAGATATTTTTCAATAGCTACTAAATCTCGTGGTTTTTCTAAAGTATAGCTCTGAACCTCAAATTGAGGGCCGAAAACAGGGTGGGTTTTCCAGCGCCCGACACAAGCAATAGTTTCTCCGGCTTGTACACTAGAAATTTTACCTACAATACAGGTTAGTTCTTTTTTTTTTGGTTCTTTAATACGAGCTATCGTAAAACCGTTTTCCAAATTTTGAAAAGTAATTCTTTCTATATATCCAGTGATTTCTTCCATAGCTGGTTATTTTAGCATAATTTATAAGATGTCGTATTTAATGTTTAGTTTTTTTAAAATGGAAAAAAAATTAGGAAATGAAGTGTTAATACAATCACAATTTTTAATCAGTGCTGTTTTGCCAGCGGCTATGGCGCCGATAATAGCAGACATGGCTATACGATGATCTAGATTGGGGTCTAGCTCAAAATCCTGAAATTCACCTGTAGGCGTAATTTCAAAACCATCTTCAAATTCAAGGATGTGTCCGCCCATTTTACGAACTAAATTAACAATGGCTTTAATACGATCAGATTCTTTAACCCTTAATTCTTGGGCATTTCTAATTATAAATTTGCCTTTACCAAACATTGCGGCAACCGCTAAAATCGGAATTTCATCAATAAAATAAGGAATATCTTGATTTATTTTTAGATTTTTCAACACCGAGCTTTTGATTTCAATATCTCCACGAGGCTCAAACTCCTCTGAAAAATTGGTGGTGATTATTTTTCCTTCCATCTCTTTTAAGATGTGTGCAATTTTATTGCGTGTGGGATTAAGGCCTATGTTTTTTAAACAAAGTTTACTGTTTTTTAAAATAAGCCCTAAAACCATAAAAAAAGCTGCCGATGAAATATCAGATGGAATCGCGATGCTTGTGCTCTTTGAGTTAATTAAACTTAATTTTTTAGAGCCTGAAATTTCAATGGTTTTGTCTTTTATTTTAAGATCCGCATTAAATAGTTTGAGCATTCTCTCAGTGTGATCACGAGATGTTTCTTTTTGATAAATAATAGTTTTTTTTAAGGAGTATAGAGACGCTAACATAATACAAGATTTAAGCTGTGCACTTGGTATTGGCAATAAATATTCTATATTTTTTAAGGGGGCTCCAATTATTTTTAGTGGTGGGTAAATATTGTTATTTTGTTTTTCACCTTTTATCTTAGCGCCCATGGCGACTAAAGGGGTTATAATTCTTTTCATAGGTCTTTTTTGTATAGAACTGTCTCCGGTTATTACAGAGGTGAATTTTTGACCGGCTAAAATTCCGGCAATAAGCCTGATAGATGTACCGGAATTGCCTACATTTAAATTTTCTACAGGAGGGGTTAGACCATATAAACCGACTCCTTCAATTTCTATTTTATGCTGGGGGTTATTAATTTTAATATTTACCCCTAATGATTGAAATATTTTAATAGTATTCAAACAATCTTCAGAGAATAAAAAATTAGAAAATTTTACTCGGTTTTGAGATAAAGATGAAATAATAACAGCTCTATGGGAAATAGATTTATCGCCTGGTATATCAGAGATTAGATGATTCGTATTAATATTTTCTGATGGGAAAATTTTACAATCCATAAAATTAAATGATAATCTTTCTTTTTAATTCGCTTAAAACATCTTTTTCCCATTTGTGTGTAATATTACCTGAAAATTCGCCCCGTTTAACACCTTTCGTGTTGCCCAAATCAAGGGTTTGAATATTAATGTTATGCCGCTGGTTTAACTTAGGAAGGCCATCTAACAGAACATTGATCTTTTTTTCTTTTTCATCAATTTCGGTATTTAAAATATTAATGAATTCTTTGGCTAATTTATTGAATTCTTTTACAATACCCACTAGTTTTTGCGAGTCTTTTTGTTTTATTTTTCTTTTAAACTTATTTTCTAAGGTCATTTGTCTTCTCTTTTTTTATCTTGACCAGGATGCCTGTCTTTATGATCAGAGGATTCTTTTTTAGAAAATCGTTTTAGGCGTTCCTCTAGCTCCTCTAACCTTCGTCCTAATTCTTTGTTGCGATTATGCTTTGATTCCATTTCATCAACATATTTAAAAAATAAAGCTACTAATTCAGCATGTTCCGGGTTATCAAATTCAACATCAACTAATACTTTTTTTAGGGCTGCTATTTTCGCCATCTTAGCTTCGCGGGTAAGACCTGCTTTTTGAGCCTCTTTCTTGATTTTGGCCTCTTCTAATAGAGATAGCGCTTGGTCACTCAATGTTTCCTGAGATATTTCTTTTTCTTTTGTAGTTAATGGTTTTTTATCTTGACCTATTTGGGTGTGTTTATCAACAGCCTGAATATCATCGTGCTGAACACTTTTCTCAGCATCCTGAAAGGCTTCGTCTTTTAAACTATTGGGGTTTTCTACGCGTTTACCTTTTTTTGGCACAATACCAATTTCTTCTGAAAGATCTGAAATAGCCTCTCTCATTTGGTTAGCTATATCCTCTGCTCCTTTTCGGAGTTCAGCTGTTTTATTCCAAGCATTTTTAGTTAGTTGCTGAATAGAATCAGGAACTTTGTTAAACATAAGTGACATATATTGTATCTCCCTTCTTATATAGAGATTTTAATTAAAATTATATTTTTTAGCAATTATAATTAACTGGCATAGATTTAGAAAGATACAAAAAGGAACTAACTATGTTATTAACAAGGCTCTAATATAAATTTAGAAGTGGTTGTGGTATATTATAAAGCGTGGTTGTTAATAAATTTACCGGTTCTTGTTTCGGTTAAAAATGATTTGAAAAATTAATTATGTTAAAAAAATATTTTTTTATTCTTATTTTTGGTTTATGGGCTTTTATTAATCCTGTTGGTTTAAACGCTCAAATCAATCCTGTATTTAACAATGAGGATTTTCTAAATCCTGCTAAAATATCTTCTGCGAATTTATTTCAAACCGAAAATGTTTCTCGGTCTCAGCTTTTAAAAGAAACTAATAAAAATATTAGTATTTATTTTTATTTATTTTTATTTATTTTTTTAACTACGCTCTCTGGAATATTTTTTGTGGGCTATTTAAATTACAAAAAACGCAAGTTATTCAGGAGTAGTGTTAAAAATTTTAAATTATTAGAAACATATAATTTAAAATCAAAATTAAATATACATATTTTAAAATTAGCTGATGAATTACTAATAATTGGAGAAAATAATAAACAATTTAACTTTATACACGAAATTAAAAACGCAGAGTCAAAAAACAAAATACTCCTTAATGCTAAAAATGAAGGGCTTGATACGGAGCTAGAGTTTAGTCAATACTTACAAAATTTCATTGAAAATAAAAATACGGATAAAGATTAATTTTAAAATTGAGGACAAAACAAAACTAAAATGATCTTAAAAATAAAAAATAAAAATACGGAAAAATTAATTTTAAACAATTTGGATTTAGTGCGTTTTATTGTTGATAGATTGTGCTTTAAGTTGCCAGCTCATATAGAAAAAAAAGAATTAATTAGTATCGGCTGCTTGGGTTTAATCGACGCGGCTCAAAAATATGATCCTCAAAAAAAATGTTCTTTTTCTACTTATGCTAATTTTAGAATAAAGGGTACTATTTTAGATAGTTTGAGAAAAAACAAACTAGGAGGACAGGCTCTTTGCAAAAAAATTAGAAAACTAGAAAATGCTATGGAAATTATTAAAAACAAAAAAAATGCACCTGCTACAGATAAAGAAATAGCGACTTTTTTAAAAATTAAAGAAACAGATTTACAAGAATTATATTCGGAAATCTATAGATCGAATTACTTATCTCTAGATACCTCTTTTAATAATACAAATACCGAGGGTATGAATAAACTCGATACAATATGTTCGGTTCATGATCATACTAATGAAGTTGAGATGCAAAATGTATTGAGTCAGGCTTTAAATAAATTAGCTGAAAAAGAAAAGTCGGTTTTAACTCATTACTATTATGAGGGGTTGTCTTTAAAAGAAATTGGCAGTGTATTAAGTTTGACTGAATCAAGAATTTCTCAATTACATACAAAAGCCATTTTGAAGTTAAGGAAAACTTTTCAATCCTGGGTAACTGAAATTTAGTTTGGAGTAAAAAATAATGAAAAAATATCTTTTTTTAATTTTTATGTTAGTTTGTTTTTTTAATATTGTTTTAGCGGCAAACGATATAAAAATCAGTACAAAAGTTGTTAATGAACGGCTAATTCCGGTAATTAATATAAATAATCAAATTGTTTTAGAGGTTTTGGATAAAGGTTCTTTTATTTCTTCCTTTGATCGGGCTGAACATATTTATTCAGTATTAGTTGAGGTTGAAGAAAAAGGTTTGGCTTTAAAAAATATTCAGATTAGACGGTCTAAAAAAAATTATATTGGCGTCATAGATAAAATTCAGGTTTTTGAAATAAATCGAGGAGATAGTATAGCCTATAATATGTCTGCTTATAAATTGGCTACTCACTGGTTAGCCAATATAAAAAAAGCATTGGTTTTAAAAAAAGACGCGCAGGCTAAACAAATAAATTCAGATAACGAAATAGATGTGTTATTGCAAAAAAACTTTAAGGCTTCTGTGGTTAAAAAAACTAATAAAAACATGTTTCCTTTAATGGGAATCATCAATACTCTCGGTCGACTAAATGTGCTGGCTTTTTTACAATATCTAATTATTTTTGCGGTTATTCAAATGTTAATATCTTTTGCTGTTTTCAAATATTTATCAAATAAAGATAAAAACAGAAATGAAGAATATTTAAAAATTCAAACAAAAGTAGAAAATTTACAAAATACCGTAATTTACTTAAAAAAAGAACTGAAATTTATTTTAAGTGAAAAAGAAAATAAAAAAATAAATAGTAAGTCGGTTAAACAGCCAGCCCCTGCTAAGCAAGCTCAAAAAACAATACCAAAAGCACCTATTTTATCAAAATCAGATGAAATATATAGATTAGAAAAAGAAGGTAAAACAGCGTTAGAAATCTCAAAAGTCCTTAATATTAGTTTGGGCGAGGTTGTTTTAAACCTTAATTTAAAAAAGAAAAAGAATGATTAAAGAAGTAACGGATATAAAAAATGTAGCTGAATTATTATCAAATGGGAAAATAGGAATATTTCCATTCGATACTATTTGGGGGATTACGGGCATAATTTCAGATGAAGTGGCTAACAAAATTCACTTAATAAAAAAAAGAGATGAAAAAAAACCATTTTTAATTGTTATTCCTAATGAAGCTTATTTAAAAAATTATATAACAAATATTCCAGAAAAATATCATAATTTCATTAAATCTTGTTGGCCGGGCCCAGTCACCTTAATTTTTAATAAAAATAAGAATGTGTCTAAAATAATAACTGGGGGGTTATCTACTATTGGCGTAAGATACCCGGCCTTTCCAGTCTTAAATGAATTATTAAATTCTTTAAAACAAGGATTAATTTCTACAAGCCTCAATATTTCCATGGAAAATCACGTAAATACGATAAAAAATATAAATCCTGAGATATTAGAAAAAGTGGATTTTATATACAAAATAGAAAAACCGCCAAGCTCCGCCCCGTCGACAATAGTGGATTGCACGGATTCAAGTCCGAAAATCTCAAGAGAAGGCGTAAATATAATGTTTATAAAAAATTATATAAAAAATCATTTTTAGGAGAACACAATGAGAATTGGAAATGGTTACGACGTACACCAATTAACACTCGGAAGAAAACTTATGCTTGGGGGCGTTGAAATACCGCACACAAGGGGATTATTGGGGCATAGTGATGCAGATGTATTAACACATGCTATAATGGACGCCCTGCTGGGCGCTTTAGCACTAGGGAATATAGGGGATCATTTTCCAGATACAGATAAAATTTATAAAGATATTTCTAGTTTAAAATTATTAAAGAAAGTTCATTCTTTAATAATAAGTAAAGGTTACATTATATCCAACATAGACTCTATAATCGTAGCTCAATCGCCAAAATTAAAACCGTTTATTTTTGAAATGCGCAAACAAATCAGCAATATATTAGAAATAGACTTGGATTTAATCTCAATAAAAGCTACGACTACAGAAAATTTAGGTTTCGCAGGTCGGGCTGAAGGAATTGCCGCCTATGCTGTAACTTTATTGAAAAAATGTTAATTCAAAGTAAAGATAATCAGAAATTAAAATTAGCTAAACTTCTTTTTTCCAGCAAAAAAAACATTAAAAAAACAAATTTTTTTATAATTGATAATATCAAATTAATTAAAGAAATACACTTAAAATCACCCGAACAACTTGCCTACATATTAGTTTGCGAAAAAACAAATTTAGACTCTTTGGTTTTTAACAATCCTACTAAAATACATTTTATTGAAAAAAACATATTCAAAAGCTCATTTACAGACAAAACAAAAGAATCAGTATTGGCGGTTTGTAAAGTAAAAAAGCCTGATTACTTAGCGATATTACCAAAATTAAAAAACATTTTGATCCTGGATCAAATATCAATTCCTCAAAATTTTGGAGCCATCATAAGAACAGCCGCTGCCTTCAATATTGATGCCGTTTTTTATACCAAAGGAACCACTTTTTATTATAACCCTCAAACAATACGCGCCGCTGCTGGTTATATTTTTGAAATTCCTATATTAGAATTAAATAAGGACACTTTAATCTTTTTACAAGAAAAAAGCTTTGTTTTTTACGTTTTAGATATAGCTGCAAAAGAATATTTACAAGATGTAAATTTTAGTAAAAAGAACGCTTTTGTTTTAGGGTCAGAAGGAAATGGCATTATTTCAAATGATTTAAAAAATGATTTGAAGACTAAAAAAATAAAAATTCCTATGAAAAACAAGGTTGAGTCCTTAAACGTGGCTGTAACAGCAGGAATCCTGCTTTACCATCTTTTTTTTAAAAAAATAATTTAATCTAAAACGCTAAGAATTCTTTCAAATTCAGCCTTGGATTTATAATAAATTTCTATTCTTCCTCTTGTTTCTTTACCTGAAATTTTAATTTTTGTAGAAAACTTACTGGCTAAGTTTTTTACAAATTTAGTAAAAATCTTATCTACTGCTTTTTTTTGCTTTTTTTGGGTTACTAAAGCCTCTGTCTCTCTAACATTTAAATTATTTACGGCTATTTTTTTTAAGATCTTATATATAAGATCTTCGCTCTCAAGAGAAAGAAGAGATCGCGCATGCCCCTCTGTTAAACTACCGTTAATAATTTCTCTCTTTATGGATTCTGGGAGATTAAGCATTCTTAAAGTATTAGTAATCGCCGAGCGGCTTTTTCCAAAAATACCAGCTAAATCGTTATGGGACAAATTAAATTCTTGAATTAGTTTTTCATATCCATAAGCAATTTCTATACAATTTAAATCTTCTCTTTGTAAATTTTCAATTAATGCCAATTGAATAGAATCTCTATCGGAAACATTTTTAATAATAGTAGGAATAGTATCTTTACCCGCTAAAAGACTCGCCTTATACCTTCTTTCTCCAGCTATTAACTCATAACCATCTTCTTTTTTTCTAACCAAAATGGGCTGGCAGATACCATATGTTTTAATAGATTCTGCTAAAGACTGAATAGCTTTTTCATCAAAATATTGCCTGGGCTGATATTTATTTGGGCATATTTCCTTTATTGGTATATTAGTAATAGTTTTTCCGGATGATAAAAAATTTCGAGGAATTAAGGCCTCTAATCCTTTTCCTAATTTTGGTTTATTGTTTGACACGCTGTAATACCTCCTTTGTTAAATTAAAATAAGCCGTAGCTCCTGAACTATTTGGATTATACAAAGAAATAGGCAGCCCATGACTTGGTGCCTCTGTTAATTTGATATTTCTAGGTATAATTGTTTCAAAGATTAAATCACCAAAAAATTCTTTAGCATTTTTGATAATATGCTTGTTCAAGACTGTTCTTTTATCAAACATCGTTAATAAAATCCCTAATAATTGTAAGTTTTCATTTAAATTTTCTTGTATAAGCTGGACTGTTTTTAATAAATTAGCAATTCCCTCTAAAGCAAAATATTCGCACTGCAACGGTATTAAGGTATGAGTTGAAGCCACTAGCGCATTCACAGTCAACAGACCTATGGATGGCGGGCAATCAATAATAATAATGTCATAATATTTTTTGATTTTTTCAAGGCTATTTATTAAGCATGTTTCACGTGAAACAACGTCTACTAATTCTATCTCGGCCCCTGAAAGATCTTTAGAGGAAGGAATTAGGTTTAAATGGTTGAAAACAGTTGGATAGAGACATTCTGTTATTGGGGTTTGTCTAATTAAAACATCGTAAATTGTCTTTTTTATTTTTTTTTTGTCTAAGCCGACACCTGAAGTAGCGTTGGCCTGTGGATCTAAATCAATTAAAAGTGTTTTGTGCTTTTTTTCACTTAAATATGAAGCTAGATTTATAGAAGTGGTGGTTTTTCCCACCCCTCCTTTTTGGTTAACAATTGAGATAATAATTGGGTTATTCATAGCTGTAAAAGTATAGCATAGTTTTAAATTTACTAAAATAATTAGTCCGTTGTTATTTTTAAATTTTTGAGGTTCAACCCTCTCTTTTTTCGCACATGTTACCACAAAAGCAGATTCGCACATGCTCTTATTTAATCTTTTTTATAGAATTTTAGGGAAAGCTTTTATATAATACAAATTATATGCTTTTATAAAAAGGAGAATTAAATGACAGCTACTATAAAAATTCATGAAAAAGATTTAGATAAAACTGAGGTTTATAGAAAGTTAATTTTATTAACTAAAAAGCGCGTAGATTTAAAAAAAATATTAACTAAAAAGCGAATAGAAAAATGTATTATAAAAACTCCTTTATTGGGTTTTTCTTTTGCTGCATCTTTAATTAACGACGAGATTTTAAAGCTTTTGCAAAAATTAGCAGATGAACAAATGGTTGTAGAAAAATATCAACAAATTCTAAACGGATCTATAATGAATGTTGGTGAAAAGAGAGCTGTTTTACACCATAAAACTAGATCAAAAAAACGCGGGTTTTATGGTAAAGAACAAAAAAAAATAGCTGCTTTTACAAAAAAAATCCATACGGGGACAATAAAAGGCGCTACAGATAAAAAATTTGAGACCGTGGTGCAAATAGGTATCGGTGGGTCGGATTTGGGCCCCAGGGCGTTATGTCTCGCTCTAGAGAAAAGCTGTCAGCATGACGCGCTTTTGAAAGCGAGGTTCATTGCCAATGTTGATCCGGATGATGCTCACCAAGTTTTAAATTCTATTGATTTTGAAAAAACGCTTTTTATTGTAGTTTCTAAAAGCGGAACTACTCAGGAAACGTTGACTAACTTAAATATCATACGTAAAAAATTCTTAGAAATTGGTTATAAAAAAGAAAATTTAAAAAAACATTTTATTGCGGTTACGGGAAAAGGAAGTCCTTTGGATAATCCTCAAAAATATTTAGCTTCCTTTTATATTGATGATTGTATAGGCGGGAGATATTCTTCAACCAGTGCAGTAGGAGGAGCTATTTTAAGCTTAGCTTTTGGGGCTCCTGTTTTTGAGAAATTATTAAAAGGGGCTTTTGTTTTAGATGAAAATGCTAACAAACGAAATATAATGGAAAACATGTCTTTAATGGCCGCCTTAATCGGTGTTTGGGAGCGCTCTTTTTTAGGATTGCCTTCAAAGGCAATTATTCCTTACAGCGAGGCCTTAAGCCGGTTTCCTGCTCATTTACAGCAACTAGACTGTGAAAGCAATGGTAAAAGTGTAAATATTAATTTCAAAAAAATTAATTATCAAACAGGGCCTATGATTTTTGGAGAACCCGGTACTAATGGGCAGCATTCTTTTTTTCAAAAATTACATCAGGGTTCTGATGTTATTCCAATACAATTTATTGGTTTTAAACACGCCCAAATTAATAAAGATAAGATATATATGCGCTCTACTAGTCAAAAAAAACTTATTTCTAATCTGGTAGCTCAAATAGCGGCTTTTGCTCTGGGTAAATATGATGAAAATGAGAATAAAAATTTTTCAGGGAACCGCCCTAGTAGTTTGATTTTTGCAGATAAACTAACTCCTTATACATTAGGTGCTCTTTTAGCTTTTTATGAAAACATAGTAATGTTTCAGTCTTTTATCTGGAACATAAATGCTTTTGACCAAGAAGGTGTGCAGTTGGGTAAAATTTTAACAAAAAAAATTCTAGCCACGGAACATTGTGATGATGAAATACTAAATTCTTTAATGGCTATTTTTCAATGATAATTGTAATAGGGCCGTCATTGATAATCGTTACCTTCATGTCGGCGCCAAATACACCTGTTTTAACTTTAGTATGAAAGCCGGTTAGCTGTTGAACCATATAATCGTAAAGCGGTTCAGCTATAGAGGGCGGCGCGGCCTGAACAAAACTAGGTCGACAACCTTTTTGACAATTGCCGTATAAAGTAAATTGAGAGATTAGTAAAAGCTCACCCTCTATTTGTTTTAAACTTAAATTCATTTTGCTGTTTTCATCGCTAAAAATTCTGAGGTTTAATAATTTTTGCAAGCAATAATCTGTAGTTGTATGGGTATCATTATGTGTAATACCTACTAAAACTAATAACCCTTTGTTTATTTGGGCATGTATTTTATGGTCGATTGCTACCGATGCGTGCTTTACTCTTTGGACAACTAATCTCATCTAAATAATCCTCTTCTGTTTTTATATTAAAGTGACAGGCTTCTTGTTTATTGGCTTGTTACTAAGCCGTAAGACACTGTATTTTTTTATTATATAATAATTTACAAAAGTTTGTTTTGTATAGTATTATTAGCCAACATTGAAATCAATGTTTAGTATAAACCTAATAATTATCCACAATTATTAGATCTTATTGTTGATAAACTTGTTGACAACCTTGTTAATAACTTTTTTTCGTGAGTAATTACTATTTAGTTAATATTTTTTGTGGGTTAGATTTCCTTATAATATATTAAACTTTACCAAAAAAAAGAGCGCTCGGTTAATTTTATTTTGTTTTTATTTTTTTTGTGGATAATTTGTGGATAATATAATAAAACAGGTGGTTTTTTACGATGAATACGGTTTGGAATTCAATTGTTACGGTTTTAAAAGAAAAGCTTTCGGATCCTAATTTTCAAATATTTTATAGTTCTACAAAACCTATTAATTATTTAGAAAACATTCTGACTTTAAAGGTAGACAGTCAGTTTTCTAAAGCATGGGTTATGGAAAAATGTGATCCATTAATTAAGGTTTTTTTTAAAGACACTGAATATGAAAATATAGTGCTAAATATTATAGTAGAAGAACCACAAGAAGAAGAGCCCGCGGCTTTACCTCTTTTTAAGCGGCCCGTTTCTAATGTTTCTAATAGACTAAACCCTAAGTTTTCTTTTGAAAATTTTATAGCTGGTAATAATAATAGATTTGCACACGCCGCGGCCATGGCTGTAGCTAAAAGTCCAGCTAAAGCTTATAACCCTTTGTTTATCTATGGTCCGGTTGGTATAGGTAAAACCCACCTTTTACACGCTATTTGTTGGTATTTAATAAAAATTAATCCTGGTATAAAAGTAAAAATCGTTACTTCTGAAAAGTTTACGAACGAACTGATTAATTCCATAAAAGATAGAAATGTGAAAAATTTCAAAAATAATTATAGAAATATAGATGTATTGCTAGTTGATGATATACAATTTTTAGCGGGAAAAGAAACGACTCAAGAAGAGTTCTTTCATACATTTAATGAATTACATGGAAACAATAAACAAATCGTTATGACGTCGGATAGACCGCCTAAAGATATTCCCACATTACAAGATAGGTTACGAACCAGATTTACCTGGGGGTTAATTGCGGATATACAACCACCGGAACTAGAAACACGTATTGCTATTTTAAAAAAAATCACAGAGATAAATAATATTATTATTTCTGATGAAATTTTACACTTTGTAGCAACTCAAATCCCTAGTAATGTAAGGGAACTAGAAGGCGCCTTAACGCGTATAGTGGCTTATTCATCTTTATTGAACACCGAGGCGACTCTTTCTATAGCAAGTAATGTAATACGAGATATAGTAACAATAAAACAAGAAAGACCATTAACGATTAGTTTAATAAAAAGAAAAGCTTGTGATTATTTTAATATAGACTTTGATAGATTATCTTCAAAAAACAGAACAAGGGATTTGGCATATGCGAGACAAATAGCTATGTACTTAGCAAGAGAACTAACTAATGTTTCTTTACCTAAAATTGGTGAGAATTTTGGAAACCGTGACCATACAACAGTAATGCATGCTTGTGATAAAATAAAAAATTTAATAGATACTGACAGTAATACAAAAAATATTATTAATATATTAATTTCATCTATTAAAAATGCGGGAGCTTAATTAGCTTCTACGCTGTTTAGATATTAAGGTTGTTGATTAGTTGTTGATTAGTTGTTAATAAATTGTTGATAAATTGTTAAAATAATCATATAAAAAGAAAGTGGTTTGAGTTATCCTCAAATTATAAAATCTAAAAAAGGGGTTTTTAAGTTTAAAAGAGAGGTTATCCACATATTAACAGCTCTTACTAATACAATATATAATATAATTATTAATTAATAGTAGTTATATATAATAAATAAAGGAGGTATTTAAATGAAATTTAAGTGTTCTAGTTCTTTGTTACAAAAAGGGGTTAATATCGTTGAGAAAGCGGTTTCTCAGAAAACCAATTTACCTATAATGGAAAATATTTTTATGGAGTTAAAAGATCATAAATTGAAAATGATGGGTAATGATTTGGAATTAGGTATCGAGTATTTTATTTCTATCGAAAACATAGAACAGGAAGGGGCTGTTTTATTAAAAGCCAAGACAATTAGTAGTATTGTTTCTAAGTTAGATAACCAGCTACTTAGTTTACAAGTTGATGAAAATAAAAAAATTATTATTAATGCTGATAAAGTGGATTTTAATATTCTTGGTACTGATGTGTCTGAATATCCTGTTTTCCCGCAGGTTGAAGAGGGCCTTTCTTTTGAGCTTGAAGTTCGTGATTTAAAAGAATTACTTAAATACACTATTTTTGCGGTTTCTTTTGATGAAACTAAGGAATTTCTAAATGGTATTTTAATAAAAAATGAAGAGGATTATTTGTATTTTGTTTCTACAGATGGGTATCGACTTTCTTTGAAGAGAAAAAAAATAACTAAACCAGCTACTGATTTTTCCGCAATAGTTCCTTTTAGAGTCATGAATGAATTGTATAAAATTTTACAAAATATAGATCCTGATGCGAAAATTAAACTTAATATTTCAACTAATCAGGTGTCGTTTATGATGGATGGTTTTTTATTGGTATCTAGGGTTATCCAGGGAACTTTTCCTGATTATAAACAGGTTTTACCTAAAGAATTTGATAATGTCATTACGGTCGGTAGAAGAAATTTTATTCAAGCGGCAGAAAGAGCGTCTATTATAGCTTCCGTTTCTAATAATGTGGTTAAATTGATTTTTAGCGATGTTTTAGAAATTAAGGCGAACGCTCCTAAAATGGGTGGTTTTAATGAAGAAATTAATATTACCAATCAAAACATAAAGGGTATAGATAATTTAAAGGTAGCTTTTAATGTTAGACTTCTTTTAGATGTAATGAAAACTCTAGAAGCTGATGATGTTTTGATCGAAGTTAATGATGAGTTAAAACCATGTGTAATTAGATCTGTTGCTGATGAAGACTATACTTATATTATTATGCCTATAAGAACAAGTGACTATAAGAATGAAGATGATTCTTAAATAAGATTTTGTAATGCAGTATATTTTTGAGATATTAAAAAAAAATAGTAAGTATAAAACTATTACCAAAGATTTAGAACGAGGAATTGTAATTAAGAAGAATTGGGAAGGTCTTTTTGGTAAATTAGCATCTGAATTAAAGTATGGTTATTTAAAAAAGGGCTTGTTGGTCATAGAATCCAGAAATCAAATGTGGGTAAATGAAATAGATTTTTATAAAAACGATTTATTAAAAAAGATTAATAGTTTGTTTGCTAGAAAGGTCGTTTATAATTTAAAAATTGTTTTTGGTTTTTCTGCGGACGAGGTTTTTACTCCAACAACTAAAGTGAAAAATACAAGTATTTCTCTACATGAAAAGGTTTTAAAAAAAATACAACTGAAAAGAAAAGCCGGTTATAAAGTTTGTAAGGTGTGTAAAATTAATTTAACAAGTAATGAGATTTGTGTTTTGTGTAAAATAAAAACAAACAGACCCATTAGGTAATTGAGAAATTTTAGGGGCTATTTTTTAAAGTTTTTTTGTTAAAAAGTTTAAAACATCAATATCTTTGATTATTTTTTCAGCTAAAATTTTATTACTAGGTTGTTGATATGTTTTGTTTTCTAGTTGGTTTTTTATTTTTTTGACTTTGTTTTTATGCTGGTCTTTTTTTAAATCGTTTATTTTACTAGTTATTTTTTCAGATAGGTTTTGGTTTTTTTTGTTTATAGTAATAGTTGTAGCTAAACCATCTATAATTTCTTGGTTTGTTTTATGCTCTATTTTGGTAGTTATTTTTTCTTGAGGCATTTTATTGTCCCTTTCATATATAAAAGATTTTATTGAACTATATTCTTTATCGATAAAAAAACAAAAAACTTTAAGGTTTTTAAAGAAAGATTAAAAATTTTTTTTATTCAGGTTGAATATCATCAAAAACTACCGGAATATTTAGTTTGCACCAGTTTAATAAATCCGTTAAGACTTTTTTTATTTCCCAATGAGCAGCCTTGCTGGTTCTTAGTTTGAAAATATGGCGCCACTCTCTAAAATTTGTGGTCATAACTATTTCAGTACGAATACCGATAGGAAGAATTTGACGTATATCTTCAGCTTTCCAACCAATTTTTTTGAGTTTTTTATAACACTCTTCGATTTGCGTGAGCACTGTGTCTATATCTTTTATTTCAGGGGTGTTTATTTTGTGAGGAGGGACGATAATCTCTAGATCCCCTTTGTGGTATCCCACATAGCGGGTAGATTCTTGGCTAAAGGCGCATAAGCGGTGCCTTACTATTTCATGTGTGAAGCCGCGGGAAATGTTGTAAAAACGGACAGTCATGGAGGAGTGTTCTAAAACAGATTCGTGGCCTAGTTTTCTTATTTTTTCAATAAATATTTTAGCGGATTGATTTGTTATGTTACTTTGGGATTTATAGCAGGTACGGCCGGCTTTTTCCATAACCTCAAGAGCGTTAGAGCTGAGAGATAAGATTTCAAACTTTCCTGCATTTATTAGTTTTTTCATTAGTTCCTCCTTTAGTCTGTTTGGTTTAGGGCGGCTATAGCAGCACCTAAGAGGGATCCATTTTTAGTTAACACAAGGTTTATTTTTTTATTATTATTTTTAAAGATATTATTTAAAGAGGATATCATTCTTTCTGAGTATTTATAATATTTTTCGAAAATAGAGCCATCGATAGCAACGACATGGTTTTGGGAAAGAGTGGGGTCGATTTTTTTTAAAGATCCGGCTAAACAAGCCGCGGCTATTTTTGCGCTACGGTTAGAAATAAGTTGGATGATTTTTTTTGCTTTGATTCTAGTGGCTAGAGTAGATTCGATTTGGAGGGTAGTTAAGATTTGTTTGGTTTTTTTTAAGCCTAAAGAAGTATCTTTTTCTATTTCAGATAAATAGGGGGTATGAAAACTGTTTTTTTTGTGAATGAGGTGTGAGGACGGTAAATTAGTAAGGGTTTTTAAAATTATTAATCTAAAGAGCTCGCCTAAATATGCCCCTGAAATCATTTTTTCAGCTATTTGTTGCCCGGGGTTTTCTGAATTTTGGTCTAATGTTTTATCAAACTCAGTGCGAGGAATAATTTGTTGAATAGCAAAATCCCCAGATTCGGTAACATAAATCATTTTGTCTATTAAAAGGCAAATATTAGTTCCGCTACCAAGTATCATAGAAACATCGCAATTTTGATTAAAATAAGCTTTGGTGATGAGGGTGCCTGTAGTGTCGTTTAAAAGAGCTTTTATTTTTATATTGGAAAGGTGGATTTTTTTTAGAGCGTTTTGTAAAAGGACATGGGGGTCTTTGCCTTTAATTTCTGTTTCGCAGAATTCTTTGGATAAGGTTATGATTTGGCCATGGCTAGCATTTTTAGCGTTTAAATGGAAGCTAAAGGTAAGGCCTAAAGAAATGTCTGTTTGGTTGTTTTCTTGCGAGATAAGTTTACGAATGTGTTGCGCTATGTGGTCAAAAATAAGCAGAGGGTGTTTTTTTTCAATAGGACTAATTTTTTTTTGAATTTTTTTTGAGATATCTATTTCTTCTGGATTAATTATTTTAGGATCTAAGTTTACTTTTAAAATTCTTAAATTTGAGCCGCCCCAATCAATCGCTAAGGTAATCCCGCTTTTTTTTTGAGAAGAAGGCTTAATATGGGTTTTCAGCATTTTGAGAGAGCTTTTTTTTTGATGTAAACCGTTATTTATTTCAGTTAGAAAAAATAGGGTGATATCTATAAGGGTTTGAGAAGAAAGAGTAAGCTGTTTTTTTAAGGATTGATGGTGTGAAGATATTTTAGGAAGAGATATTTTACTAAAAGACGGAGACAGAGGGGCTTTGTGCTTATAATGTTTAAAAAGATTGGTTTTTAAGGCCTGTTTTTTCATTTTAACTTATCCAAACTTTGGTTTCATGTATAATTTGATATAGGCTTTCGGTTGTTTCGGGAGAAATGGTTAACCAATATTTTTCGTGGGTTAATATTATTTTACCATTAATATGAAAGTATAGGGGAGATTTACCCTTATATTTTTGACACAATTGTTTTATTTGAGGCGCAATTTTGGTGAAATCTAAATATTCGGCGTCAATATGGACTTGATTGTTTTTGATGTTTTCCAAAAGTTCAATTTCATTACAGATAAGAATAGGGCTATCGTCCCTGATACTTACTTTGGCTTTTAAACGAACTAAGTTATCGTCTTGGAACAATGCAGCATTTTTGTCAAAAGATTCATTTTGAAACATAAGAACAGAGATACTGCCATGTAAATCTTCTAGTTTAGCAGCGATCATTTCTTTTTTATTTTTATTGAGGATACGACGACAGTTGCTTAGTATTCCCCCGATAATTATTTGTTTCTGATGGTCGTTACTACCTATTTTTAGGGTGTTATAGGGTAATTTAGCTAGTTTTTGTTTAACTAATTTCAAAGGATGGCCGGATACATATAGACCCATAAGTTCTTTTTCCATTTTTAATTTTTCATGAGGAGAAAGATAAATATAAGAGGTATTATTTTTTAAATGAGTGTTTTGTTTTAAAAGGATAGTGTCTGAAAACAAACCAGATTGGCCTTTGTTTTTTTCTTTGATAGTGGCTTGAGCACTTTCTAAAAGAGATTCATAACAAGACAATAATTTGTTTCTGTCTTCAATTTCATCAAAGGCCCCACATTTGATAAGACTGTCCAGCACTCTTTTGTTTACTTGTTTTAGGTCTACCCTTAAACAAAAATCAGAAAGCGTAGTGAAAGGACCGTTTTTTGTTACGTTTTTGTTGATACTTTCGATAGCTCCGTCACCGACATTTTTAATAGCGCCTAAGCCAAAACGAATTCCTTCTGGCGTAATGGTAAAATCGGCTTTGGATTTGTTAATATTTGGAGGCAATACTTTGATATTAGATTGTTGGCATTCAGCAATATAAAGAGAGACTTTATCTATATTGCCTAAAACAGAAGTTAGGAGCGAAGCTAGATATTCGATAGGATAATTTGCTTTAAGGTAGGCGGTTTGATAGGAAATTAAAGCATAAGCGGCGCTGTGTGATTTGTTGAAACCATATTCAGCGAATTTGTAACATAATTCAAATATTTTGGCTGCTTTTTCAAGAGGAATTTTATTTTTCATAGCTCCGTTTAGGAATTCTACTTTCATTTGTTCCATAACGTTTTTTTTCTTTTTCCCCATAGCTTTTCTAAGCATATCAGCTTGTCCCATGCTAAAGCCGCCGATAGTATGAGCTATTTGCATAACTTGTTCCTGATAAAGGATCATTCCGTGGGTTTCTTGTAAAATAGGTTTCAAAATAGGTAAGTCGTACTTGACTTTGGTTTTTCCGTTTTTATTAGAGACAAAATCATTTACCATGCCAGAACCCAAAGGCCCTGGTCTGTAAAGAGCTAACAAAGCGATAATGTCTTCAAAATTTTTGGGTTGGAGATCTTTTATTAACTTGCGCATACCCGAGCCTTCTAACTGGAAAACCCCAATAGTTTCCCCCGCACATAATAGCTTAAATGTTTTTTTGTCATTTAGTGGTAGTTTATTAAGATCTAGTTCTAGATTGTGATTGTTTTTTATTCTTTTTACAGTATCTTGGAGTACGGTAAGGTTTCTTAAACCTAAAATATCAAGTTTCAATAAACCTATTTTTTCGACAGCTGCCATTGAAAACTGAGTTACGGGTTGCCCTTCATTTAAAGTTAGAGGTACCGTTTTGGATAAGGGTTCAGAAGAAACCACGACCCCTGCAGCGTGGGTGGAGGTGTGACGAGCAAACCCTTCTAATTGAATGCCAATATCAAGTAGCTTGCGGTAATTTTTATTTTGATAAGCTTTGTTTAATTCGGGAACTATTTTAATAGCTTCTTGAATACTTGTCTGATTACCTGGTGTAGAAGGAATGAGTTTGGCTAAAAAATCTACTTCAGGCAAAGGAATGTCTAATACTCTGCCTACATCACGTATAACTCCTCTTGAGGCCATAGTTCCAAAAGTGATGATTTGTGAAACATGGTCGTTTCCGTATTTTTGAGATATATATTCGATAATTTCGTAACGTCGTTTAATGCAAAAATCAAGATCGATATCTGGCATGGAAACTCTTTCTGGATTGAGAAATCTTTCAAAAAGAAGTTTGTATTTGAGGGGATCTATTTTAGTAATATCTAAGGCATAAGCAACGATAGACCCGGCTGCGGATCCTCGTCCCGGTCCAAAAGGAATGTTTTGGAGGCGCGCATAATTTAAAAAATCACAGATGATTAAAAAGTAGTTAGAATAATACATTTTGGTAATAATCTGAAGTTCATATTCGGCGCGTTTTTTTATTTCTTCTGTAATGTTTTGATATTTTAGTGCTAATCCTTGATAAACTAGTTCTTTGAGATATTGTTCGCTTGATTTTTGGTCGGGACATTCAAACTTAGGCAGTTTTACTTGTTCTGTATCTAGTTTTAAACGGCATTGTTCTGCTATTTTGATAGTGTTGGAAAGGGCTTCTGGTATGTCTTTAAATAATTCAGCCATTTCTTGAGGGCTTTTTAAGTATTTTTCTTGAGTTTGAAATTTGAGAGAGTTTTCATCATCGATTTTTTTACCGGTTTGGATACAGACTAAAATATCTCTTAGGTGAGCATCTTCTTTGTCACAATAGTAAACATCGTTTGTGGCGACGATTTCAATATTTAGTTTTTTACTTATACTGATGGTTTCTTCTTTGATAATATCTTCATAATGGAGACCTAAAGATTGGATGCCAAGATAAAAATTATCATGATAGATGTCTTGTAAAGTTGAGGCGGTTTTTTCACCTTTTTCAAATTCGCCCTTTTTAAAAAGATTGGCCACAGGTCCTTGAAACCCAGGAGAAATAGCGATTAGATCATCAGCGTATTTTTTTAAATGGTTTAAGTCTATTCTGGGTTTATAATAAAAACCGTTTAAATGCGAAATGGTAACGATTTCGATAAGGTTTTGATAGCCATTATAGTTTTTACTCAGTAGAATCAAGCGATCGCGAGCTCGTTCTTTTTGAGAAATGTCGTCGGTAAGGTAGACTTCGCAACCAATGATAGGGTTGAGCCCATTATTTTTGGCGGTAGTATAAAAGTCGATAGCTCCATATAAATTAGCGTTATCGGTTATAGCGATAGCCGGCATATCAAAATCTTTGCATTGTTTGACTAAGGCCGGAATTTTTAAAGCTCCATCAAGCAAAGAGTACTCAGTGTGACAATGTAAATGTATAAAATTGTTGTTCATAATTGTTTTTTTTAGATTAAGCAGCAGAATAGAAGTTGCTTAATATTCTAGAATAATTTATATTAAGCAACTTTTTCGATTTTTTTAAGGTCTTTGGTTTTTATAAAAATCTAGTCCAAGACACTCCTACGTTATAAAGCATGCCTTCGCCTCTAGCATTTGTTATATCCAAGATAGAAGCTCTAAAGAAAATATTATCTGAGAAATAATAACGAACACCAGAGTTGATTCTATATTGATTTCCTAAGTTGAGGATATCTGTCTCTATGGAAAATTCATCCGAAAGAAGATACTCAAGCCCTAACATAATGGAAGAATCGATTTCTGCGCCTAGAAAATGCGCTTTAAAACCAAAGTGGCCGTGAAACCCTTCCTGGAATTTTTTAGAAGCGACTAAATAAGCACTAGAATCTGTATGTGAGGTAAGTTTTTCCATACCGATAGCGATGGAAATAGGGTATCGGGAATTATCGGACATTAAATAATATTTTAGATTAACAAAAACGCCTTCTGTAGGAATGGTGCCTCCGACAATTCCTAATTCAAAGCCTTTGAAGGAACCTAAGTTTAATTTGTAGTAATATACACCGTTATTGCTAGAAGGGGTGGCTTCGGATTTGACGCTATAGTCTAAACCAACATTGAACTCTTTATATTGTAGAGATTCAGCGGTTGGCATCTCAATGAGTCCTGAAGAACCATAGATGTTGGGTGCGGCATATCCTAATGAGGTGATCATAAAGATAGCGATTAGTATATAAAATATTTTTTTCATAATTTAGCCTCCTTTTTTTAATTCTTTTTTTACGAGTTTTTTTAAAACGGCTTTTTTTCGCATTTCAAGCCGATGGTTTTGGGCGGGAAATCCGGAAACTATAGTGTTGCTTGGAAGGTTTTTTGTAACACCTGTTTTGGCCATAACCACAACATTATCACCAATAGTTATATGTCCGTTAAAACCAGCCTGTCCGCCTATTAATACATTATCTCCTAAAGTAACACTTCCGGCAAATCCTATTAGACCGGCTAAAGCGCAGTTTTTACCTATGATGGTATTATGCGCTAAATGATTTAAATTATCTATCTTCGTTCCTTGTTGAACAACGGTATTTCCTAAGCAACCTCTATCTATACAGGTGTTAGCTCCTATTTCAACGTTGTTTTCGATGATGACTCGCCCAATATGCTGTATTTTGAGAAATTTTTTATTTTCTTGATAATAACCAAAGCCGTCGACTCCAATATTAGAACCGGCATGGATAATAACATTGTCGCCTATTTGAGTGTGATCATAAATGGTGACGCCAGGATAAATAAGGCAATTTTGGCCAATCTGAACATGTTGACCAATATTTACATTTGAACCTATGCGCGTTTTGGTGCCAATTATGGTTTTCTCACCAATAGATGTAAAGGCAGATATTTGAACCTGGTCAGCTAATTGTGCTGATTTGTGAATTTCTGTTTTAGAAGATATGTTAAAAGTTTCGACAGGTTTGGCAGGAGATAAGAGATTAATAGCCAAGGCCAAGGCTTTGCGAGGGTTTTTAACGATAATTTGATTTTTAAGATTATTTATAGGCTTAAAAGTAATAAAAGCGGCGGCTGAGGAAGCTTGGCTCTCTTTGATATATTTTGATTCTAGGACAAATGAAAGATCATTAGCCTGCGCCTGATCTAGACTAGCAAGGCTAATGATTTCAAGGTCAGGGTTTCCGATTAAGGTTCCTGCTAATTGAGTAGCTATTTTTCGAAGATTCATTAATTAATTGTTTAATTTTTCTAATACGTAATCTGTCATGTCAAAGCCACCACTAATAATAACTTGTTTATCCAAGACTACCGTAATATTGTATTCTTTAGCTACTTCATCAGTAGCACTTATAATATCGTTTTTTAGCTTGAAAGTTAGTTCTTGATTTAATTTAAGAAGAGCCTCTTTTTTTGGCTCTAATTCTTTTTCTAGTTTTTCAATAAGTTTTTTTATTTTTTTATCATTTTGTTTTTTGTTTTTGGCTTCTTCTATTTTTTCTTGTCTTTTTTCTAATTCCTTTTGAAATTCGTCTTGTTTTTTCTTTAAACTATCCTGGGCTTTTTGTGCTTCAGCGTAACTATAGTAAATTTTTTGAAGATCAACCACTCCTACGGTATCTGCTGCAAAAGCTAAGCTAGGGATTAACATTATACCTGCGACTAGTAGACTTAATAAAATATTTTTTTTCATTTTTAACTCCTTTTTTGTTTTTTTTAGAAAGCATGCCCAATATTGAAGTGGGTATACCAATTTCCTTGTTCGTTATTACCAAAGTCTAGCCTAAAAGGTCCCAATGGGGTATTGAGTCTTAAGCCAAACCCTTTGCCGATTTTGTAGCCCTGAGAAAAAGACAGGACATTTTCTAAACTGTTAGAAGCAAGTCCTGTATCAATAAAGAGCACTCCTTGAAAGACCTCATTGAAAGAAACGCGATATTCTATACTTGCTAATAATCGTTTGCTACCAACGCTATAAGGGGACAGATCGCTATAGCCACGGACAGTGTTTACACCTCCAGTATAATACAGTTCTGAATCCTGAAGATCGCCGGCCATATATCCTAGCTCTATTCTAGTAGCAATGGTTTGATTTTCAAAGGTTTGAAAAAATTTTCTTAGCCCTAAATCTGTTTTGATGAAATTTAAAGAATCTGCGTTTATTTTAAATCCTTTTTCCACGGACCAGGTATAATAGTCGCCGTTTAAAGGGTTAAACCAGACATCTCTGGTGTCATAAGAAAGCATTGGCGTATAGCTTTGTACTGAATAGACGTTGTTATCATCAGTCACATTAATGTTTTCTAAGCGTATTTTATGAGATACTCGTAGCTTTTCATCAAGAGGGATGCTTACGGACGCATCTAGACCGTTGCGGATTTCGTCTCTATAAGAGATAGCGCCTGCATTGGTGAGATTGCTAAGAAAGGCCTGCTCTCCATTGGTATGCCAAGCGCGAAATGTAAATGCTTTTCTTTCGGGCCACATCCAAGGATTGTGATATTTGAATTGATAGGTAGAGCTTTTAAATTGACGGGCGAATTGTCCTTTTAAAGAGACTAACTGACCGGTGCCTAATATATTGTCCCAATAAACATCAGCAAAAACAAAAAGACCACTAGTATCACCATAACCGCCTCCAAAATTTATGGAGCTGGAAGATTTCTCAGTAAGATTTATCTTTAAAATATAATGAGCTGGTTCCTGGGCGGGAATAAAATCAGGGAGTGCTTCAGAAAAATAATTTAAATTAAAAATATTTTTAAGATCTTTTCTAAGTTCTTTTTGATTTAGGACATCGCCGGGTTTTGTTTTTATTTCTCTGAAGATCACATAATCTTTAGTCGTTGTATTACCGGTAATGAGGATTTTATCTAGAATTCCTTCGCCTATATAAAAAACAAGGTTTTTATTTTTAGAGGTAGGGACATCTACTTTATAGATTTTAGCTAGAAAATAGCCTTGGTCTTTATAAAGCTTTTCGATGTTTTGCATATCTTTACGCAGTGTGTTGTAATTGAAAACTTTGTTTTTTTGAGAGGAAATGGTTTCTCTTAATTTTTCAGAGTTTATTTTTGTAGCGCCTTTAAAAATAATGTTTTTAACGAGAGGGTTTTCTTTTACTTTAAAGATTAAGATTTTATGGTTTTTAGAGGCTTTTTGAAGCTGATATTCCACATTGGAAAACAATCCAAGCGATTTAATATTTTTAATGATTTGGTTGATTTTAATATTGTTAGCCTGGTCACCTGGTTTTAAATTTATTTCATTACTAATAAGTTTTAGAGGAATGTTTTTGTTGCCAATGATTTTGATGTCGGAAATTTTATTTTTTTGAGTTTGAGTCTTTGTGGGAGCACTTTGCGTTTCTAGGGCATTAAAAGAATTGACAATGGTTTCTAAATCAATAGTTTTGGGACTGTTAGCATAAAGGGGTGTAATAAATAATACAGTAAAAATAATTAAAGCTTTGCAATATTTCAAAAAATAACTCCTTTTTTTAAGTAATAATGATGCCTAAAATAGCGGCGCTAATAAAAAAAACAAATCCTAAAAAAGAAGTTATTTTATTGAGGCCGGACTCGATGCCTTTGGTATAGTTGAAAACCTGAGCTTGTCCACCAATACTTCCAAGACCTTCTCCTTTAGGGGAGTGCATTAAGATGGTAATAACGAGTAAGATGCCAGAAATAAATTCTGTAGTTAAAAGAAAAGTTTTCATGTAAGCTCCTTTTTTTTAATAATTCATAGATCTTTAGAGAATTATACCTAATCTATTGGGATTTTGAAATATTTAATATTACACTAATAAAAAATATGGAAGTGAGTAGAGAGGTTCCTCCATAGCTGATGAAGGTTAAAGGGATGCCTGTGGTGGGCAAAACGCCAATGACTACGCCGATATTTATAAATGCTTGGACAACCAAAAACAAGGAAAGCCCTAACGCAAGGAAATAAGCAAACGTGTTTTTTGCAAAAAGAGCGATTTTTAATCCCCTAAAGAATAGAAAGGTAAAAAGAAAAAGAATGATGCTCGCTAAAATAAACCCTCCCTCTTCGCAGATGATAGCATAAATAAAGTCTGAATAATGAAGAGGTAGATAAAAATATTTTAGTTTGCTTTGTCCAAGCCCGTTTCCTAGAATGCCGCCAGAGCCAATGGCCGTGAAAGATTGTACTGTGTGATAATTTTTTCCTAAAGGATCGGCCCAGGGCGTTAAGAAAGATTGGATTCTGGTTATTTGATAGGGATGCATAAAAATATTTATGGAAATTAAGGAAATTCCAATAAAAGCGAAGATGAGTAAATGTTTGATTTTGGCCTTGCTTAAAAATAAAAGTGAAAAAGTGACGATTAAGATAACAACTATGTTGCCAAGGTCTGGTTGTAAACCTAAGAGTAGGATAGGGATGCTGATAATGAGTAGTAGCGGGAGTATTCCTTTGAAAAAACTTTGAATTTGTTTTTTTTTATTAGCAAAAGCGGCGGCTAGAAAAACAGTAATAAAAAATTTGCAGATTTCGACAGGCTGGAGTTGAAAAAAGTAAAGGTTTATCCAGCGAGAAGCCCCTCCTATTTTACGACCAATAGAAGGAGCAAAGGTCAAGAGCAGTAAAAGAATAGAAAAAAGCAGGCCGCTAAAAGCAAATTTTTGATAATGTTTATAGGGAATAAGATAGCCGGCTATAAATAGAGGAATGCCAATAAGAAAGAATATGAAAAAGCGTTTAATAAAAAAATAACTATCATTATAAGTAGAGTAACCAACAACAGGGCTGGTAGAAAAAAGCATAACCGTGCCGATAGTAATTAATAGGCAGGTCGTGATAAAAAGAGGCCAGTCCCAAATTTGATGCTTGTTTTTATTCATAAATCTAGTATTCCGTCTAGATATCCACGGACAAAGGAATCTGCTAGGCTGTAGGCGTTTTCAAGACTAATGATGCTCATTTTGCCGCTAAGACATAACGTACAAATTCCGTGCATTCCAGCCCAAAGGACACTGGTGGCTTTTTGAGCCAAAGGTAGGTTGTTTTTTAAAGTAGGGAGAAGGGCGCTTGATACTGTGAGGAACATTTTGTCTATTTCTAGCTGAGCCCAAGGGGGGAACTCTTCGCCTTTGGGCATACTATAATTGAAAAGCATGTTAGCAAGCTGGAAGTTTGATTTCCAAAAATCAATATAACATTTAGCCAATTCAGGCATAGAATTATGATGTTGAGTAAGGTTTAACTTTATTTTTGTGTGTAAATTGATAAGGGTGCGAGCATTAACTTTTAAAATGATTTCGTTGAGATTTTTAAATACATTATATAGGGTGCCTACTGTATAGCCGATTTCTTGAGATATTTTGCGGGCTGATAATTTTTGATAGCCTTCTTGTTCTATGATTTTTTCAGCCGCCTTTAGAATTAATTCTTGTAATTGTTCTATGGAATGATCATTGCGACGACCCATTTGAAATCTCCTTTAAAAGTTTATAGGTGGATTTTAATATAACGGAAAATAGTAGATGTGTAAAGAAAAATGAACGCTGTTCAATACACTTGACAAAAGAAAAAAGACAGTGTTGAATTGAACGGTGATCAATTAATTTTTTTAGTGAGTATTGAACATTGTTCAATATTGTAAACGAAGGGAGGATGTAGAGAAAAAGAGGTTTTTATATATTTTTTTGGTGGATATTGAACGCTGTTCAATATGGGGATTAAAAGAGGGTGGGGCGGGCGTAATTTTTTTTAAAGGAGGTTGAGATGAAAAAAAGAAAAGGAATGTTGTTGAAAGCTATTGGTGGTTTTTATTTTTTGGATTTTAAAACAATAAAGTTAGAAAAAGTAGGTGCTTGGAGAGATTGTTTTTTTGATGAGGGTAACGGATATAAGGATTTAGAGTTGGTTTGGAATGGTTTAGGAATAACAAAGGAGAAAAAGAAATGATAAAGTTAAAAAAGGTTAGTAAAAACATAAAAGTAAAAGGGGAAAAACAAGTAATATTGCATAATATAAATTTAGAAATAGAGAAAGGGGAATTTGTATCTATTATGGGGCCAGTGGGTAGCGGTAAAAGCACGCTCTTAAGTATTATGGGGTTAATGCATACAGGCTATAACGGAGAATATTATTTAGATGGACAAAATATGAATGATATAAAATCGCGTGAGATGTCTGAAATACGGAACAAAAAAATAGGGTTTATTGGGCAAGAAGCTCATCTTTTAGGTAAATTCAATATTTTGGAAAATATTGAATTACCCTTATTACATAAAGGGCATTCCTCATTTAAAAGAAATAAATTGATTTTAAGTTTTTTAAAAGATACTCATTTACGTAGTAAGCTTGATGCTTATCCGATTCAAATATCCAGTGGTGAAAAACAGTTAGTAATAATCGCGCGTGCACTTGCTGATTTACCTGAATTGATTTTGGCTGATAACCCTACCAATAATTTGGATCACAAAATGCGTACAAATGTACTTACCTATTTACAAAAAGCTAATGATCAAGGTTCTACCGTAGTTATTGTGACCCATGAACCTCAGATTGTGGCGGCCTCAAACAGAATTTTGAACTTGGATTTGGGGCGGCTTAAATATACAGACGCATGCTGATATTTTGTGACCGGCTCATGAAGGGGGGGGTATAGAAGAGCGAAATTAATTTAGGGCAATAAAAAAATAAAGCAAACAGACTATAAATAAAAGTAGTGAAATAAATCCTATTAACCAAAATAAAAACACTGTTTTTATTTCCGAAAAACCAATTAGTTCGAAATGATGGTGTAAAGGAGCCATTTTGAAAACTCTCTTTTTTCTAGTTTTGTATGAAACCACTTGAATTATTACGGATAGAGTTTCCAAAATGTAAACGCTACCTAAAAATATTAGGGCCCAAGGATTATGCAAAATCAGGCTCATGCCTGCTAGCGCAGCACCAATGGCTAATGAGCCAGTATCGCCCATGAAAATTTTAGCCGGATGAAAGTTGAAGACTAAAAAGCAAAGTAAGGTAAGAGCGAAAGATAAACAGAAAAGGCTGAGCGTGATTTGTGAGGCAATAAAGAAATAAAAACTAAAACCGAGTAACGAAAAAATTGTTAATCCTGAAAGTAATCCATCTAGCCCATCGGTCAAATTAGTGGCGTTTGACGTGCCAACAAAGATAAATATAAAAAAAACTAAATACCAAAATGATAGAGATGTGAAGAAAAAAGAATAGCTTAATAAAAAAATAAAAGCCGCACTGGTTTGTAACAGCATTTTTTGTTTTGCAGAAAGCCCTTTGTTTTGTCGATGGAAAGTTGAAAGAAGGTCATCTGTTAAACCAATTAGGCCAAAAACTATGGTTAAGGCTAAAAGCCAAACGGTTTCAGGTGTATATAGACGAAAAAGAAAAAAGCTTAATAGAAGTCCGATTAAAATACCTAGGCCACCAAAAGAAGGAATATGTTTTTTAGATTGATGTGTTTCGGGTGTTAATTTGTAGATATGTTGATAAATATGAATTTTTTTAAGAATAAAGATTAGAGCAAGGTAAAAACAGATGTTGAAAATGACAAATAAAAATAGTTTAATCATATTTTTTTTAGGTTTGTGTTTTTAAAATGTTTATTAGCGAGGTTAAATTTTTTTGAGCAGAACTTTTGATAAGTATGATATCTTCTTTTTTTATTTCCTGCAAAAGTCTTTTTTTGATATTTGGTAAAGAAGAAAAGGGATAAACAGGCGTGAGCTTTAGTTTTAGGTTGTTTTTAGTCTGAGAAAAAATCATGGCTATTTCGCTATCTAAGATAAGTTCTTCCAGTTGTCTTTGTTCTTTTTTAGATAGATTAGAAAGCTTATCAATAGGGCCTAGAACTAAAATTTTGCGTGATTTTCGATAAAAAAACTTTTTTAAATATTGGATTGCAAAAATTAAAGCTTGATAATGATTATTTGTTGTATCATCGATAATTGTTAGTTTTGGAGTTTTAATGATCTCAAATTGATGAGGGTCTGGTTGATATTTTTGTAAGTTTTTTTGAATTTCATTTTCGGTAAGCTCAAAATATTTTCCTAGTAAATAGCACAGATTTAGGTTTTGGGATGGAAGATCGGATCCTTCATAAATTAACGGTTGATAATTATATTTTTGTGTCTTGTTTAGTAGTTTTGTATAGGTAGAAGAATGAGGGGTTAGACAAACAGTTTTTTTCTTTTTTTCCCATTGCAGGGGTTTTCGAAAAAAAGTGTTTGAAGCTTTTTTTAAATCATTATCTAAATCGCCAAAGATAAGATGTGTTGGCCTGGCGATTTGGATTAGTTTTTTTAATTCATTAGCATTTTTACTAGAAAACTCTAATAAAATAATTTCAGTCTTGGAGTCTGCCTTTAACAAGGTAAAAGGAAGGGATTTAATTCCCATAGTCGAATCTGTTTTTAGAACAAAAAATTTTTCTTTTAGGATAGAATAAAGCAAATTAATGATAGTGCTCTTACCAGCGGATCCGATTATAGCTAACACAGAACAATTTTTAAGACGGGAACGATATGTTTGGGCTAGTTTGAAAATATCAGCCTTGATTATTTTTTTAGCGCCTTTTTGAATAATGGCTTGAACCATTGCTTTGTTTTGCAGAATTTTTGGGTCTTCTGTAATAAATATGTCTCCAGGTTGAATGCTGTTAATATCAATTGCGATTTGCATTTTTTTTCTTTTTAAGCGCAAGGCGCGCCTCTACCCGATCATCAAAGGGGTGTTTTTGGTGTCCAATAATTTGATATGTCTCATGTCCTTTTCCTGCAATAATTACGACATCATTAGTTTTCGCTTGATTAATTAAGGAATGAATAGCTTGGCGGCGATCGTTGATCACTTGATAATTATGGATGTCTTGAGGGAGTCCCTTGAGCATATCATCTATAATTTGAGCGGGGTTTTCAGCACGGGGATTGTCTTGCGTAATTATAAAATAATCTGAAAGATCAGCGGCGATTTTAGCCATTAAGGGGCGTTTTTGCCGATCTCTGTTTCCGCCGCATCCTATAAGAGTTAATAAACTGCCACTTTGTTTGAGTGTGATTTCTTTTGCGGTTTGCAGTGTGTTTTTCAAACTATCGGGAGTATGTGCAAAATCTACAACAACTAAAAAATCTTGATTTTGATTGATTGTTTCAAACCTACCAGGAATACTGATATTGGATAAAGCTTTCCCTATAATTTTTTCTTTTAAGTTTAATTTTTTTAAAGCGCAGATAGCTGTTTTTAAGTTTTGAGCATTAAATTTGCCTAGTAAGTTGTGCTTAAACCAGATTTTTTCTATTTGCCAATCTTGGGGATATAGTTTGATGTTTTTACCTTTACGCATAAAACCCATTTTTATTTTTTTGTAATTTGCAAAAGTGCCGTGCAAATCTAAATGTTCAAGACTTATGTTCGTAAAAATTTTGATATCAAAATCGATCTGGTCAATGCGATGTTGAGCGATTCCCTGTGATGACACCTCCATAATAAAATGGGTACCTTTGTTTTTAAGGTGTTCGGCCATTAGACGTTGTGTATCCAAAGATTCAGGGGTTGTTAAATCGGAATTTAAAGTGCCTAAAACATAAGGTTTAAAACCAGCTAGTTCAAGAGCTGCTTTGAGTAAATAACTAGTAGTTGTTTTACCTTTGGTACCCGTAATACCAATTACGGTTAGTTTTTTAGAGGGGTAATTATAATGTTTAGCGGCTAGTTTGGCCATTTCGGGACGGTTTAAGACAATGTAATCGGAAGCCTCATTTTGCATTGCTTCTTCTAAGTGTTTTTCGCCTTTAGGTAAACAAAGAAAAGTATCTCCTGGTTTTATTTTTTTGGAATTAAATTGATACATGATAAAAAATTATAACATTATTTTAAAGCAACTAGAATGAAAAAAGGGCTCGTTTTTTTGAAACGCAACTGCTGATACGTGTATACTTAAACTTTACCTTGAATTATTAAGAAATAATGGTGTAGATTTATATTATGACTAAAAAACAGAATATAGCAGTATTGTTGAAAACATATAACAAAACCAATTCTTTAAAAGATAAAGAGAAGATTTTAACGTATTATGTTGGTTTGGTCAGAGGGATTGCTGGTAAATTTACTTATATTGCTTCTGAAAAAGAAGATCTTATACAAGTAAGTAATATAGGTCTTTTAAACTCTATTGAAAGATATGACTTTTCGCGAAATGTTAGTTTTGAAACTTTTGCGGTTGCTAATATGATTGGCGAAATTAAGCATTATTTAAGAGATAAAAAACGCCTTTTAAAAATACCTAGACGTTTAGATGAGCATTATTTGAAAATAAAACGCTTTATTTCTTTGTATATGCAGGTTAAAAAGGGGTCTCCTACGGTATCGGTTATAGCCCAAGAGTTGGGTCTGTCCCAAGAAAATATTTTGGAAGCGTTGGAAGCTGGGCAATCTAGTAGTATGGTGTCTTTGGATAGTTCTGTAATAGAAGACCCTGAAAGAGGGAGATCAAGCAGTGTTTCTTTTTTGAACTGTTTAGGATTGATTGAAGAGGGAGAAGATAATATTCTAAATAAAGAATATTTAAAGCAACTTATTATGGAGCTTCCCGCAACGGAACAAAAAGTAATATATTTATATTTTTATGAGGATTTATCGCAATTGGAGATGTCTAAAAAACTAAAGATTTCGCAGGCCCATGTATCCAGGTTATTGAAATCAGCGTTGACTATTTTGAAAATAAAAATTAAAAAAGAACATAAAAAAAATAATTAAGTAAAGGAGATATTTGATGAAAGTAAAAGTTTTAAAACAAGAGGAAATCAAAGAGTCTATACCACATAGGTTTGAAAATATTTTATTAGATAAATGTGAGGTAACAAAAACCGTAGAAGAGATTGAAGGGAAAATAGAAATTACTATTAACGAAAAAGATCATTTGGGTAGAGAAATATTTTTAAAACAAAAAAACACCAAGCAAAGAGTGGTTATGGAGCCATTTTTTATGGAAATTTTAGCGCTGGGTTCAATTGTTAGCACAGGTAAAATTTCTGAAGGGCGAGTAGCTTTGTTTGCAGCTGTATCTAATTTTAAAAAGCATAGAGATATGTTGGTTAATGAAAAAGTAAGCGGTACGGTAAGAAAAATAAAAGCTAAAGGTGATTTTTTGAAATATGGAGGGGAATTAACAAACGCACAAAACCAGGTTATAGCTTCTGGAGAAATGATGGCTTTTTATACGAAAATGGAAGATCTAGAAACAGTTGTTGAAAAAAACACAGTGCTAACTTGGCCTACTGCTAAAAAAGCCATAAATAAAGAAAATGTAAACAAAGCGCCGGAAATGTTTTTGATAGATAATCTGGTTAGTTTAGATGAGGATTCGTTAGAAATTTGTGGTGATTATACATATCCTAAAACACATACTTTGATTAAGGGGCATTTTCCAGGGAACCCCATTATGATGGGGGTAATGCAATGGATGGCAATTGCGGATTTGACTTATGTTTTAGCCGCATATCTGGCTCAAAAAGGAACAAAGGGGCGTTATCAAATTAAGGCAGATGCTGAAATTGTCAAAGAAAACGGTGTGGCCGTGGCTCAAGCAAGAGGAATTATTTTACAAGTTTATTGGCAGGACTCTGTTTTTTTCGATCAAGTAGAAATTATAGAAACAAAGAAAATATTTTTCAAAGGAATGGTCAAACCAGGCGATAAAATTTTTATAAAACTATCTAAGCTAGAATTGCTAAAAAATAGCTAATAAAAGCTACTGCAAAAAATGTGATTTGGTTTAAGATTAGATCTCTGTAAAATTTATGCTTGCATATACTTATCTAAATAGTATAATGAAAACAGAAATTAAAAAATGAAAGGAGAATAAAATGGCAGAGGGATATTGTGTAAAATGTAAAGCTAAGAGAGAAATGGATGATGCTAAAGAAGTTAGAATGAAAAATGGCAGAAGAGCATTAAAAGGTAAATGTAAAACATGTAGTACTGGTATGTACAAAATTTTAGGTAAATAATCCACGTTTTTCTTAATTAGATTAAAAAAGCCCTCTTTTTCGAGGGCTTTTTTATTTTAATGATCGAGTGAGCGTAGAAAAGACATTGCGCGCCAGACTAAGGGACTCGAAAAGTTTAAGCTAGTTTTTTTAAAAAAGCTTTTTTTTCAGATGGGTTTGTTTTTACTTGCTGAATAATGTTTGGGGTAAGATATTGAGCACAGTGCTTATAAATTAAGAGACGTAAAGCGGGGTTTTCTTTCGGATCTGCAAATATAATATCTAAAATTCCGTTTTGGTTAAAATTATGTTTAAGGGACTTTTGATTTAAAATGTTTTCTTTTAGATATAGAGGGTAATCTGGATCTAAAATTAAATTTTCTAGTAAAAAAGAAGGCAGCTTTTTGAGGTGTGTCTTGAGAATTAAATCGATAGTCTTGTAATGTTTAGAGGTAAGCAGCTTTGTGATAAGCTGAGAACGAAAAGGGTCTTTAATAATTTTTGAAATTAAATTTTGTACATATATAGAGTTAATATCCTGGTTTTTTTGAAGAAGCCATTTAAATAAAGTTTGGTTTGATATTTTCTCATAAAAAAGATAAATAATTTTTTGTTTTAACTTCAAGTCTTGAGCGGGACTAAGCAAAATATTTTCTAAAATACAAAAATCAGTTGCGTTCAATATTTCCGTATAATGATTGATGAGTAAACGAATTTTAAAATACAAAGGTTCTTTAATGCTTTGTAATAGATAAAAAACTTGAGAGAGCGTATTAGATTGAGGGAAGTCTAGTAGAATTTTTGTACGGTAATTTATCGGTAATTTATGATTTTGTATTTGTAAATTAAGGAGTTTCTGTAGTTTTTGAGGAGTTAATAGGTCAGGGTACGTTTCTAAAATATAATTTTTGGTTTTAGTATTTAGTGTATCTATTTTGATGATTTTATTAATAAATTTTAAATCCAAGGCTTTACTTTTTAAGATTAGAATTGGGGTATTAAGATAATCTTGCATTATTAAAAATAACATATTAATGGTGCCGTCTCGATTAAAATCTTTTAATTTCGAATAAAGAATATTCAAAATTTGATATTTATCTTTGAGTGGGATTTGTGTGGAAAGCATATACTTTCTAAATACATAATGTGGAAATTGAATTTGAAAAATTTTTGTAAGTTCACTTTTAAAATTTATGGGGGTTTGTTGATCAAAAAAGATTTTTAAAAGAAACTTCAAATTTAAGTTAGTTTGACTTGCTATTTTTCGAGCCGCTTCTAAACGTATGTTTTTGGTTTCAGCGGGAGTTACAAGGATTTTTTGTAAAATAGTATTGTTTATTTTATGACCGTATTTAGACAAAATTAATAATTTTAGTGCTGCGTCTTCTTTTTTATTTAACAGTATTTTATTTAATAAGGAGAGCGGAATTTTAGCAGGTGGACATAGTTTTACGACTAATTCTTTTAAATGTTGGTCTCGGGTGAAAAAAATTATATCTTTATAGGTTTGGTATGAAATTTGATCAGCAAAACAACTAAGTAGATAATTTTTTAAGTTAACGGAATTTGGCTTTATTAATAAATCTTTGATGGTTTCTTCTTTAAGGGTGAAGTGAGCTTGTTTGATATTTGTAAGCGTGTTCATTTTTTCTAGATTTGAGGTTTTGTTAGACATTAATTTTTTTTCTAGTTTTTCAAGTAAAAAAATGTTTTTTTGATTAATTAACTTAGCCTTTAAATTAGGATTAGTATTGATTTTTTGAAGTAGCTGTTTTAGTAGTTGGATTTTTTCGTTATAAGATTCGGAAGAAAAAAACTGAGGAAGCATAGTGGATGCTTCTTCTTGAAAAAGAGAGGTGTCTTCGCCTTTATCTAGAATTTCTAGGATAAAGGTAAGTTTTTCGTTGTTTTGTATAATTTCAGATAAAACTTTTTTTTTCATAAAAAAGTAAACAGGTAGTCCATAAGCCGAGTTTTGTTTTAACAATCATCTATCTAGATCTAACATTGCTATTAGATTCAAGCGATCTACCCAGAAATTAAAGCGAGACGGGCCGTCTCTGGTTTCCTATTTGATCTTGCTCTTAATGGGGTTTACCAAAAAAGCTATATTTCAACAGCTTTAGTAAGCTCTTACCTTACTTTTTCACCCTTACCCTTCTAAGCAAAAGCCTTGAAGGGCGGTATATTTTCTGCGGCACTTTCCATAGAGTTTCCTCTTCCGTCCGTTAGACGGCATTACGCCCTGTAGAGCCCGGACTTTCCTCCCTGATAAACTGGATTATTAGGGCGATTGTTTGGACTACCTTGTATATATGATAACACATTAAAATTTATAATTTGAACATATTATTGGTTTTGGGGTAAAATGATGGAGAAAAGACTATTTTTTTAAAGAAAAGGTGGAAAAAAGATGGAATTAAAAGAATTAAAGAAGATTATTAAGCTTTTTGAAAGTTCAGCGATAGCGTCCCTTAAATTAGAAACAGAGAAATATAATGTTGAAATTAGTAAAGAGCAAAAAGGAGTGCCTACTATAACTATGCCTATGGCCTCTGGGTCAGAAGTGACTAAACCGCATAGGGAAGAGGTTGTTAAAAGTAAAACAGAAGAAAAAGTAGTTCTTGATGAAAAACTAATAGCTATAAAATCACCGATGGTAGGTACGTTTTATGGTTCACCTAAACCAGAATCAGCGCCTTATATAAAAGTGGGCGATAAAGTAAAAATCGGACAAGTGGTTTGTATTGTGGAAGCAATGAAGCTGTTTAACGAAATAGAGTCTGAACATGATGGAGTTGTGGAGAAGGTTTTAGTAGATACTATGGATTCTATAGAATATGGTCAGGAGCTTTTTTTGGTCAGGGTTGAATAACAAGTGGAGGCACCCTGGCATATTTATCCTCAAAACAAAGAATTAAGCATAAAAATAGCTGAAGAAATTCAAAAAAGTGAAATTCTCGCACAGGTTTTATTAAATAGAAATATAAGATCTTTAAAAACAGTAAATAATTTCATCAATCCATTTTTGGGTAATTATAAAAAAGATTTAGGCTATGAAAAATTAGTTGCGGCGGCGAATTTGTTACAAGATGCCATAAAAAATAAAAAAAGAATTTTGATTTATGGTGATTATGATGTGGACGGTATAACTTCTACGTCTTTATTGATTTCTTTTGTGAAATTTATGGGCGGGATCGTAGATTTTTATATTCCACACAGATATATAGATGGATATGGGTTAAATACAAACGCAGTAAAAGAAATTTTAGATAAAAAATATGATTTGTTATTTACTTTAGATTGCGGAATCAGTAATTTTGAAGAAATTGCTATTTTAAAAAAGAATGCCGATATTAAAGTTGTGGTTTTGGATCATCATACTATCCCTGATAAATTACCTGACGCAGACGTGCTTATTAACCCGAAATTTTTACCGGAAAATCATTGTCTATATAATATTTGTGGAGTAGGGGTAGTTTATAAGTTTTTGGAATTTTATGTTGATCATTTTCAAGTTGATTATAATTTAGCTAACGATTTAGATTTAGTGGCTTTAGGTACAATCGCAGATATGGTTCCTTTAACGGGAGAAAACCGAGTTTTTGTTAAATTTGGATTAGCAAAATTAGAACAAAGAAAAAGAATAGGTGTAGACGCGCTTTTAAGAGTATCTGGTTTTGAAAGAGAGCAAATTTCAGTGCGAGATGTGGGCTTTGTTTTGGCGCCCAGACTAAATGCGGCGGGTAGGTTGCAATACGCTTCCTATAGCGTAGACTTATTGATTAGTACATCTAAAGAAGAGGCTCAATTAAAAGCGGAAAAATTGAATAAAATAAATCAAGAACGCCGAGCAATAGGTCAGGTGATTTTACGTCAAGCTGAAGAAATATTACAAGAAGAACATGATCTTGAAAAAGATAAGGTTTGTGTTTTAGCCAGAAATGATTGGCATTCCGGAGTTATTGGTATTACGGCTTCTCAAATAGTAAATAAATACGCGAAACCGGCTGTTTTGATATCTTATAATGAGAAAATAGCGCGGGGGTCTGCTAGAAGTGTCGGAAACGTGAATATTTATGAGTTATTAAAAAGTTGTTCTGAATATTTTGAGGAATTTGGTGGGCATAAACAAGCTGCTGGATTTGGTCTTTTACCGCAAAATATAATGGGGTTTAAAAATAAGTTTCTAAAACTGTGTAATGAAAAAATACAGGAAAGCGAATTGGTTTCTGTTTTAGATATTGATGTACAGATTCAACCAAATCAAATAAATAAAAATTTGGTAAAGGAAATTAATTTACTTCATCCTTTTGGAAATGGAAATACGGCCCCTGTTTTATATGCAAATAATTTTAAAGTAATTGATTTTAGAAAAGTGGGTAAGGGTAAACATTTAAAGGGGACGTTTTCGGATAAAAGTGGAAAATATTTGTTTGATGGAATTGGGTTTGGTTTAGCGGATAAACTTGATTTACTATATAAAGATAGCTTTGAAATGGCTTTTAATTTAGAATTAAATACATGGGCAGGCCGAGAATCTGTTCAATTGAACATACTAGATATAAAATAGGTTTATGGACAGTATAGATAAAAAATTTCAACTATTAAAAAATAAAATAGAAAAATATTTGCCAGAAGAGTCTTTGGTTCTGATAGAAAAAGCTTATAAATTTGCTAAAAAAGCGCATGCTGGTCAGTATCGAGAATCCAAAATACCTTATATAGATCATCCTTTAAAAGTAGCTAAAATTCTAGCGGATATAAAACAAGATGCGGTGTCTATTGCTTCTGCATTATTGCATGATACGGTGGAGGATTGCGATATAAGTATAGAAGACATAAAAAAGAATTTTGGAGAGGAAATAGCTTATATTGTTGAGGGGTTAACTAAGCTTGATAAGATTCTTTTTGGATCGTTAGAAGAAGAGCAGGCTGAAAATTTCCGAAAAATGTTTTTAGCGATGGCTAAAGATTTAAGAATAGTGGTTGTTAAGTTGGCAGATAGATTGCACAATATGAAAACTTTAAGATATAAAAATCGAGAAAGTCAAATTAAAACAGCTAAAGAAACACTAGAAATTTTTGCGCCGTTAGCGAATAGGTTGGGTATTATAAGCCTCAAATGGCAATTAGAAGATTTGGCTTTTTATTATTTATACCCCAAAGAATTTAAAAACGTAAAAGAATTGGTGGCTTTAAAAAGAGAAGATCGTGAAAAGTATATTGATGGGTTTATAGAACAGGTAAAAAAAATATTAGTAAAAGCGAAAGTTAAAGGAAAGGTTACGGGTAGACCAAAGCATTTTTATAGTATTTATAAAAAACAAAAGGAAAGAAACATAGAAACTCTTTATGATTTGATGGGAATTCGTATCTTGGTACCTGCTTTAAAAGAATGCTATGAAGTTTTAGGCGTTGTGCATGCGGCCTTCAAGCCTATAGAGGGGCGCTTTAAAGACTATATTGCAATGCCCCGGACTAATATGTATAGGTCTTTACACACAACTGTTATAGGGCCGAATGGGCATCCGGTAGAAATTCAAATTCGTACCTATGAAATGCATGATATTGCTGAATATGGAGTGGCGGCTCATTGGCAATATAAAGAAGCCCGAGAAATGACCAATGTGCGTCATAAAGACAAAATGGATTTTTATTGGTTAAGAGAATTAATCGAAACTCAAAAACAAAAAGACGCACCTACTGCGTATATGCAAAATTTAAAGATTGACCTTTTTGATGATGAAGTTTTTGTTTTTACACCAAAAGGAGCTGTGCATACGATGCCTATTGGCGCGACGCCTATAGACTTTGCTTATAAGGTACACACGCAAATTGGGCATAAGTGTGTGGGGGCAAAGGTTAACAATAAAATTGTTAATTTAACTTATAAGCTTAAAAGTGGGGATATAGTGGAGATACTTACCAGTAAAAAAGAAGCTCCTAAAATTGATTGGATTAATTTTTTAGGCACGTCTTTCGCTAAAAACAAAATAAAACAATGGTTTCGAAAACAGAAACATGAACAAAATCTAAAAGGGGCTAAAGCGGAATTTGAAAAAAAACTATTAACGATTGGTATTTTGCCTAAGGAAGTATTTAATACGGAAATAACCAAAAAATTTCTAGCTAATTATAATATTAATACCATGGAAGAGTTTTTGTTAGGGGTTTCTTATGGAGAACTTTCTATAGATGGCGCTATAAAAATTTTAAAAAATATTTTTGAAGAAAAAGATAAAAAGGATGATGATTTGACCTTAATAGAAGAGGTTGTTTCTTTTAAAAAGAAAAAGATAAGCTTTGATAGAGTTAAGGTTTTAGGAGAGTCGGGCATAGAGGTTTATATGGCTAAATGTTGTAATCCTTTACCGGGAGATTCTATTATAGGCTACATTACTATGCGAAGAGGTATTTCTGTCCATAGGAAAGAATGTTTAAATTTATTAAATTTAAAAGAAGAAAATAAAGAGCGTTTAGTTGAGGTGGCGTGGGAATCAAATCAAAAAGAAGAACTATATCCGATAGTTATTAATATAGATGCGTTTGAAAGACAGGGGCTTTTAAAAGATGTTATAAATAAAATCGTGGAAAATAAAACAAATATGTTGGAAGTTGATTCTAAGTCTAATGGCGGTACGGCTTATGTGAAACTTGCATTACAAATAAAAGATATAGATCATTTAAATAGAATAAAAAATGCGATTCAAAGTATTGGGGATGTTTATAGTGTTCATAGAGTTTCTTGAATATTATGCAAATCGTAGTTTTTACTAATAATCAAAATAAAATCAAAGAAATAGAACATGTTTTTAAAATCAAAGAAATAGAGATATTCCCTTACCTAAGAGTTTTTAAGGAAAAAATAGATGTGGTGGAAGATGGTTTTACTTTTGAAGAAAATGTAAGAAAGAAAATAGCGGTTTTTAAAGAGCATAAAAATCGAATTTTTTTGGCGGATGATTCTGGGTTGGAGGTTGATGTTTTAGATGGTAGGCCTGGAATTTATTCGGCCAGATACGCTGGTGAAAACGCTACTAGTAACCAAATGTGTGAGAAATTACTAGATGAAATGCGCGGTAAAGAAAACAGGATGGCTAATTTTATTTGTACACTTGCTTTAAAGTTGCCTAACGGTAAATTAAAAATAGTTGTAGGTAAGGTTTTCGGGCAAATTATTCAAGAAATGCGTGGTCAACATGGGTTTGGTTATGACCCTGTTTTTAAACCAGATGGGTGTGATTTTACTTTTGCGGAAATGAAGTTAGGTGAAAAAAATAAAATTAGTCATCGAGCTAGAGCTTTACAAAAGGCTTTGGAAGAAATAAAATGTTATCTTCGTGTCGGGGTGTAGCGCAGCTTGGTTAGCGCACCTG